>CAIPXZ010000546.1 GCA_903869075.1 uncultured Myxococcales bacterium | reverse complement strand
CGACGCCGAGGCCGGTGCCGTAGCCGTCGCCGTCGGCGTCCTGATAGTAGGTCGCGGTGGCGTAGCCCTCGTCGGTCTGGCCGTTGCAGTTGTCGTCCACGCCGTTGCAGACCTCCAGCGCGCTGGGGTTGACAGCGGCGTTGCCATCGTTGCAGTCGCCGGGCGTCGCGGTCTTGAACACGCCGCTGGGGCCGCACAGCTGCGCCGACGTCGCGCCGCCGTAGCTGTCGCTGTCGCCGTCCACGTACCAGGTGCTCTTGGCGAGGCCCTCGTCGGTCTGGCCGTTGCAGTTGTCGTCGATCGTGTTGCACGTCTCCGTCGCGCCGGGGTGGACGCTGCTCTTTGTGTCGTCGCAGTCGCCGTTTGTCGCTGTGGTGTGGCCGGCGTCGCCGCTGCAGCTGGCCGCGCCGGTGCCGGTGCCGTAGCCGTCCTTGTCGGCGTCCAGGAAAAAGAGCTTGGTCACGCCTTCGTCGATCTGGCCGTTGCAGTTGTCGTCCACGCCGTTGCAGGTCTCGCTGACGCCCGGGTGGATGCCGCTGGCGGTGTCGTTGCAGTCGCCGGGCACGGTGGCGGTAAACGGCGCGGCGGAGAGGCACAGGCAGGCTTTCTTGGCGGTCTGGCCATAACCGTCGGTGTCGTCGTCCTCGTAATAGTTCAAGCAGCCCGCGGCGTCTTGCGGGTCGGTCACGCCGTCGCAGTTGTTGTCCTTGCCGTCGCAGGCCTCGGTGGCGCCGGGGTTGATGCTGGCGTCAGCGTCGTTGCAGTCGGTGTGGACGCTGGCGTAGCCGGCGCCGTACGAGCACAGGCAGACGCCGGGAACGTCGGCGCCAAAGCCGTCGCCGTCGCTGTCCGTGTAGACGGTGAAGCAGCCGCCCGAGCCCGCCGGGTCGGTCACGCCGTCGCAGTTGTCGTCCACGCCGTTGCAGATGTCGGCGGCGCCGGGGTGGACGCTCTTGGCGTTGTCGTTGCAGTCGGTTGTGTCGACGGTGGTGTATTCGCCGGCGATCTGGCACAGGCAAGTCGTGTCGCTGGCCAAGCCGTAGCCGTCGCCGTCGTGGTCGCGGGCAAAGACGGTGCAGCCGCCAGCGCCCGGGTCGTTGACGATGCCGTTGCAGTTGTGGTCGACGCTGCCGCAAAATTCCGGTGCGCCGGGGTAGATTTTGGCGTTCGTGTCATCGCAGTCGGTGCCGACGGTGACGTGCAAGCTCGCGGTGGGCTGGCAGAGGCACTGGCCGACGCCGCCGCCAAAGCCGTCGCCGTCGCCGTCCAGGTAGTAGGTCGTGCAGCCGACGGCGCCGGCTTCGTCGGTCAAGCCGTCGCAGTTGTTGTCGATGCCGTCGCAGAGCTCCTTGGCGCCAAAGTACACGGTCGCGTTGTTGTCGTCGCAGTCGGTCTTGTTGATGACGGTGAACACGCCGCCGGGCGCGCACAGGCACGCGCTGCTGGCGGGGTCGCCGTAGCCGTCGCCGTCGACGTCGGCGTGGAAGTTTGTGCAGCCTTTGGCGCCGGGGCCGTCGGTCACGCCGTCGCAGTCGTTGTCCACGCCGTCGCAGATTTCCGCCGCGCCGGGGTGGACCGCGCCGTCGCCGTCGTTGCAGTCGCCGGCTTTGCTGACGGTGTGGCTGCCTTGCGCCACGCACGCGCACACGGGGTCGCCGGCGCCGTAGCCGTCGTCGTCGCCGTCCACGTACCATGCGATGCAGTCAGTCGCGCTCACGTCCGTGCTGCCGTCGCAGTTGTCGTCCACGCCGTTGCAAATTTCGGCGGCGCCGGGATGGATGGCGTCGTTGCAGTCGTTGCAGTCGCCGCTGACGCTGGCGGTGTACAGGCCGCTGGGTCCGCACCGGCAGACGCTGGCGCTGCTGCCGTAGCTGTCCGAGTCGGCGTCCCAAAAGAACGCGCTGCAGCCCGGCAAGCCGTCGCCGACGTCGGTCACGCCGTCGCAGTCGTCGTCCAAGCCGTTGCAGATTTCCGCGGCGCCGGGGTGGATCGCGGCGTTGGTCGGCGAGCAGTCCGCGGCGTTGGCGATGCCGTCGCCGTCGCTGTCCGGGTCAACGCAGTCGGCGATGCCGTCGCCGTCCTGGTCGGCAAAGCCCTCGTCAGTCTGGCCGTTGCAGTTGTCGTCCGCGCCGTTGCAGGTCTCGGTCGCGGGCGTCGGCGCGTCGCAGGCGCTCAAGCCGTCGCTGCCGCACACGCGCTTGCCGCTGCAGCTGCCGGCGGCGTTGCTTGTGCTGCAGCTGGTGCTGGCGCTGTTGGCGGTGGCCTGCGCGGAACAGCTGGCGCACGTGCCGCCGACAGCGAGGCACTGTGCCGCGCCGCCGCTGCCGATGGCCTTGCATGCAAAGCCGGCGGGGCACGTCTCGACAAGCGCGCTCAGGTCGCAGCTGGCGCCGCAAAGCTGCCTTGGCCGCCCTGGCTGATGCACAAGGCCCCGGAATCGCCCTGCTTTTGGCAGTCGGCGTTGCTCTGGCACGGATCGCAGAGCGCGCCCGGCGGCGGCAACGGCACGTCAGCGGTATCGGCCGCGTCCGCGGTGTCATCGGCCGCGGCGGCGTCATCGACATCGGCAGCCGTCGCGTCGTCGGCGATCTCCGCGGCAGCGTCGGTCTGGGCGTCCGCGACTTCCGCCAGCGCGTCGGTGGCAGCGGCGTCAGCGTCCGGCGCGGCGGCGTCCGTGGCGGCATCGGTCGCGGCAGCGTCCACGGCGGACGTGTCCGGCACCGCCGCGTCGGCAGCGACATCTGGCACGGCAGCATCGGCAGTCGCGGCGTCTTCGCCGGCGCCAACCTGAATGGCCGGCGGCGTCACGTCGCCACAGGCGATGGCCACAAGCGCAGGCAGAACGAGCAAAAAGTGGTGGAGCGGTCGCAAGTGCATCATTTTCATTCGGTTAGTTACAGGTCGATTGCAGGGCGTCAAAGCCGAACCAGGCGTTGCTGCCGGTGCTGCCGGCCGTGCTCTGGACGGTGATGACGACGGGCATCGGCGTGGCGGCGGCGAGCGGCGCGTAGCTCCACGTCAAGGTTGTCCGCGCCGGCGCATCGACGCCGCCTTGCAGCGATTTGGCGACGCCGTTGATGGTCACGGTGACCTTGGCGGTCGTGTCGATCGCGCTGCAACCGTTGGCGGATGCGCAGGGGTAGAAGTCGACGACGATTGACAGGCCGGTGCTGCCAGCGGGCACATTGACCGTCGACTTGGCGGCATAGCCAGCGGCGGACGTGCTGTGGTAGCCGACGCAGCCGTTGAAACCGCAATAGATGTAGGCCAAGTCCCACTTGCCCTGCGGCGCGGTGCCGGTCACTTGGTTCCAGTACTTCGCCAAGCTGCCCGAGCCGGCGCTGAACAGCCAGGCCGGCAGGTTCGTCGTCTCAAAGTCCTCGAGCATCGTCGGCGCGCACGCCACGCAGCCCTCGTCGACCTGGCCGTTGCAGTTGTCGTCCACGCCGTTGCCGCAGACCTCGGCCTTGGCCGGGTTGATGTTGGCGTTGCCGTCGTCGCAGTCGCCGCCGACGATCGCCGTGTTTGCGCCCAGCGGTCCGCAAGCGCTGACGCCCGCGCCGGTGCCGTAGCCGTCCTTGTCGGCGTCGGGGAAGTACGTGCTCGTCGCCAAGCCCTCGTCCGTCTGGCCGTTGCAGTTGTCGTCCGCGCCGTTGCAGACCTCGCTGGCGCCGGGGTGGATCGCCGCGCTGGCGTCGTTGCAGTCGCCGTTCAGCGTGACGTAGCCGGCGCCGCTACACGCCACGATGAGCGCGCCGGCGCCGTAGCCGTCCCCGTCGCCGTCCTTGTAGTAGTCGCCGGTCGGCAAGCCGTCGTCGATTTGGCCGTTGCAGTCGTCGTCCACGCCGTTGCAGACCTCCACGGCGCCCGGGTGGATCGCCGCGTTGCTGTCGTCGCAATCCCCGCCGACCGTCGCCGTGTAGCCGCCGCTGGTACCGCAGAGGATCATGCCGCCGCCGGTGCCAAAGCCGTCGCCGTCGGCGTCGAGGTAGAACTTGCTGGAGCTGCCGCCCTCGTCCGTCTGGCCGTTGCAGTTGTCATCCACGCCGTTGCAGAGCTCGGGCGCGCCGGGGTAGGTCGTCGGGTTGCTGTCGTCGCAATCGCCGGCTTGGGTCGCGGTGTAGGCGCCTATGGCGGCGCAGGCGAATTGGGCGACGCCTGTGCCGTAGCCGTCCTTGTCGGCGTCGACGTACCACGCTTTGGTGATGCCCTCGTCGGTCTGGCCGTTGCAGTTGTCGTCCAAGCCGTTGCAGATTTCCACGGCGCCGGGGTTGATGGCGGCGCTGCTGTCGTTGCAGTCGCCGCCCTGGGTCGCGGTGAACGCGCCGCTGGCGCTGCAGGTGCACCGCACGACGTTGGTCAGGCCGTAGCCGTCGCCGTCGCCGTCGGCGTAGTAGATGGTGCAACCGCTTGTGTTGGCGGGGTCGATGATGCCGTCGCAGTTGTCGTCCTTGCCGTTGCAGACCTCGGTGGCGTCGGGGTTGATGGCGGCGTTGCCGTCGTCGCAGTCGCCGCCGATGCTGGACAGCCCGGGTCCGCCGGCGCACAGGCACTTGCTTGGCAGCGCGTAGGTGCCGTAGCCGTCGCCGTCCTGGTCGACAAACCAGTTGTTGCAGTTGTCCGAGCCAGCCGGGTCGGTCAGCCCGTCGCAGTCGTTGTCCACGCCGTCGCAGGTCTCCAGCGCCTTGGGATGGACGTTTTTGTCGTTGTCGTTGCAGTCCGTCGCCAAAATCGCCGTGTATTCGCCAGTTTTGGCGCACAGGCACTTGGTATCGCCAATCGCGCCATAGCCGTCGCCATCGTGGTCGCGGGCGTAGACGGTGCAGCCAGTGGCGCCAGCTTCGTCGACGCCGTTCACGCAGTTGTTGTCGACGCCGTCGCACACTTCCGTCGCGCCCGGGTTGACGGCGGCGTTGCCGTCCTGGCAGTCGCCGGCTTTGCTGGCGCTGAACGTCGCGTCGGCCGCGCACTGGCAGGCGAATTCCGCGGCGCTGCCCCAGCCGTCGCCGTCGCCATCCACATAAAAATCCTTGCAGTCCGCTGTGTTGGCGCCATCGGTGACGCCGTCGCAGTTGTTGTCCAGGCCGTCGCAGATCTCGGCAGCGCCGGGGTGGACGCTCGCGTTGCTGTCGTCGCAGTCGGTGTCCAGCGTGCTGGACGTCGCTGTCGACGCGGCACACAGGCACACGCCGCTCCCGGACGCGCCAAAGCCGTCGCCGTCGCTGTCGGCAAAGTACGTCGTGCAGCCCGGCGCGCCGGCGCCGGCGGTCACGCCGTCGCAGTGGTCGTCCACGCCGTTGCAGCTCTCAGCGGCTGCCGGGCTGATCGCCGCGGCGGTGTCGTCGCAGTCGCCGCCCTTGCTGGCGCTGAACGCTTTGCTGGCGGCGCACAGGCAGACGCTCGCGCCCACGCCGTAACCGTCGCCGTCGCCGTCGGCGTAGAACGGCGTGCAGCCGCTGGCGCCGGCTTCGTCCGTCGCGCCGTCGCAGTTGTCGTCCACGCCGTTGCACACCTCGATGGCCGCGGGGTGGATGCTGTCGTCGCCATCATTGCAGTCGCCGCTCTTGACGGCGGTGTAGCCGGGCTTGACGCCGCACTGGCACACCGGCACGCCCACGCCATAGCCGTCGCCGTCGCCGTCCTGGAAGAACGGCACGCAGGCGGAGACGTTCGGGCCGCTGTCGGTCAAGCCGTCGCAGTCGTCGTCCTTGAAATTGCCACAGATTTCCTGCTGTTCCGGATGGATCGCCGCGTCGTTGTCGTTGCAGTCGCCGCCGCCCTTGGGGCAGATCGCCGGCGTGCCGATGAGCGTTTTGGCGGCGTTGCAGTAGCCGTCGCCGTCGCTGTCGCAGCCCTCGTCCGTCTGGCCGTCGCAGTTGTTGTCCACGCCGTCGCAGACCTCGCTGGCCTTGCCGTTGATGGCGGGGTTGCTGTCGTCGCAGTCGGTGGCGGTGGCGGCGGTGTAGCTGCCGTTCGCGGCGCACAGGCACTGCGCGGCGCTGCCGGCTTTGCCGTCGCCGTCCTTGTCGCCGTCGCTGTAGAACGGCGTGCAGCCGGGCGCGCCGGCCTCGTCGGTCTGGCCGTTGCAGTTGTTGTCCTGGCCGTCGCCGCAGACCTCGGGCGTGGGCGTGGCGGCCGGGCAGACGCTCAGGCCCGCGGCGCCGCAGCTACGCACGCCGGCGCACGTGCCGGCGCTGTTGGCTACCTGGCAGACGGTCGACGCGCCGGCCGCGATCGCCGCCGCCGAGCACGGGCACTCCACGCTCTTCTTGCCGTCGTTCAGCAGGATGCACTGCTTGGCCGTGCCGTTTTCACCCGTCGCCATGGCGCACTGGTAGCCGCCGGGGCAGTCGCCGTCGCTGGCGCACGCGCTGCCGCAAAAGCTGCCGCTTGTGCCATAGTGGACGCACAGCGCGCCGCTCCCGCTCTTGGCGCAGTCGGCGTCGGCGGTACACGGCCAGCACAGGTTGAGGCCGACGGCCTGGCAGACCATCGTCGCGCTGTTGCCGGCGTAGGCTTTGCAGGCAAAACCGCTCGGGCAGCAGTCAAAGCAAGCGGCGCTGCAGATCTTGCCGTTGGCGGCGTCCACGCAAAATCCGCTGTTGCAATCGCTGCTTGTGCTGCAGGCGGCGCCGGCCTCGCCCGGCTGCGGCGCGGCTGGGAATTCGCAGTTGCCACCCGCGCCGTCGCTGCCGTCGGCGGCGCTGGTCTGGTCGTGCAGGATCTCCGGCACGGCGCTGTCCTTGCCCAGCGCGTCGAGCGCCGCCTGGATGTCCAGCTGGAACACGACGTCCGGCCCGTCCTGCGTCGCCGTCGTCGCCGTCTGGCCGCACGCCGTCGTCAGCAACCCGGCGAGGAGCCAGCAGGGAAGCCAAGTTTGACGGGTCCGATTGCGCATCATCATTCTCCGATCCGTCAATTGCACGCCGCGCGGACGTTGTCGATGGCCACGCCGCCGCTGCAGTCAAAGGACTGGTAGGACGTTGCGACCGTCAGCTTCACCTGCACCGTTGTGCCCCATTGCGTCGCGGTCACGGGCCACTTGGCCTGCTTGACCAGGTTGGACTGGTCCGTCGCGTAAGGACCAAAGCTGACAACCGCCGATCCGAGCGTCGCCTTGACCACCATGACCTGATCCGAGCCGCTGGAATTATTGATGATGATGTTCGCGGTGACAAACAGCGCGCCTTGCGGGATCGTGACATTGAACCAAGCTGACTGGCCGGCGCCGCTCGGGTCATAGCCGCAAGCGGTCGTGCTGTACTCGAAGACGACCGCGCCCGTTCCTTGCGACTTGAGCCAAGTGTCCACGTACCACTGCGAGCTGTCGGCGCCGGAGCCGGGCAATCCGGCAAGTGAGTCGCAGCTATTCAGGAGCGACGCGGTGCACACGACGCAGCCCTCGTCGGTCTGGCCATTGCAGTTGTCGTCCAGGCTGTTGCCGCACACCTCCGTGGCGTTCGGGTGGACGGCGGCCTTGGTGTCGTCGCAGTCGCCGCCGACGCTCGCGGTGTTGCCGTTGCCGGCGCTGCACTGCTGCGTGCCGGCGCCGGTGCCGTAGCCGTCGCCGTCCAGGTCCGGGTAGTAGAGCGCCTTGGTAAAGCCCTCGTCGGTCTGGCCGTCGCAGTTGTTGTCCAAGCCGTCGCAGGTCTCGGTGGCGCCGGGGTAGATGGCCGCATTGGCGTCGTTGCAGTCGCCGCCGACGGTCGCGGTGTTGCCGCCGATTGGCCCGCACAAGCTCACGCCGCTGCCGCCGCCGTAGCCGTCCTTGTCCGCGTCGGCAAAGTAGGTCGCGGTCGGAATGCCCTCGTCGGTCTGGCCGTTGCAGTTGTTGTCCAGGCCGTCGCAGGTCTCGGCGGCGCCGGGGTGGACGTTGAACTTGCTGTCGTCGCAATCCGAGTTATCGGTGACGGTGTATTGGCCGGTCGCGACGCAGAGCGACTGCCCGGCGCCGGCGCCATAGCCGTCGCCGTCCAGATCCTTGTAGTAGGTCGCCAGCGCGGTGCCTTCATCGGTCAAGCCATTGCAGTTGTCGTCGACGTAGTTGCAGATCTCGGTGGCGCCCGGGTTGACCGCGAACTTGGTGTCGTCGCAGTCGCCGGACGTCGAGCTCGAATACGCCGCGTCCGCCGCGCACTGGATGTGGCTGTTGGTGCCGCCCCAGCCGTCGCCGTCGGCGTCCTGGTAAAACAACTTGAGCAAGCCCTCGTCGGTCTGGCCGTTGCAGTTGTCGTCCAGACCGTTGCAAATTTCCGTGGCGCCGGGGTTGATCGCCGCGTTGCCGTCGTTGCAGTCGCCGGCTTGCGTGGCCTTGAACAGCGTATCGGCCGTGCACGCGCACACGCTCAAGCTCGTCACGCCCCAGCCGTCGCTGTCGCCGTCGGCGTAGAACTTCACGCAGTCGACGGTGTTTTTGGGGTCCTTGATGCCGTCGCAGTTGTCGTCCTTGCCGTTGCAGATTTCCACAGCGCCGGGGTTGATCGCCGGGTCGTTGTCATTGCAATCCATGGTGTTTTTGGCGTAGCCGCCGAGCCCGCTGCACAGGCACTTGCCGGCCAGCTGCGGGTTGCCATAGCCATCGCCGTCCTTGTCCACGTACCACGCGGTGCAGCCGGTCGAATTCGTCGGGTCGGTCACGCCGTCGCAGTCGTTGTCGACGCCATCGCACACTTCGTCGGCCTTGGGATGCACGCTCGGGTCGGCGTCGGCGCAGTCGCCGCCCACGGTGGCGGTGTACAAGCCGGCTTTGGCGCACAAGCACTCGCTGGCGACGTCCTCGCCGTAGCCGTCCTGGTCGGCGTCGTAAAAGTACGTCGTGCAGCCGGAGGCGCCGGATTCGTCGGTGGTGCCGGTGCAGTTGTTGTCCACGCCGTCGCAAATTTCCGCCGCGCCCGGGTTGATGGCCGGGTTGGCGTCGTTGCAGTCGCCCAGCTTGGTCACTTTGTAGGTGCCGGTGGCCTCGCACAGGCAGGCGAACTGGCTCGTGTCGCCGTAGCCGTCGCCATCGCCATCGGCAAAATACACTTGGCAGCCTTGGGCGTTGGCCTCGTCGGTCTGGCCGTTGCAGTCGTTGTCGATGCCGTCGCAGACCTCGGTCGCGCCCGGGTGCGCGGCGGCCTGGGCGTCGTTGCAGTCGCTGGAATCGGTGACGCTGTAGGCCAAATCTGCTGCGCACACGCAGGCTTTCTTCTTGGCGTCGCCAAAGCCGTCGCCGTCCTGGTCGGCGTAGTGGACGGTGCAGCCCTGCGCGTCCGCTTCGTCGGTGCCGCCGTTGCAGTTGTTGTCCACGCCGTCGCAGACCTCGGTGGCGCCGGGGTGCACCGCGCTGGCGTCGTCGTTGCAGTCGCCGCCGGCGGTGGCCGTCAGCGGGCCGGTGGCGGCGCACAGGCAGGTTGGCGTGGCGGTGCCGTAGCCGTCGCCGTCCAGGTCGACGTAGTAGTTCTCGCAGCCCTGCGCGTTGGCCTCGTCGTGTACGCCGTTGCAGTTGTCGTCCACGCCATTGCCGCAAATTTCCGCGGTGTTGGGATGCACGCTGGCGGCGGAATCGTCGCAGTCGCCGGGCGTGATGGCGGTGTACAAGCCGCTGGCGCCGCATTGGCAGACGGCGGTGCCGGTGCCGTAGCCGTCGCCGTCGCTGTCCTGGAAAAACGGCACGCAGCCGCTGACGTTCGGTCCGGCGTCGGTTAAGCCGTCGCAGTCGTCGTCCACGCCGTTGCCGCAGAGTTCAAGCTGGCCAGGGTGGATGGCGGCGTTGGTGTCGTCGCAGTCTTTCTTGCCGTTGG
>CAIPXZ010000545.1 GCA_903869075.1 uncultured Myxococcales bacterium | reverse complement strand
GAGCGTGTAGACGATGAGCGTCGGGCGCTCGGTCGCCGCCAGGACGATGGCGTCGATGTCCGAACCCGATGTAATCATGGGAAAACGATGCAAGCTGATGCGCGTCTCGCCAAACTGCGACAGCGCGGCCTTTGTCACGAGCTCCGCGGTCTCGCCGAGCGAATCCGAGACGATGAAGACCCGCGCGCCATCGCCAGAAGCCGCTGCGGCGCGTGCGGCCACATCAAAGAGGGCTTGGGCAACGGCGGCGCTGGGCATGGGGCCTCGAGGTGCAGTCGCGGCAGAGCCTAGCACGGCGCGGTCAAACGCGACAGGGGCGGCAGTCCGCGGTTTTGTGGCGCGATCAGCCGCCGGTGCTAGCCTCACGCCATGCCGCCGCACGAGGACATGCTGCTGACGATCGCCGCGACCGCCGGGCTGCTGCTGTTCGTGCAGCGGCTTGCGACGCTCGCCGATCAGACCTGGCTGCAGCGCTTGGGCTGGCGGCCGCTGCTGGCGACGACGGGCTGGCTGGGCGTGCCGGTCCACGAGGGCGCACACGCGCTGGCGTGCGTGCTGACGCGCCGGAAGATTCGCGAACTGCGGCTGCTGGCGCCGGACAAGCAGACGGGCGTGCTGGGCTATGTGCTGTGGGAGCCAGGCGCCGGGCCGCTGGCGTGGCTGGCGGAGCTGGCGGTGGGGCTGGCGCCGCTGCTGGCGTCGCTCGGGGTGATGCTGCTGCTGGCGTGGCAGGAAGGCGGGCAGTGGCCGACGCGCACGACCGATCCGGCGACTTTGTCCCGCGATCTCCAAGCGCTGGCGGGCGTGGCCGGCGGGCACCTGGCGGCGGGCGGCTGGGCGCGGACGGCGACGCTGCTGCGGCTGTACGCGATGGTGGCGATCGCCGCGCACGGCGTGCCGTCACAGGCGGATTTGCAGGGGACATGGCGCGGGCTGGGCCTTGTGCTGCTGGTGGCGCTGGCGGTGTGGGGGGCAGGGCGGCTGCTGCATCTGCCGCTGGGCGGGCACCTGCTCCTGGCGCTGACGCAGGTCTGCGGCGCGCTGCTGCCAGCGCTGGCGATCGCGGTGCTGGCGCTGGGGCTACGTTGGCTCGTCGCCGCGCTGGTGCCGGCCCGCGGCTGAGCGGCCTTCTTGCACCGCCCTGGCGTTGTCCTGCAAGCCGGCAAGTCCTCGGCGTTTCACGGCATTTTGTGCAAAAATGCTGGCGAATTCATCGGTGTCCAGCGCCAGCAAGTCGGCCAGGCGCGGCGCCACGAGTCCTGGCCTTGGCGCGAACGCCGGGTCGCCGGGCTGGCTGAAGCGGTTCCACGGGCGGACGTCCTGGCAGATGTCGCAGCCGAAGACGTGGTCGCCGACGAGGTGACGTTCGGCGGCGGGGATGGCGCCGTCGGTCTCGATGGTTGTGTGGCTGATGCAGAGCCGCGCGTCCACGACGTACGGCGCGACGATTGCGCCGGTCGGGCAGGCATCGAGGCACGCGGTGCAGGTGCCGCAGTGGTCGGTCAGCGGCGGATCGGGGTCGAGATCGATGCTGGTGATGAGACACGCCAGGAAAAAGAAGGAGCCGTGGCGCGGATGCACGACGAGCGAGTGCTTGCCGCGCCAGCCGAGCCCCGCGCGCACCGCCCATTCGCGCTCCAGCGCCGGACCGTGATCGACCATCCAGCGCAGATCGCGCAGCGCCTGGAACGGCTGCACCGGACCGCCCAGACCGCGGAACTGCTCGCCCAGCTCCGGCTTGAGCCGCGCCGTCAGCGCCACTTCCAGCTGCTTGAGGCGGCGCTCGGCGACCATGTGGTAGTCGTCGCCCCAGGCGTAGCGGGACAGCCACGCGCGGTCCTCGGCCTGCAGCGGCAGGTCGCGGGTGTGCGCCGCCGCGCTGTCGTAGTCCAGCGCCAGCAGCACCACCGACTGCGCGCCCGCCACCACTTGCTGCGGATCGCAGCGCCGCGCGACGTCGTCCGCCAACCAGGCCATGCTGCCGTGGCGACCCGCCGCCAGCCACGCTTCCAGCTGTGCCTGCGCCTGCGGCAGCGCCTGCGCGCGCGCGATGCCGACGCGCGAAAAGCCGCACGCCAGCGCCTGATCGCGAAACAGCTGTGTCCGCCGCGCTCGGGTCTGCTCCGACGTCTCGCCCCAGGTCGGCAGCGCCCGTGCGCGCGCCCGGCGCCGCCGCTCGGACTTGGAACGGACGATCAAGTCGTCCGGGTCCAACGCAGCCAACAGGGTGTCCAGGCGATCCGTCATCGGTCGCCATCGTAGCGCACAGTTCTGTGGACAGGACAGGCTGTTGCGATTCTGTCACATTCACCAAATACCGCCGCCCTTGTGGGTTTTGCTTGCACGGATCCAGCGCTCCGGCGACTATCAAGCGTCCGAATCGTGGGGATTCGGACTTCGGCTGCGAGGGGCGCGCCGGCAGGGGTGGGCATGGCCAGCAACGTGGTGTCTTCTGGGTTTGAGCCTGAAAATAGCGAGACTTTTGCCCGTCTCGACCGCAGCCCGCCAGTCTCCAGCGTCGCTGCCATGGCGGCGCGCATGGCGGCGTCGGCGGAGTCCTCCTACACCGAATCGGTGATCGACGGCCTCGTCGCGACGATTCTCGACGAGCGGCTGGACAGCTTGGAACGCGCGGAAGCGGTCGTGGCGCTCAAGTCGTACCTGCAGACGGATTGGGAAGACGTGGCGCGCAATGTCGGCGTCTCTGGGCGCAGCTTGCAGGTCATCGCCGGCATCATCAAGCTGCGGGAATCATTCAAGGATTCGCTGCGGCAGCGGCGTATCGGCCTGCGCCACGGTGCGGCGCTTGTGCGGCTGGCGGAGCACGAAGCGGCGGCGGAGCGCTTGCACGCGTATCTGCTGCTGCACCCGGACATTGGCGGCGAGGAAGCGCTGCGCATCGCCGGGCTGATGGTGCGTCAGCCGGACATGGAGCCGGAGCGCGCGCGGCGGCAGCTGACCGAGGATGCGCGGCGGCGGACGCTGCTGCGCGGGATGTCCGACTCGGATTCTGGGCCGTATCTGGGCGCGGGGCTGGGCTTGCGCAGCGCGGTCAGCTCCTTGGCGTCGCTGGACCCGACGGCCTTGTCCGCCGAGGAACGCCAGCAGTTGGCGCGCGATCTCGCGGCGGCGATGGTGACGATCGAGCGCGTGCAGCAGGATCTCGACTCCGCCGAATAGCGCCAGCAGCGCACTTTCTTGCCACCGCCCCGCGGCGTCGTTAGTCTGCGCGTCCCGATGCGCTGCGCATCGCTGGGGCGGCTGTTTCATGATGCACAACTTGATCGCGCTGTGGTTCACCTGGGTTCGCGACTGGGGCTATGCCGGCGTCGTTGCGGCGATGGCGGCTGAATCATCCATTATTCCGCTGCCTTCCGAGGTGGTGATCCCGCCCGCCGCGTACTGGGCGTCGCAGGGCAAGCTCAGCCTCACGGGCGTCATCCTCGCTGGCACCGCTGGGTCGTACCTCGGCGCGACGGTGATGTACTGGGTGTCGCGCTGGCTCGGCCGGCCGCTGATCCTGCGCTACGGCAAATACGTCATGATTTCGCCAGAAAAGCTCATCCAGGCCGAGACGTTCCTGGCGCGCTTTCACACCGGCGGCGTGTTTTTTGCCCGGCTTCTGCCGGTCGTGCGCCACCTGATCGGCATCCCCGCCGGCATCGTGCGCACGCCGTTTGGCGTCTACAGCGCGGTGACGATCCTCGGTTCCGGCCTGTGGTGCACCGTTCTGGCGCTGTTTGGCCAGGAAGTGCTGGGCGCGGAGCCAAACCTCATCAACGACCCGAACGCCATGGTCCACGCGCTGAAGGCCAAGCTGCTGACGATCGTGATTGGCATCGTGGTGCTGGCCGCGGCGTACGTCGCTGTGATGTTCATGACCCGCAAAAAGTCCTAGACTTTCAAAATGCCGACCCGCCTGACGCTGCTCATCGATTCGCTGGCCGCAGGCGGCGCGCAGACGCAGATCGTGCGGCTGGCGGCGGGCTTGGACCCGGCGCAGTGGACGGTGCGGCTGGCTTGGTACAACGCCGCGGCGCAGTTCCAGCAGGTCCCGCCGGGCGTGGAAGCGGTGCCGTTGCCGCGGCGCCATCGGCTGGATCCGCAGTTTGCCCTTGCGCTGCGCCGGCTTGTGTCGCGCGCCGAGACCGACCTCGTGCACGCCTGGCTGCCGGTGCCGGCGCTGTACGCGACGCTGGCGGCGCGCTGGCCAAGCGCAGCGCCGGTGGTGACGGCGGTGCGGTGCTCGCCGTCGCTGTTTGCCAACGACCCGACCCAGGCGCGGCTGACGGTGTTGAGCTCAGCGCTGGCGGTGGCGACGACGAGCAACAGCCAGGCGTCGCTCGATTGGCTCAAGGCGCGGCACATCGCGCCGGCCAAGCTGCACTTCATCGGCAACGCGCTGGACCCGGGTATCGCCGCGCGGGTGCCGTCGTCGCTGGCGGCGCGCGCGGCGCTG
>CAIPXZ010000544.1 GCA_903869075.1 uncultured Myxococcales bacterium | reverse complement strand
GAATCCGCGCCGCCATCGCCGCGTCGATGCCAAAGCGCACGCCGCCCGGCCGGAGCCAGCCGCGACCGAAGCGGCTGCCACACAACTGCATGGAAAGGTTGATAATCGTCGTGCGCAGCCGGCCCCAGGTGGTGCCGCCTTGCAAGAATCCGATGTCAGTGGCGATGCCGGACAGGCCGGTCAGGTGCATCGCCACGCGCTCCAGCTCCAGGGCGATGCCGCGAATAACCTCAGTCTCTTCAGAGACTTGCATGCCAGCGAGCGCTTCGAGCGCGCGGCAAAACGCCCAGACGTGGCCGACGCTGGTGTCACCGGCGATCGTCTCCACCAGCGCCGGCGCGTGCGCCAGCGGCCGCTGCAGCAGCAGCGTCTCGATGCCGCGGTGCTGGTAACCCAGCTGAATTTCAAGGTGATGCACCTGCTCGCCGAGGCACATGAAGCGGAAATGCCCCGGCTCGATAACGCCAGCGTGGATCGGCCCGACAGCGACCTCGTGGACTTCCTTGCCTTCCATCTGGAAAAACGGGTAGTTGCCCATCGGCGCGACCGGCGAACGCACCGGCTTGAGCCACGGGTGGCCGAGCATCGCCAGGCCGGTCTGCTCGTGGATCTCGCGCTCGAAGATGTGCAGCTGCGGAAATTGCACAGTCAACGCGGGTAGTTGCGCGTCGTCGGTGGCGTGACCGCGCAGCACGCTCAGGCCCGCCGGGTCCTGCAGCAGCGCCGTCAACGCCACGACGCCGTCCGGCTGCGCCTCGCCAAAATACGCCAGCGCGCGGGCGCCATCCTGCAGGCGCTCGCGCAGGAGCTGCACGAATTCCGCGTGCGGATGGGCCGGCAGGCCAACGGCGAGCAGGTGCGGCAGCGGCGGCATCAGCGGGTCCCCAGGCTGCCGGCGACTTGTTGCAGCAGCGTTGACAGCGGCGCCGGCGTATATACGCCCAGCGACAGCAGAATCGCCAAATAGAACAGCTTGGGCCCCAGCGCCACAAGCGACTCGGGCGCGCGCACCGCGCCAGGCCGCGGCTCGCCCCAGACCATCGGAAACAGCGAGCGACCCGTGGCGACAAAAACCACCGACAGCAGCACGCCAAGCGCGGCAAAAGTGATGTAATGTCCGGTGGTAATCAGCCCGGTCATGATGATCACCTCGCCAAAAAAGCTGCCGAACGGCGCGAAGCCGAGCAGCGCGAAAGTGCCGACAAGGAAGAACAGCGCGCTGTAGCGCATTTCACGAATCATCCCATGCAGTTCATTGATGTTCTTGGTGCGATAGTGCGCCTTGATGGTGCCGGCGGTCAGGAACAGGATCGCCTTGACGAGCGCGTTGCTGACGACGTAGAGGATGACGCCGTACGCCGCCGGACGCCCGAGCGCGAGACCGAGCGCGATGACCCCGGCGTGGTTGATGGCGGCGTAGGCGATGAGCAGCTTGTAGTTGTTTGTCGAGACGATTTTGACGGTCGCCAGCAGCATCGAGGCGATGCCGAGCGCGGTCAGCTGGTAGTTGGCGAGGTCGGCGTCATTGCCGCCGTACACTTGCAACATCCTGAAAAGACCGACGAAAACTGCGTTGAACTGCACCGCCGCCAGCAGCGTCGTCACCGAGGGGGACGCGGCGTCGTAGGTCTCCGGCAGCCAGGCGTACAGCGGCGCCATGCCGAGCTTGGACGCGTAGCCAAAAATCATCAGCGCCAGCCCCAGCCGCCGCCACACCGGGTCGGCGATCGCCACTTCCAGCCGCAGGTTGTCGTGGAACAGGCTGACGCGCTCGGCGCCAACCGTCAGCTCAATGCCGTGCGTCAGGCAGACAACGCCCAGCAGCACAAGCCCGAGGCTCACCGCCGAGAACAAAAAGTAGTGCCAAGACGCGGTGGTAGCCGAGTCGCGCCGCTGGTGGTGGATCATCGGCACCGCCGCCAGCGCCGTCAGCTCGAGGCAAATCCAGGCGACGACGACGTGGTTGGCGAGGATCGCCGCGTTCGCCGCCGCCATGAACACAAGCGCCAGCCGCACGAGCCGGTGGATGTCGCCGGTCAGCTCCGGCGCGGCGCGCAGGCGGTTGTGCAAGTGCAGGGAAATACCCGCGAAAAGCGCGTTGATGAGCAGCAGGAACAGCTGCGCCGTCGCGTCCACGACCATGAAGTGCTCGAGCGCGAAGTACGGCGCGTCGCGCGGCAGCGACAGCGGCAGGATCGCCAGCATGTCCAGCGCCGCGACCGCCAGCAGCAGCGTCCGGGCGTGGCGAAACAGCGCCGGCAGCAGCAACAGCACCGCGGCGAGCAGCGGCAGGAGCACGGTGACGAGCGGCAGGTAGTTCATAGGATGGCCGTGTCCGCGGGTTGCTCGGGCGCATCGTCGACCATGCCCAGCCGCCGCACCAGCAGCGCCATCGTCAGCACGGACAGGATGTACACGAGCGCCAAGCCCAGCTGCGCCACCCACTCGACGTGATGGTGCGCGTGCAGCTCGAACAGCGCGATGCCGTTCTCCAGCGTCAGCGCGGCGATCGCCTGGCCCAGCGGCGCGCGCTGGGTAGCGAGGATCAGCAGCGCCAGCAGAACGCCGCAGCACGCCACGCCCAAGTGCGTGATCGAGCGCGAGTATTCGCCGGCCAGCGTCGCTGAAAAGCCGAAGCTCGTCATGATCAGGATCGCCGCGATGGTCCAGACGAACAGGTTCGCCGGGATCAGGTCAAACGCCGCGTGCACGCCGCGCTCCGCCGCCATTTTCTTCAGGTACCACGGCGCGAACAGCGCGCGGAACACGACCATGTCGGCCAGGGCGATCAGCGGCGACGGCGCCAGGTGCTCGCCGTGCAGCCAGATCATCGCCGCCATCGCCAGCGCTTGCAGCCGCAGCCCGGTCAGCGCCGCGCGCCAGGAGCGGATGAACAGCGGCAGGCACAGCGCCAGGAAATAGCCAAAAAGCAGATAGGTCATCGCGGCTTACCCCAACTCCGGTTGGGTGGTGGCCAGCACCAGCGCGACAAAGCCCAGCACCGCCACGGCGGTCGCGAACTGCGGGATCAGCCGCATCCGCAGCCGCGCCAGCAG
>CAIPXZ010000543.1 GCA_903869075.1 uncultured Myxococcales bacterium | reverse complement strand
GTGGCGATCGGCCCGTGCGTGTCGGGCGGCGACACGATCGGCGGCGCGGAAGTTGCGCAGCCAAATCCGAGGCTGACAGCGGTCGTCACCGCGAGGAGGGTCGAGTTCGGACGCCACAACATGCCGGGACCTCGCCGTGCTGGTCCCGAGCATTGTTCGGGGCTGAGGAGGCTGGGTCAACGCGACTAGCGGGTCCATTGTCATGTTTTTGTCACGGCGCCGCAGGCGTGGCGGCAGCAGCGGGCGAGGCCGCCGCCGGCAGTTCCACCGGGTTGCCCTGCGGCTCCTTGCCCGGCACATTGCGGCCGCGCAGGGAGCCGACATACGCGGTCAGCGCTTTGAGATCAGCTGCTTGCAGCGTCAGCGCCCACGACGGCATTCCCTTTTCGAGCACGCCCTTGGCGATCGTCGCGTAGATGTCGGCAAGCGAGCCGTTGCCGTGCAGCCAGAACTTGTCGGTCAGGTTCGGACCGACCTTGCCCTCGGCCTTTTCGCCGTGGCAGACCACGCAATTTGCGCGGAATTTCGCCTCGCCCGCCACGACAAGCGCCGCGTCGGTGTTGACGCCCGCGAGCTCCGCTTCCGTCAGCAGCACGATCGGCTTCGCCGCCGGTGCTGGCGCCGCGACTTCCGCCTCGTGGTGCGGCGCGTTCAGCGCCACCCAGGCGCCGGCGATGACGACAAGCAACACCGCCAGCGTGAGCCCGGCGCGGGTCAGCAGCTTGCGCGCGCCGCCCGTGCTGGCGGGCGCCTCGTCCACCCACGCGATCTCGGCAACGTGGTGCTGCGCCATCAGCGCGCGGATCGTCGGCTCGTCAAAGCCTCGGCCTTGCGGGTCAAAAGCCAGCGCAAATCGGTCATTTGTCACGCCGTCGATCAGCAGCCGCGCCTTCTTGCCGGGGTACAGGCCGTTGACGGCGAACATGCCCAACGCTGCAGAAAGACCGGCGAAAAGCACTGTCAGCTCGAACCACACCGGCACGAACGCCGGGAACGGCAGGAACGGCTTGCCGCCGATGATCAGCGGCCAGCCCGACAGCGCCGACGTCGTCACGCCCTGGGTGTAAACCTGCAGGAACGTCGCGGTCAAAAAGCCGCACACGCCGCCGAAAAAGGCGATCCAGGTGATGCGCGAGCGCGGCAGTTTTTGCGCGGTGTCCAGGCCGTGGACGGCGTAGGGCGTGAACGCGTCGTAGACCGGGTGGTTGGCGTCCGTCGCGGCGCGCGTGGCGCTGAGGATGTCCTCTTCTTCGGTGAAGATGGCGACGAGGAAACGGCGAGAAAGCGAAGAAGACTCCGTCATGTACGCGTCCATCACCGGACTGCCGAACGGCAGCGCGCGCGGGCCGATGGCCGGGCAGACACCGGTGCACCCTTGCACCCGGCGCGGCTCCGGCCCGATCGGCGCGGGAGTTTCCTCCGGACAGCCCGGTCAGGTCAATGCTGCGGCGCAATTTTCAAGCGCGACGCTGGTCGCCAGAGCCGGCAGCGACGGCCAATGCGCGACATGTAGCCACCGGCACATCGCTTGAATTCGCTGCCGCCCGGCGATCCGCGGCGGCTGCCGTTGCCAGTGGCGCACCTGCGGCGCCTTCGCTACCATCCGCGTCCCATGCTGAATCGCCTCCTGCTCATCGCCGCCCTGCTCCTGCCGTCCTTGCCCGCGCTGGCCGCGCACAAGGAGACGCGCCACGCCCATTACCTGCACCGCAAGGGCCCGCAATCCTTGCGCGATCTGCTGCACGCCGAGCTTTCCGACGCCCGCGCCAAGCACGAGCCGGTTGTGCTGATGTTCACCGCCGATTGGTGCTCGCCGTGCAAGGCCATCAAGGAATTCGCCGAGGCGTCGGGCGCGGTGCGCAAAGTGCTGGAACATGGCCGGCTTGTGTACATCGACGTCGACGAGTGGCGCGGTCCGGCGCAGCAGTTGTTCCAGGGCATCGACGTGTCCAAGCTGCCGACGCTGGTGAGCGTCGATTTTGACGGCCGGGCGCAGCGCAACTGCTACGGCACGGATCTCGGCCTGATGTCGGAGGATTCCGTGGCGACGAACCTCGACCGGCTGCTCAAGGGCCAGGCGCCGGACAAGCCGTACTACGCCGACAAGCCGGACGTTGAAAAGCAGCTCGTGCTGCACCAGGCGCAAGCGCAGGCGCTCAAGCTGAAGGGCGTGCCGACGCTGGAAGTGATGGCGACCGGTGCGGGTGCGGCGCGCAAGGTCAAGCTGACGATCCACAACACCGACGGGCCGCGGCGCTGGTTTCTGGTGCCGGCCAACGCCGCGCAACCCTTGACGGAGACTGTGAAAGTGACGGCCTGGAAGGCGCTGCGCTGGACCGAGCACGTCCGCGCCGATTACCTGCAGTTTGACGGCACGCCGCCGTTTTTCGCGATCCCGGTCGCCGGCTATGGCGGCGTGGAGCTGGACGCGTGGCCGCTGCCTGGGACGCCGGCGGGCGGGCAGCTTGTCGTGTACGAGCTGGACCGGCTGAGCATCGACGCCCAGGACCAGCAATTCCAGCAAAAGCTGCCGTACGAGCTGAAGATTGAGCACCCGGAGCAGGTGTCGCCGGGGCGGACTGGCGGCGCGGCGAAGGTCGAGTTCAAGGTGCACGCCAAGCACACGGTGAAGCTGAAGTAGCCGCCGCGGTCAGTCCGCCGGCCAGTCCGCCTCGTCCAGCTTGTCCACCGCCACGGAGAACCACAGCGCGTCGCCGTCGCGCAGCCGCGTCACCTGCCGCGCCGCCACCAGCGCGTCGAGCGCCTGCGCCACGACGGCGTCCGGCCACTGCCCATCCAGCTCGGCGGCGACGTCGCTGACGCGCATCTCCGCGTCCGGGAACTGCGTCAGCAGCCGCAAAATCGCGTTTTCACAAGCATTTTCAGTCATGAGCGGCCATTCCACGGCGCGCCGCGGCGCCGGCTGCGAGTCTGGCTGCCGCGTCCGCCGCCGTCAATACGCCGGCGCCTTGAACACAGGGCGGTCGCAAGCTCAGCAAGTCGCGCCCACATCCCAACGCCCCGGACTAAAGTCCGCGGCTATGGTTCAAGAAATCCCTGCGGGATTCTGGGCTTGGCCGAGTCCGCCTTCCGGC
>CAIPXZ010000542.1 GCA_903869075.1 uncultured Myxococcales bacterium | reverse complement strand
GCCGGCCACTTCGTAGACCTGGCCCTGCCAGATTCGTCGCACGGTATTCGCCGTCGAGTCGACGACCCAAACCATGCCGGCAGGAGTGGCGCGCACGCAGGCGGGCGTCAAGAACGTCGCGGTGCCAACCGGGCCATCGTGTCCCCCCGCAACGCCCGTGCCTGCCAATGTGCTGACAGTGCCGTCTGCCGCGACCGTGCGAATCCGGTGGTTGCCGGCATCAGAGACGTAGATCGTGCCAGCACAGGAGGCGTCAACGCTGTTTGGCGACTTGAATTGCGCGCTTGAGGCGACGCCATCCAGAAAGCCCGCTGTGCCTGAGCCCGCGACCGTCGTTACGGTGGAAGCCGTCAGCCGGCGAATCCGGTTGTTTGCCGTATCGGCAACCACAATTGCGCCGTTCGGGTCAAGCGAGACGTCGGACGGCGAGGAAAAATGCGCCGCGGCTGCTGTGCCGTCGACGTAACCCGCTGTCGAGGTTCCCGCGGCAGTAGAGGTCGTCCCATCGGCCGCGACCATACGAATCTGATTGTTGCCCGAATCGGCGACATAGGCGTTGCCGGCGTCATCCATGGCGATGCCGCTCGGCTTGTTGAAGCGTGCGGTCGTTCCAACGCCGTTCACGAAACCCAGCGTCGCAGCGCCCACTGGACCCGCCACCGTCGTGAGCACTGCTTGGCTTCCCTGGCAGACGCCGACCAGGCAAGACTCCCCATTCGTGCAAGGATTCCCGTCGCTGCAACTCGGGCCGGTCAGCGCGCCATGGCTGCAAGCCGCAACAGCGCAGACGTCGGTCGTGCAGGCGTTGCCGTCATCGCACGCGTTCGCTGCATGACCGCAGGAGTTGCCAATCGGATCGCAGGCGTCGATCGTACAGAAATCACCATCGTCGCAGTTGGTCGTCAGATACGACATCCCGTCTGCGGCGCAGACTTGAAGCAAGAGTGAGCTGCAATTCACAGCGCCCGGGATGCAGATCTGCGATTTGCACGTACCGTTGACGCAGTACAGCGCCGATGCGGAACAGTCTGTCGAGCCAGCGAGAAAGCCGCTGCCGTCGGCGTTGCACGTCTGCACCATCGTGCCGGAGCAGGTGTTTGCTCCGGGCGAGCAGACCTGTTTCACACAGCTGCCGCCCCCGCAATAGGTTCCAGCACCGCAAACCGAAACGACCGTGGGACTCAAACCCGTGGCATCGCACAGCTTGACGGCTGACCCGTCGCAGTATTTGACGCTCGGCGAGCAGACCTGCGCTAGGCAAACGCCGGCTTGGCAGGTCTTGCCAACCCCACAGTCTCCGCCGGTCGTCGCGTAGCCGCTGCCGTCGCTGTTGCAAGTCGCCGGCTTGTTCCCAGCGCACTCGGCGAGGCTGTTCGGCGAGCAGACCTGCTTGCTGCACGCACCGGCGGCGCAGTAAAAACCCGAGCCGCACGCCTGCAACTTGGTCGGATTGAGGCCCGTTGCATCGCACTTCATGGTGTCAAGGCCATTGCAATAGAGCGGGTTTTGCGGGTCACAGAGGAGACCGACGCAGGCGCCGGCGCTGCAGACCTTACCCGTGACCGCGCAATCGACGCCATTGGCCACGAAGCCGCTGCCGTCGGTCTTGCACGTCGTCGCGGTCTTGCCGTTGCACGTTGGCTGGCCAGGGTCACAGACGATGGGCTGGCAGCCTGCGTCGCCGGTCTTGCCGGGGCCACAAAAATACCCGGTGCCACACTGCTCGGTCTTCGTGACGACCGTACCGTCCGCCGAGCAGACCTGCAACGAAGCGCCGACACAGAACGGTATCGCGGGCTGACAGATCTGCGGCTTGCACGCGCCCTCAACGCAGACGTCTGCAGTCACCGCACAGTCCTGTCCCGCGTTTTCGTATCCACTGCCGTCGGACTTGCACGTTGTTGCAATCGTCCCATTGCAGACCGGGAGGCCCGGCGCGCAGACGTCCAGCAGGCATTCCGCACCGCCCGAGGGGCCGATGTCGCAGTAGTGCCCGATCCCACAAGGGAGCGCCTTCAGGATGCTCAGTCCATCGGCGCTGCATGTCTTGACACTATTGCCATCGCAGTACACGGTCGCTGCCGTGCAAATCGGGGTCTGGCACTCGCCCGCGACACACTTCTGGCCGGTCGCGGTGCAGTCGGTCCCGGCCCCTGCGATCGGTCCCGATCCGCTGACCGTGCACTGCTTGAGGACGTCGCCCACACAGGTCGGCTGGTTGGGCGGGCAATTCTGCGGATTGCAGGTGCCGTTGTCACAAAACTCGGTCTCGGTGCAGTTCTTGGCGAGCGTAGCGGCCAAGCCATCGGCGCTGCATTGCTTCACGGCCTGCCCGTCACAGAACGGCAAGCCGGCGGCGCAGATGATGGGCAGACACGCGCCCTCAACACATTTGCCGTCGCTGGCGGCACAGTCCTGCGCCTTAACAATCGTCAAACCGTCGGTGCTGCACGTGACAAGCTTGTCGCCGTCGCACGAAAGGCCCGGTTTGCAGCTCCATGCCTCGCACTGCGGCTTGCCGCCGGGCGCGATGCAGGTTGTCTGCACCGGACAGGCGACCGGAGCGCCAAAGCCGTTGCCGACCGCGTTGCACGTCACCTTGGCGTTGTTGCTGCATGCGCCTTGTCCTTGCGCGCACATGTCCAGGACACAAACACCCGTCCCCGCAACGCCAACATTCTGACAGTTGTAGATGTCGGGGCAGTCGGCGTTCTTTAGACATTGCGCACACTTGCCTTTTGCTACGTCGCACAGCATTCCCATCGGCGTGCAGGCTTTGTCGCTCACGCACGGCGTGAACGTGTGGCAATTTCCAACCTCGCACAGCGAGTCCGAAGGACAATCGGCGATGCTCACGCACTGGACACATCGGTTCGTCGCTGGGTCGCAGACCTGATCGTTGCTGCACTGCGTCGAGTTTTGGCAAACCTTGAAAGGCACACAGGATTTTGCAACGCAGTCGTTGCTCGCCGGGCAGTCTGCGGCCGTCACGCAAGCGGTGCACTCACCGGTCTTCTGATCGCAAATCGGCTGACTCTGACCGTTCTGGCCGACTGCCGAGGTGCAGCCAAGTGAGTTGCTGCAGCCGGTGAAGGCGACACATGCCGTCGCGATGCAATGGTGACTGTCGGGGCAGTCGATGTCGATGAGGCACGCCACGCACTTCTTGGTC
>CAIPXZ010000541.1 GCA_903869075.1 uncultured Myxococcales bacterium | reverse complement strand
GGCCGCTGACCTGACCGATGCCGGTGATGCAGCCGGCGCCCGGCGCCTCGCCGTCGTATTGGCCGTAGGCAGCGAGCGGCGAGAGCTCGAGGAAGCTGCCGTCGCGATCCAACAGCCGCTCGATGCGCTCGCGCGGGCCCAACTTGTTGCGTTTCGCAAGCTTGGCCGCGGCCTTGGCGCCACCGACGTCACGCGCTGCCTGCTGCCGTTCAGCCAAAGTCGCCAGCAGCGCGACCATGTGGGCGCGGTTGCGCTGGAAGTCGGCTGAGCGGGGCTGGATGTGGGTTTGCAGGCGCGCCATCGCGCGGCATGTTTGCCACGACTGCGCGCCAAGCGCAAGCGACCGGCGGCGGGGAACGGCCGCGCGCGCCAGCGGCTACGGCTCCGCCTTGGCGTGCTTGCCGTGCTTGTGCTTGGGATTGTCGGCTTTCTCTTTGTGTTTCGCGCTCTTGCGCGCCGCCTGCGCCGCCTTGCGCTTTTCAAGCTTCGCCGCCCGCGCCGCCGCCAGCTTGGCCTTGCGCGCCGCCAGCGCCGCCTTCTTTGCCGCCACCGCTGCCGCGCGCGCCTCTGCCTTGGAGCCGTGCTGACTCGGCTTCACTTCGTCGGTCGGCTGCGGCACCGTGGGTTCGACCTCCACGACTTCTGGCACGTTGTCCTTGGTCGCCAGCGGCACCGGCAGCTGCGCCGGTCGCGGCGCCGGGGCGCTGGTCTTGGCGTACTTGGGCAGCGGATGCGCGTGCTGCTGCGCCTCCAGGTTGGCCTGCAGCTGCGCCTTGGCGCCCGCCGTCACAAGCATCACCGTGCAGCGCGTCTTTTCCTTCATCTTGATCTTCCAGTCCGCCGTCCGCGCCCCCAGGCACGACTTGGCGTCCACGTCCGCGCTCACGCGCTCCACGCGTCCGTCCGGTCCCACGTGCAGGATGACCTGCCCCGTCGCGCCGCAGCGCTCCAGCTTGGCGCTGGCGTGCAGCACCTGTTTGCGCAGCAGCGACGGCTCACAACCGCCTTGCACTTCATGCACTTCCATCGCCAGAGCCGGTACCGGCAGCGCCAGCGCCGCCAGCCACATCATCCACCGCATCGTCATGTTGCCTCCGTTCGGTCAGCCGCCCAGCGCCTGCGCCACAGCGTCCACAAGCACCGCGTCGTCCGGCAGCAGCGCCTTGCCGTCGCGACCCAGCGGCGCGATCACATGGCAGCCCAGCGTCGCCAGCCGCGCCAGGTTCGCCCGCAGGATCGCGTTCACCATCGAGCCGTGCATCGTCGGCGCCAGCAGCACCTGCGCCTTGCCCTGCTCCAGCAGCCCCAGCGCGCTCGCCAGCGTCGTCGTCACCGCGTTGTCGGCGATGCCCACCGCCAGCTTGTTCAGCGTCGAATACGTCGCCGGCGCCACCAGGTACGCGTCCAGCGGCGTCTCCACGTGCTGCGCGCGGCCATCCAGCGCCTGCACGACCGGGTGCAGCGTCGTCCATTCCAGCGCGTCCACGGTCACGAACTGCAGCGCCGCCGGCGTCACGAACGCGTACACGTCCGCGCCCGCCCGCCGCAGCGCGCGCACCAGCGCCGGCGTGCGAAACGCCGCTATGCCGCCAGTCACGCACAGCCCCACGCGCTTGCCGGCAAGCTGCTGCGACGTCGGCAGCAGCGCCCGGTCGCCGACAAGCGGCTCGCCCAGCTGCCAGTGAAAATCTTCAGGTTTCGCCATGTTGGCCTCGTCGGTCGGCTGCTTCATAGGCACGTCGCCTGCACGCTGATGTCGTCCAGATAGACGCCCTGGCCGGTGTTGGCGACGGCGTCGATGGTGTTGAAAGCGAAGTCAAAACGCACAGTTTTCCCCATCATCGCCGACGGCAGCTGCACGGTGATCGTCTGCCAGGTTTGCAGCACGACGCCCTGCGGCTTGGTCCAGACGACGGCGCCCGACGCGCCGGTGCCGTCGAGCACCACGGCGGTGACGGTCAGGATGTCGTAGCCGTTGCCGACCTCGGTGTCGAACCAGACTTTGAAATTCAGCGTCGGCGGGATGAGCGGGCTGAACGGCAGCGGGATCGGCGGGGTGCTGGCAACGCCGGACGAGGCGCCGAAGTCAAAATTGTTGGTCAGCGGGTTGCCGTAGTAGAGCGCCGTCGGCGCCGAGCTGTTGACAGCGCCGCTGCGCAGCTGCCAGCCCTCGCCGAGGCTGCCGGTGGAGTTGACGAGCGTCATGCCGTCCAGCTTGCCGGTGTCAAAGCTGTCCGCCCAGACCGTCGGCGTGCAGCACGGCGTCGCGCCGGTGTGGCTGCAGGTGCCGCCGGCGCAGGTGTCGGCGGTGCAATCGAAGCCGTCGTCGCAGTCAGTGTCGACCGTGCAGCAGTTGGCGGCGGGCTGCGTGAGGCACTGGTCGGTCGGTTCGTCGCAGACGCCGGTCAGGCACGCGCCGCCGGCGCAGACCCGCGCTGGCCCGCCGGCGCAGGCGCCCGCGCCGTTGCAGGCGTCGCCCACGGTGCAGAACAAGCCGTCGTCGCAGGCTTGGCTACTGTCGGCGTTGGTTGTGACGCAGCCCTGCTTCGCCTCCGAGCAGACGGAAAGGACGCAGACCGAGGTCGACGCGCACGGGAACGGGCCGCCGGTGCAGAGGCCGCTGGCGTCGCATTGCTCACCGATGGTGCAGAACAAGCCGTCATCGCACGCCGTGCCGACCGGCTGGGCCGAGAGCGTGCAGGTGTGGCTGCTGGCGCCAGTGGACTGGCACGCGGCGTCCTGGCACGGCTTGGAGGCGCAGACGACTGGCGTGCCGGCCGCGCAGATGCCGCCGGCGCAGGTGTCGCCCGTGGTGCAGCCGTTGCCATCGTCGCAAGCGGTGCCGGCGGGCTTGGCCACGACCTGGCATTTGCCGGTGCTGGGGTCGCAGATGCCGGCGTTGCACGCGTCGCCGGCGGCGCTGCAGTCGACGGGCGCCTTGCCGGGGACGCAGCTGCCGCCGCTGCAGGTGCCGCTGTTGGCGGTCTGGCATTTGTCGGCCGGGCTACAGGCGTTGCCGTCGGCGTCCTTGGCCACGCACTTGCCGGCCTGGCAGACGTCGGTCGTGCACGGGTTCTTGTCGTCGCAATCGACGTCCACTGCGCAGTCGCAGATCACGCTGGAGACGCACTTGCCGCCCTTGCAGCTGTCCGCCGTGCAGCTGTTGCCGTCGTCGCACGCGGCGGTGTCGTCGACGGCGTGCTTGCAGTCGGCGGTGAGGTCGCAGGTGTCGGTCGTGCACGGGTTTTGGTCGTCGCAGGCGGTGGCGTCGCCCAAGTGCAGGCAGGTGCCGGACGTGCCGTCGCAGCTGTCGAACGTACACAATAGCCCGTCATCACATGGTTTTTTGCCACCAACGCAGGTGCTGCTCTGGCAGCTGTCGTTGATCGTGCAGGCGTTGCCGTCGTCGCTCGCGCCGCTGCTGGGCGCGTGGACGCAGCCGATGTCGGCGGCGCAGGAGTCCAGCGTGCACGGGTTCTTGTCGCTGCAGTCCAGCGCTTTGCCGCCGACGCACGCGCCGCCGGTGCAATACGAAGTCGCCGTGCAGGCGTTGCCGTCGTCGCAGCTGGGGGAACCGGCGACGGGCAAGGTCACGCAGGCGCCGGTCGTCACGTCGCAGCCCGATTTCTGGCACGCGCCGTCCTTGGACGTGTCGCAGACGACGACCGAGTCCGGCTTGGGCACGCACACGCCGATGCCGGTGTCGCAGGTGTATTTGGCGCCGCACAGGTCCGTGGCCTTGTCCTTGCAGTCGCTGTCGGCGGCGCAGGCGCACACCGTCGCGTCCGGCTTGCCTTTGCAGACGCCCTTTTCGCAAAAATCCGGGCTGGAGCATGCGTTGTTGTCGTCGCAGGTGGCGATCTCATCAAAGCCGACGACGGTGCAGCCAACGGCGAGATCGCAGGCTTCCTTGGTGCACGGGTTGCCGTCCGTGCACACGTTCAGCTTCGGCGTGTGCTGGCAGCCGGTCGCCTTGGCGCAGGTGTCGAGCGTGCAGTCGATGTTGTCTGAACAAGCGAGCGGCGTGCCCTGGCACACGCCCGCGACGCAGCCGTCGTTGCCCGTGCAGGCGTCGTTGTCGTCACAGCCCAGGCCGAGGTTGGTGACCGGGTCGTGGGCGATGACCTTGCCCTGGTCGCAATAGTCGTTTGTACACGGGTTCTTGTCGTCGTAGTCGCTGGCGCTGGCGACGACGCAGCCCCCGGTCTGGCAGACGTTGCCGCACGCGCCCATGCCGCACTTGGTGCCGTCGGCTTGGCTCTGGGAAACGCATTGACCGCTGTCGTCGCACCGCGTCTCGTGGCAGGCGACCGGGTCGCTGAACGGGTCCAGGCAAGCGTCGCCCACGGCGCGCACCTGCAGCTTGCATTTGTGGCTGGCCGCGTCGCAAACCGGGTATTTGCAAGGGGTTTTGCCCTTGATGGCCTTGCAGTCGTCGTCCGTCGCGCAGCCGCCGGTCACGTCGCCGGGCAGGCTGTCGGCCGTCGCGTCGCTGCTGCTGTCGGCCATCGCGTCGCCGGTCGCGTCAGCGGGCGCGCTCGTCGCGTCGTCGCCGATGATGCGGATGTCGCCACACGCGGCGCAGCCGACCGCCAACCACACCCACCATCGCGCTCCAGGCGTCATGCAGCCTTTCCTCCGGCCACATCGCATGGCGGCTCGCCCTATCCTACCGCCGCGGCGGCTTGCGCGCCACCGGCGGACGGCCCCGCTCCGGCGCCACCGCCACCGGCCGCGGCTTTTGCGGCACCCAGCCCGGCTCCGAGCCCTTGCCGCGGCGCATCTCCGCCGCCGCGCCCGGCACCGTCAGCGCATCGCCGCGCCAGGCATTCACAAGCTCCGGCCACACCCGCTGCGCGTCATGCCGCTCCGCCACCGCCACGCGCCGGCCATCGACGCCGCACAGGTAGCGCCGGAACGTCTCGCCCGCGGTCATCGGACCGCCAATCACGCGAAACAGCTGACGATTCTCCGGTTCCGGCGGCCGATCGGCAAGCACCAGGTGGCTGAACTTCAGGGTCGCTCGCCGATGGCCGATCGCCTCGTCCAGCAGCGTCACAAGGCGCGGTCGCTCCCACGGCTGCTCGGCGTGGCACCAATCGCGGGTATTTTCGGCCAGCGGACACGGCATCGTGCCCATGCACGGCGAGACAATCGTCAGCGGCGACGCGGCCACGAGGTGCTCGCGCACGTCGATCAGCTTGTGCGAACCCTGGCGCGTCGCCGGCTCCACGAGCACCACCACGCCGCCCGGCGCCAGGTGGTCGGCCAGCAGCCGCTCCAGCCACTGCTCCGCCGGCCGGTTCGTCTGGTTCGGCCACTCGTTCAGCACGTGCGAGGCCAAAATCACGTCGTACTGCCCCGCCAGCTTGTGCAGCGTCTTGCCGTCGCGCAGGTTGCCGTCGATCAGCCGCACTTTGCTATCTGCGCGCAATTGCTGCAAAATCGCCTGACCATCCTCCATCGACTGCCGCGCCGCGTCCACCGCCGTGACGTCCAGCGGCCCGTCGGTCGCCAGCGCCAGCGCCAGCGTCGCCGTCAACGGCCCCGAGCCCAGGTCCAGCACCCGCAGCGGCCGACCGCGCAGCCCCGCCAGCACGCCGGAGCGCTGGAGCACGTGCAGCACCGTCGCCGCGCCGGTCGGCACAAAGTACAGCAGGTAGGCGGCGCGGAACCGTGGCTGGGTCATGTAGCCCGCCGGCAGCGCCACGCGCGCTTGCGTAAACAGGCCGGAAAGCAGCGCCAGCGCCTCCGCGTGCACCTGCGCCAGCGGCTGGTGGCGCGCGCGCGGCGGCGTCAGGTGCGCGCGCACGTGGGCTTCCAGCAAATCAGGCAGGCCAGCGAGATCGGGCATGGCGCGGGCGGGATTGGGCGGCACGGGGAGTCCAGTCGGCGCAAGGCCGGGCGCGACACGAGGCGCGCGCAAACGAAAAAGCCGCAGCACTCGCAGAGAAAACCCCTGCGAGGCCGCGGCCTTTCGCGTTGGTCAGCGCTGGATCGGCCGCGAGGGCCACCAGAGGCTGCACAGAAGACGCAGAAGCGATGGGTAAGCCCGACAGCTTTGGGAAAACCAGGCAAACGCCCCGCTTACCCGCCACTGCGTGTCACTGCCCGCTTACCCGCCACTGCGTGTCACTGCCCGCTTACCCGCCACTGCGTGTCACTGTGCGTATCGCCGAAGGCGGGCGCACCGGTGACCCAGCTCACAGCAGGGACTGCGCAAGCTCAGCTTGCGCGGTCACTTACTTGGCTTCTTCTTTCTTCTCGCCCTTCTTCTCGCCCTTTTCTTTCTTCTCGTGCTTCTTCTCGGCCTTTTCTTTCTTCTCGGCCTTTTCTTCGGCCTTCGTCTCGCCCTTTTCTTCCTTTTCTTTCTTGGCCTTGTGGCCCTTCTTCTCTTCCTTCTTCTCAGCCTTCGCCTCTTCCTTCTTCGGCTCCTCGCCGGCGAACGCGGACGCGCCCACGAAGGTGGAAAGAACGGCGATGGTCAGGGTCTTGGCGATCAACTTCATCTGTTTGGCTCCTAGGAGATGCAACGCAGCAGCGCGTGCGGGTTTGCTGGATGGCTGCGACTTTGGCTCTTCACCGACCCGGCGCCGCCAACTTGGCAGCGCAGAATCGTCGCCCAGCAACTAGCGAGAGGTCTAAACGCATTCGGCGCGGAGGTCAAGCCCCGCCGCGGTGCGCCGCTGGCGCCGTGGAATGCCGCAAAAAGCCGTCAGAGGCCACGGAATTCCCGATCCGGCGCCGCGCTGGCCCCGCAAAAAAGTGTGGCGCGGCCTACTGCGGTGCGGGCGCCGGGGAGGGAGCCGGGTTCGGCGCCGCGTCCTTCTTGCCTTCGTCTTTCTTGCCTTTCTTCGGATCGGCCGCCTTGCCGCCGCAGCCGCCCTTGCCGCCACAGCCGCCCTTGCCACCGCAGCCCGCCTTGCCGGCGAGCGCTTTGCCCGAGGTGCCGGCGTCGGCGTTCGCCGTCGCGCCCATGGTCAGCCCCGCCACTGCGACGCTCAGCGTCGTCGCGATCAAACCCTTCTTCATGTTCTCTCCACGATGCAAAATACGGCCAGTCCGCCGCGTTCGGGTGCGTGCGCGCGTGTGCGCTCGGGCGACACCGCTCAAGGCGTGCCCAGCGCAATTGTGCGGACGATGCAGCACCGCGTCAACGCGTTTCACCGACCGCTGCCACCGCGCATCGTGCGCCGGGCGCTTGTCCAATCGGGGCCGCTGTGGCACCTTTTTGGCCCCAACCAGGGAGACGATCATGCAAGACGACTGGAGCCTCAATCCCAACGTTCGCAAGCTGCTGCAGCGCGTGCCGCTGCCGATTTCCCTGCCGACGCCGCTGCGCCGCGGCCAGGGCCGCACGGCGGTCACGGAGCTCGTGGGCACCCGCGCGGTGCTGACGCACGTCCGCGACGCGCTGGATCTGGCGCTGGCGCAGGCCGTGCAGCACGCCGGCGCGGCGGTGACGATCGTGGACGCGGCAGGCGACACGACCCTGACTGGGCGGGTTGTCGATGCCGGTGGCCAGCTGGCCCCGGCGACGGCGGACTTGCCAGGCGGCGTGCTGAGCGCGATTGCGGCGAGCGGCGCGACGGGCGATCGCCGGCCGGTGACGCTCATCCACCGCGTGACGCGGCCGCACGGCAGCGATGTGGCGGTCAATGATGCGACCGACGCCCTGCTCGCGGTTGGCCACGCCGCCGCGAGCTTGCCGCCGAACAGCCGGCTGCTGCTTGTGCTGGGCATGGAGCTGCGCGGCGACGCGACGGGCGCGCTGATCACCGCGGCGACGCAGGGTTTTGCGCGCTCGGCGTTCAAGGAGCTGGGCAAGACCGGCAGCGCGTGCCACGTGATCCGCGTCGAGGACGCCCAGGCGGCGGCGGCGCTGGCGACGTTCCTGGCCGGCCCGCGCGCGGCTTTTCTGAACGGTCTTGACCTGTTGGCACAGAAGTCGCTGGCGGGCGATGCGGCGCCGACGCCGGAACTGGACGGCAAGGTCGTGCTTGTGACGGGCGCAGCGCGCGGCATTGGCGCGGCGATCGCCGAGCGGTTGGCGCTGGAAGGCGCGCACGTGTGGATCAATGACATCGCGCAATCGCAAGCGGCGGCGGCGGATACTGTCGCGCAGATCCGCGCGCGCGGTGGCCAGGCCGAATTCATCGCCGCGGATGTCGGCACGCTCTCGGGCGCACAGGCCATCGCCGACGCCATCCGCCAGGGCGCCGGGCACGTCGACGGCGTCATCCACAACGCTGGCATCACGCGCGATCGCACGCTGCGCAAGATGTCCGTGGCCCAGTGGCGACAGGTGCTGCAGGTCAATTTTGGCGCCATGCACCTGGTGCAGACGGCGCTGGCGCCGATCCTCCAGCCAGGCGCGTCGATGGTGCTGATGAGCTCGGTCATGGGCATCTCCGGCAATTTTGGCCAGACCAACTACAGCGCGTCCAAGTCCGCCGTCATCGAGCTCGCGCGGCAGTGGGCGTGCGAGGGCTTTGCCCGCGGGCTGCGCGCCAACGCGATCGCGCCGGGCTTTATCCTGACGGACATGACCGCGCAGATGCCTGTGATCAATCGGGAAATGGCCAAGCAGCTGACGGCGATGTTGCAGCCGGGTCTGCCGCTGGACGTCGCGGATCTGGCCTGCTTTCTCGTCGGCGCGCAGTCGCGCGGCGTGACTGGGCAGGTGCTGCGCTGCGACGGCGGCATGGCGTTTGGCGCGTAGCCGCGCCAGCGGACGCGGATCGGGCTTGCCGCGCGCGTAGGAGCGGAGTAAGTAGCTGGCAGACCGGAACAATTCGGCGTGCAGGGGCGGACGATGAGCGTCAGGGGCGGCAAAAAGGCGGACGACACGAAGACTGTCGTTGTCTCGCAGCGGCCGACCTCGGACCTCGGACCGGCGCCGCGCCACCTGAGCGACTGGATCCGCACGCGGCCGTACTGGGCGATGCTGCCGCTGTTCCAGGACCTGAGCGATGACGCCTTGAAGACGCTTGGCGCGGCGATGGAGCCGCTGAAGCTGGGCGATGGCACCGTGCTGCTGGAGCAAGGCGCGGTCGGCGAGGAGATGTTCGTCATCGAGCGCGGCCGCGTGCACGTGACGGTCTGCGACGACGCCGGTGAGGCAATCTTCGAGACCGACCTCGATGGCCCCGCGCTCGTCGGCGAGATGGCGCTTGTAACGCGCGAACCGCGCACCGCGACAGTGACTGCGGACGGCGAGGTGCTGGCGCACCGCGTGCGCAAGAGCGTGCTGGAGGAGCTCTTCGAGCGCCACCCGCAGTCGGCGTCGTTCCTGACAACGCTCGTCGGCGAGCGGCTGATGGAGACGCACGGCATCCGCAAGGTCGGCAAGTACGAGGTCATCGGCCCGCTGGGCGCTGGCGGCGTGGCGACTGTGTTCGAGGCGCGGCATCCGGGGCTGGGCCGCTCCGTGGCGCTGAAGATGCTGTCGCACGCGCTGGTCTATGACCATAATTTTGCTGAACATTTTGGCCGCGAAGGCCGCATCGTCGCCGGCCTGGCGCACGACAACATCGTGCGCGTGCTGGACACCGAGGAGGCGTATGGCACGCGCTTCATCGTCATGGAAAAGCTCAACGGCGAGCTGCTGGAGGCGATGATTCGCCGCCGCGAAGAGCTGGACTGGTTTGTGGTGCGGCGGATCCTGTCGGAGATCGCCAGCGCGCTGGCGTATTCGCATGAGCAAGGGCTGATCCACCGCGACGTCAAGCCGGCGAACGTCTTCATGACCGAGGATCGCCGCGTCAAGCTGCTGGATTTTGGCATCGCCGTGAGCGTCGGCGTGCCGACCGATCAGGACGGCAAGGTCGTCGGCACGCCGTTCTACATGTCGCCGGAGCAGATCCTCGGGCTGCCGCTGGACGGGCGCGCAGACTTGTATTCCTTGGGGATTTTGGCCTACGAGCTGTGCACGCACGAGCTGCCGTTCTGGGGCGAGTCGGTGCAGTCGGTCTTCAACTTGCACCTGAACCAGGAGACGCCAGATCCGCGGCTCGTCGAGCCGGATCTGCCTGATGAT
>CAIPXZ010000540.1 GCA_903869075.1 uncultured Myxococcales bacterium | reverse complement strand
TGTGCGGCCCGGCTTGAACGCCCGCCAGCACCGGCGAGTCCCTGGCCTCAACTGAGATGACCTGCATCTGCGGCAGCCGCGGCTTGAGCACCTCGGCGCAGCCGGAGATCGTGCCACCGGTGCCGGTGCCGCAGACAAGGATGTCCAGCTTGCCGTCGCAGTCGCGCCAAATTTCCTCGGCGGTGGTCATGCGGTGGATCGCCGGATTAGCCGGGTTGTCGAACTGCTGCAGCATCAGGTAGCGCGGATCCGCCGCCGCCAGCTCGTTCGCCTTGGCGATCGCGCCCTTCATCCCCGTCGCGCCCGGCGTCAGCACGAGCTCGGCGCCCAGCGCCAGCAGGATCCGCCGCCGCTCGAGGCTCATCGTCTCCGGCATCGTCAGCGTCAGCTTGTAGCCTTTCGCCGCAGCGGCAAAAGCCAGGCCAATTCCGGTGTTACCGCTCGTCGGCTCCAGCAGCACGGTGTCGGTCGCGATCTGGCCGGCGCGCTCCGCAGCCTCGATCATCGCCACGCCGATGCGATCCTTGACCGACGACGCCGGGTTGAAGCTCTCCAGCTTGGCGACGATCTCCGCCGGCAGCCCCGCCGCCAGGCGATTGATGCGCACCAGCGGCGTATTGCCAATGAGCTTGGTGATGTCAGCGGCGATGCGCATGGGAGTCTCCGGGCGGCCAACCGGCAGCCGTGAACGTTATAGCGGACGCGGGCAGCGCGATCCAGTCGCCAGGACAGCCGCCCGCCGTCGCTGCACCATGCGGCAAGTATTGACAGCCGTCAATTGACGGCAGCGCCCGCGGCGTTCATCGTTGCGGCGCGACGGCGACCACATCCGTCCCGAGGTCCGCGCCATGGCCCGCCCCGTCGACGTCCGCCGCCGCGCTTTGCTCAAAGGCTTCCTCGCCGCGCCTGTGCTGGCCGCGTGCGGGCGCGACGAAGAGCCCACGCCGCCGCCCGGCGAGTGGCGCAACTGGTCGGGCGCGCAGCGCTGCACGCCCAAAGGCGGGCTGCAAATGCCGGCCAACGTCGACGAGCTCGCCAGCGTGGTCAAGGCGGCCAAAGGTCCGGTGCGCGTCGCCGGCGCCGGGCACTCGTTCAGCGCGGTTGTGCCCACCGACGACACGCTGCTGTCGCTGGAGCTGATGAGCGGCATCGTCCGCCATGACGCCGCGAATTTGACGGCAACCATCCAGGCCGGCACGCGGCTGTATTTGCTGGGCGATCCGCTGGCCAAGCTCGGTCAAGGCCTGCCGGTGCAGCCGGACATCGACCTACAAGCGCTGGGCGGCGTGCTGTCGACGTCGAGCCACGGTCCGGGCGCGCAGCATCGCTGCATGGCCGCGTATCTGAAGGAGATTTCGCTGGTGACCGCCGATGGCGCGCAGCACACTGTCTCGGCCACGGCGGAGCCGGAGCTGTTCAAGGCGGCGCAGGTGTCGCTGGGCAGCCTCGGCGTGCTGGCTGAGGTGACGTTGCAAAATCGCACGGCGTACGCGCTGGAGGAGCGCCAGGGGATCATGCCGCTCAGCGACGCGCTGGAGCAGTTCGCAAGCTGGCAAAAGCAGGACCGCCACACGGAATTCTTCGCCTTTCCACGCGGCGAGACGGTGTTTACCAAGCGCATGCGCGAGGTGCCGCTGACCACACCGCGGACCATCAACGCGCCGCAGGAGGAGGAGGCGGAGCTGGAGTATGCGTCCGAGGTCGGCATGCGCGCGCCGTTCACGATTCCGGCCATCCAGAGCGTCGCTGGGTGGTTTGTGCCGGACACGGTGCGCGTCGGCGCGTCGTACCACATCTTCCCGACGGTGCGGCACACGCGCTTCAACGAGATGGAGTACGCGGTGCCGGCGGAGCAAGGTCCGGCGTGCTTTCGGGAAGTGGCGGCGAAGATCCGCGACGACGGCCTGCCGGTATTTTTCCCCTTGGAATACCGCCATGTCGGCGCCGATGACCTCTGGCTGTCGCCCTACCACGGCCGCGAGTCGGTGACGATTTCCGTGCACCAGTACTTCAAGCAGGACCACGTCGCGCTGTTCAAGGCGGTCGAGCCGATCTTTTGGAAATACGACGGCCGGCCGCACTGGGGCAAGTGGCACTCGCTGACGGCCAAGGAGCTCGCCGGGCGCTACGACCACTGGCAGGACTTCCAGCGCGTGCGCAAGGCGCTGGATCCGGGCGGCAAGTTCCTCAACGCGCACCTGCACCAGCTCTTCGGCGTGTGAGAGACGATGGCGACGACCCGGCCGATTTTTGAGCGTTTTCCAGAGCTTGTCGCGCACCTGCCGTGGCAGCCGCTGGCCGACTTGCCGACGCCGGTGCAGGCGCTGCCGGGCACGGCGCACGGCTGGATCAAGCGCGATGACCTGACGCACGCGGCGTACGGCGGCAACAAGGTGCGCAAGCTCGAGCTCGTGATTGCCGAGATGCAGGCCAAAAAGGTGCGCCACGCCTACACTTTTGGCGCGACGGGCACCAACGCCGGCGTCGCTGCGGCGCTGATGTGCAAGCAGGCGGGCGTGGCGCTGACGGTCTACACTTTTGACCAGCCGGACTCGCCGACGGTGCAGCGCAACCAGACGCTGATGCGCGCGGCGGGCGCCACGCTCGTGCACAAGGGCGGGCTGCTGGCGACGGTGCTGACGTTCTACCTGCACCCGGCGCGGCTGCGCAGCGACAGCTACTTTTTGTTCGCCGGCTGTTCCAATCCCGTCGGCGTGCTGGGTTACGTGAACGCCGCGCTGGAGCTGGCGGACCAGATCGCCGCGGGCGAAATGCCCGTGCCGGCGGTCATCGTGGTGCCGGTCGGCAGCAACGGCACGCTGGCGGGGCTGACCGTCGGGCTGCAGCTGGCGGGGCTGCCGACGCGGCTTGTGGGCGTGCGCGTCGCGGCGTCGCACCTCGGACCGATAGCGACGTGTACGACCGGCGCGGTGCAGCAGATGATCGACAAGACGACCGCGTTCCTGCGCCAGCACGTGCCCGCGCTGCGCGACCTGCAGGTGACGGCGGCGCCGCTGGACGACGGCTATTTTGGCGACGGCTACGGCGTGCCGACGGCGGCTGGCCAAGCGGCAATCGCGCGTTTTGCCACTGATTTCGCGATCCCGCTCGAGGCGACGTACAGCGGCAAGGCCGCCGCGGCGTTCCTGGACGTGCTCGCCAGCGCCGAGGGGCCGGTGCTGTTTTGGGACACGTTCAACTCGCGGGCGACGGATCCGCTGCTGCAGACGCTGCAGGCTTGAATTCCGCCCAGCCGCGCCACTTGGCGTACGCCACATCCACGCCCGGACACAGCGCGCGCGCCGGACACGCCGGACAGTCGGGACCGTGCACGAGGTAGGCGTGCGGACCCTGCGGCAGGTAATCGCCGGTGTCGAGGTCGATGCGCGCCTCCGCCAGATAGCGCTCCAGCGCCCACGCGCCATGGCGCGGAACCACGCACAACGGCAGGGCTTTGTGGATGAGCGTCACGTCCAGCTGCTGTGCCAGATCGATCGCCTGCGCCACCGCCGCGCCGACCTCCGCCAGCGGTGGCACCAGCGCTTCCCGCTGGCGCAAAGCGCGGGATTGCAGCTTCAGCGGCGCCACAACCGCCGGCACCCGGCGGCCGTACTGCTGCTGCAAGTCCGCAATTGAACGCACATAATCGTCGAGCGTCGGCAGATTGTGGCGCGTCAGCACCGCGAACAGGAACAGCTGCATCTCCTGGCGCAGCAGCTCCTGCAGCCCGGCGAGCAGCAGCTTGGGCGCCGTCCGGCTGGCCAGCAGCTTGGCCAACACCGCGGGATCAAAGCTGTCCAGCGACAAGTGCACCATCGACACGTTGTGCGCCAGCAGCTCCGCGACGAATTCCGGCCGCGCCAGCTTCACGCTTTTTGTCGCCAGGATCACGTCCTCGAAGGACATGGCGTGCGCGACGTCGGCCAAGTGCATGAAATCCGGGCGCGATGCCGCCTCGCCGCCGATGAACGCGACCTTGAGCATCCCCGCGCCCGCGCCGTCGGCCAGGCGCATGTACAGGTGCTCGCGCGCCTCCATGCGCACGTCCTTGTCGTCCGCGCCGCGCTGCACCGAGCAATACACGCAGTGCAGCGGACACGCGGTGCCGACGTCGACAAAAAACGACGGGCCATAATCCTGAGCGAATTCACGGGCCCGCGGCTGCGGATTCGGCCCCAGCGGCACAAAGCGCGGCAGGGACACTTCCAGGATCGGCGTCTGCGCCCGCGCGGCGGGCAAGAGGGCAATGCGCTGTGGATTCGCGGTTTCAGTCATGGCCGCTAGCCTGCGTGGCAGCGGCGGCGGGGTCAAGATGGGCATGACAGCCGCGTGACAGCCCGCGCTCGCTCAGCGCGACCGGCCCTCCAGCGCGCGAATAATCGCCAGCGGGTCGTCTTCGTCGTCCAGCACCAGCACGTTGGGATCGCCGCGCGGCACCGGCACGCTCGTCGCGCGCGCAGGCGCTGGCGGGCGATCGCGCGGCGGCGGCGGCGGCAATTCGGCCGCGGGCTCGGGCTCCGCGTCGTTGGGCACGTAGAAATCCGTGCGCCGCGTCAGCCAATCGCGGTAGCGCGCCAACGTCCAGCAGCCGTCCAGCCCGCCGCTCTCCAGCACGGACTGCAGCTTGCCGAACTGGCCCTGGCGGATCGTCGACCGCGCCGCCGTGTTCGCCAGCAGGATCTCCAGCTCCGGCACCAGCCGATCGCCCACACCGCGCGCCACGAGCCGCTGGCCGATGACCGCGACGAGCGCGTCCGCCAGCTGCGCCGCCATGCCGGTCTGGATGTCCGCCGGAAACGCCGAGACCATCCGCGCCACAGCCTCGCCGACCGTCGCCGAATGCACCGTCGCCAGCACCAAATGCCCTGTTTCCGCGGCGTTCAGCACCAGCCGCATCGTCTCCGGGTCGCGCATCTCGCCGACCATCAGCACGTCCGGGTTCTGGCGCATGGCGTCGACAAGCGCCTGCTCAAAGCTCGGCGTATCGCGCCCAACTTCCCGCTGACGAATCAAGGACTTCTGACTCACCAGCGCGTATTCAATCGGGCTCTCAACGGTGATGATGTGCCGCGCCTCCGTCGTGTTGATTTCCTGGATCAGCGCCGCCAACGTCGACGATTTGCCCGAGCCGGTCGGCCCGCTGATCAGGATCAGCCCGTGGCGGTGCTGCACCAACTTCGCGAGATCCGGGTGCAAGTTGAGCTTGCGCAGCGACGCCTGAAACGATGTCAACAGCCGCACCGCCAGGCCCAGACCGCGGGCGCTGCGCAGCACGTGCAGCCGGCAGCGCAAGCCGCCAACGGTGCGCGAAAAGTCCAGCGAATGCCGCTCGCGCAACACGGCTTGATCCTCGTCCGTCAGCAGCTCGCGCACCGCCTCGGCGATCGTCGCCGCCGTCACGGGCGCGCCGATCATCCGCAGCTGCCCGCGCACGCGCACGGCGAGCGGCATTCCCGGCTCCACATGGAGATCGCTGGCATTGTGGGTTTTTGCGGTCTGGATCCACGCGTCGATCAACATGTTTGGCCAACCCTGCCGCACCGACGGCTATTCCCGCGGCGGCCGGTGACGGCCATGCGCGGCGATGCAAGCTTACCCGCCACGCATCGGCGGCGCCGCCATCACACACGACTCCGCGCGAGGTTCACGAATGTTCACATTCTCGCGCACTAACCCTTGCGCACTCGCCCGGTTTTTTTCTAGGCTCACACTCATCTGACTGCTCGAACGGGCAGTGTGGATTCCCCATTTTCGCCCGTTTTCGCCCGCGCCCGCGCTCGAGGAGTTCCGATGTCTGCTTTTGGCACCCTGCACCGCTCCGCTTTCCTCCTGCTGCCCGCGGCGATCGCTGCGCTGGCCATGACCGCGTGCGGCGCGGACAGCACCGGCGGCGCGCCGGTCGGCATCAACGGTGACGGCACGCCGACCCTCGGCGGCGTCTGCAACCCGTCGACGGCGACCAACGCCTGCGTCGGCCAGAACGTGCTCGCGTGCACGCCCGCCGGCACCTGGATTGTCCACCAAACCTGCAGCATCGGCGAAAAATGCCAGCAATCCGCGACCATGGCCACGTGCGTGGCGGCCAGCGTGGACGCCGGCGGCGGCGGCAGCGACGACGCCGGCATCGGCAGCGACGCCGAGAGCGGTTTTGATGCCACCGTCGACGACAGCACGGTCGGCACCGACGCCAGCGGCGGCTCGGACGGCACAGTCCAGCCCGGGCTGTGCACGACCTATCAGGACGTGCAGACGATTTTCGTCAACAATTGCAATGGCTGCCACGGCCACCAGTTCGGCAACGGCTGCAGCTCGGCGGCGAACTATCCGCTCATCGCCCAGTACGTCGGCAGCGGCGCTATGCCCCCGGGCGGCGGCCTTGGCGCCTCGGACAAGGCGCTCATCGCCGCGTGGGCGGCCGGCCACAACACCTGCACGCCGGACAAGTGCCCGGGCGCCGACGCTGGCCCGACCGACATTGGCGCGCCCGACGCCGGCCCCGGCATCGACGTCCCGGTGCTGGACGACAGCATCACCGTCGCGGACACCATCATCGGCCCGCCGGACGTCGGCCCGCCGCCGACGTGCACGAACTACCAGGACGTTCAGGCGATCTTCCAGAACAACTGCAACGGCTGCCACGGTCACACTTTTGGCAACGGCTGCACGTCCGCCAGCAACTACGCGTCGATCAACGCCTATGTGCAGTCTGGCTCCATGCCGCAGGGCGGCTCGCTCAGCAGCGCGGACAAGGCGACGATCGCGGCGTGGGCTGCGGGCAAGAACGTCTGCTCGCCGGGACAGTGCCCCGGCGGCGCGCCTGACGCCGGCCCGACCGACACCGGCCCCGGACCGGACACCGTTGGCCCCGGTCCCGACACGATTGGCCCTGGTCCCGACACCGTCGGCCCCGGTCCTGACACCGTCGGCCCTGGCCCCGACACCATCACGCCGCCGCCGGCCACCTGCGGCAACCTGAAGTGCGACACCGGCGAGACGGCGGCCAACTGCCCGATCGACTGCGGCAGCGAAAACACCTGCATCCTGACCAACTGCCAGCAGCAGGCCAACGCGTGCACGAACAGCAACAGCTGCCGCACGGGCTTCCAGTGCGAGCAGGCGTGCGCCGCCGGCGATGCGGCGTGCATCAACAAGTGCCTGGCGGGCAAGAGCAACAAGACCAAGAACAACTTGAACAACCTGAACACCTGCATCGCCAACAACAACTGCATCAGCGGCGGCGGCGTCACCCCGCCCGCCGGCAACGTCTGCGACAACGCTTGCGGCGCGCAGGGCGGCACTGTCGGCGGCAAGCCGTGCTACTGCGACACCCAGTGCGCGACCTACGGCGACTGCTGCAACGCCGCGGGGACCGCGACCGGCACGACCTGCGCGGGCTCCACCTGCACGCAATGCAACGGCGGCGGCACCACGCCGACGACCTGCGGCAACGGCACCTGCGACGCGGGCGAGACAACGGCCAACTGCCCGGCGGATTGCCCGCCGCCCGCGCCCGTCTGCGGCAACGGCACGTGCGAAGCGCCGACCGAGACGACCGCCAACTGCCCCGCCGACTGCCCAGCCAAGACGTGCACGACGTACACCGACGTCCAGGCGATCTTCCAGAACAACTGCAACGGCTGCCACGGCCACACGTTCGGCAATGGCTGCTCGTCGGCGTCGAACTACTCGCTCATCAACAGCTATGTGCAGTCCGGCTCCATGCCGCAGGGCAGCTCGCTGAGCGCCGCGGACAAGGCCAAGATCGCCGCTTGGGCCGCCGCCAAGAACGCCTGCACCCTCGCCGCCTGCCCGTAAAGCACGCGCCCCCGCGGCCGTGACATGCGCGTGACAGACGACTGTCGAGTCCACGACGCCTGACTGCTAAAGTGCCCGCCGGAGCTGACGGCGGCGTTGGCGGGGAGGATTCATGGTGCGCGAAACCCAGCAACCGCGCGTGGTGCAGGACGCGTGCGCGCACGAGCACGCACCCGCGGAGGCCGCCCGCAATGACGCCGGCCAGACGATCTTTCCGGCGCAAGTACCTGACGGCGTGGAGCGCGCGTACAAACTGGACCTCAAGCTCGGTTTTCGCTGCAACAATCGCTGCACGTTTTGCGTGCAGGGCGACAAGCGCGATTACGTCGCCGATTTGACGACCGCAGAGGCGATTCAGCGGCTGGAAGCGGCGCGCGCGACCTGCGATGGCCTGCTGCTGACCGGCGGCGAGATCAGCATCCGCGACGACGTGCCGGAGATCATCCGCGCCGCCAAGTCCTTGGGCTACAAGCTGATTCAGGTGCAGACGAACGGCCGGCGGCTGGCGTACATGAGCTACGCCGAGGCGCTCGTCGAGGCCGGCGCGACCGAGTTCAACCCGAGCTTGCACGGCCACATCGCGCCGCTGCACGACGGCCTGGTGGGCGCCAAGGGCGCGTACAATCAAGTCATTCAAGGCCTGCGCAACCTCCAGAAATTGAACCAGAAAGTGTTGAGCCAGACCGTCATCACCCGCATGAATGTGATGCATTTGCGGGACATCGCCAACCTGCTTGTCCATCTGGGCGTGTGGCAGGTGCAGTTCGCTTTCGTGCACGCGCTGGGCACGGCCGCCAAGACCTGGGACCAGACGGTACCGCGCTACCGCGACGTGCAAAAACACCTGCCACTGGCGCTGGATTTGGTGCGCGCGGCCGGCCGCAGCACCGTGACGGAGGCTGTGCCGTTCTGCTTTCTGCGCGGCCGCGAATGGGCCGCCGTCGAGCCCGGCTTGCCCGACACAACGGTGTACGACGGCGACGTCCGCATCGGCGACTACGCCCGCTACCGCTTGGAGCAAGGCAAAGCCCACGGTCCGCCGTGCGAGGTCTGCACCTGGCAGTACGCCTGCGAAGGACCGTGGCACGAGTACCCCGATCGCTTTGGCTGGGCGGAATTCGTGCCCCGCACCGACCCGCCGCCCGTTCACGCAAAGGAATCGCCATGAGCCATCACACGCATCTGCCCATCGAAGCGCTCTCCGTGCGCGGCCAAAAAGTCCTGGATTTGGTGCCGTTTCGCCAGCGCACTGTCGACGGCGCGGTGCTGCTGTCCAATGATTTTGGCGACCACCTGTTCCTCGAAAATGCCGAATATCACGCCGTTCTCAAGGGCGACGTGGCCAATGACGACCCGCTGCGGGCGCGGCTGAAGGCCGGCAATTTCCTGGCGCGTGAGCTGGACAAGGACGCCATCACCGCGCGGCTGCAGGAGAAATACCGGTTTTTGCGCGCTGGACCGAGCCTGCACATCTTCGTCGTCACACTGCGCTGCAACCACACCTGCCAGTATTGCCACGCCTCGCGCGCGCGGATGGACGCGCCGGACGTGGACATGAGCATCGAGACGGCGGAGCGGTGCGTCGATTTTGCCTTTGAGACGACGTCGCCGAGCCTGACCATTGAGTTCCAGGGCGGCGAACCGCTGGCGAACTGGCCGGTCGTCGAGCACATCATCGAATACGCGCGGCAGAAAAATGCGCTGGCGGGCAAGTCGCTGATGTTCGCGCTGGTGACGAACCTGAGCCTGATGGACGAGGAAAAGCTGGCGTATCTCATTGATCGGCGGGTGCAAATTTGCACGTCGCTCGACGGTCCGGCGGATCTGCACGACGGCCAGCGCATTTGGAAAGACGGCAAATCGCACGACACGACCGTGGATTGGATCCGCCGCATCAACCAGCATTACGTCGACGCCGGCATGGATCCGCACCTCTACCACATCGAGGCGCTGCCGACGATTACCAAGCAGACGTTGGCGCGCGGCAAGGAATTAGTGAACCATTACAACGCATTGGGATGCAAGAGCATCTTCTTGCGCAACCTCGACCCGTTTGGCTGGGGCGCGACGATCCGCTCGCGGCTGGGCTATTCGATGGAAGATTTCCTGGCGTTCTATCGCGACACGTTCCTGCACATCGTCGACATGAACCGCAACGGCAAGGACATGGTCGAGCGCACCGCCGCGCTTTTGTTCAGCAAAATCATCGGCAACACCGAGCCGAACTACCTGGACATCCGCAGCCCGTGCGGCGCCGGCATCGGCCAGTTGGCGTACGGCCACGACGGCCGACTTTTCACCTGCGACGAAGGGCGGATGGTCGATCGCAGCGGCGACGACTGCTTCCAGATCGGCAACGTGCATGGCACCGGTGACGGCGCCGACGCCAGCCGCTACCGCGACGTGGTCAGCAGCCCGACCGTGCGCTCGATGGTCATGGCCTCGACGCTGGAAGCGCAGCCCGGCTGCAGCAGCTGCGTCTACAAGCCGTGGTGCGGCGTCTGCCCGGTGCACAACTACTGCGAGCAAGGCAGCATCCATGGCCGCATGGCGGACAGCACGTATTGCCAGAAGCACATGGGCATTTTCGATTTTCTGATGGAGCGCATCCACCGCGCGGATCCCTTTGAAATGGCGCTGTTCCAGCGCTGGGCGACGCCGCGCGGCCAGCCGCACTATGTGCACGAAGCCGAAGCGCTGTGAGCCAAAGGCTTGCGCACAGCCGCGACTCAGTGGATTCTCAGGCTAGGGCAGAGGCCCTCTGAGGATCGCATGTCTCGTCTCCTGCTTTTGTTGGCTCTCCTGACCCCGCTGGCGTGCGCGCGCGCGGCGGCGCCGACCGGTGCCGATGCCGGCGCCGCTGTCGACGATGCGGTCAGCCTGCCCGCGCCCGCTTCGCCCGCCGATGCGCCGACGCTGGCTGAGGCCGCCAAAGGCCAACAGCTGTTCCTGAAATACTGTGCGCTGTGCCATGGCAAGAACGCCGAAGGCTACGCCGCCGACAACGCGCCGTCGCTCGTCTCCCGGACGTTTCGCGAGACGGCGAGCACGGAATTCCTGCGCACGTCGATCGCCCGCGGTCGGCCCGGCACGGCGATGGCGGCGTATGCCCAGGAAGTCGGCGGGCCGCTGGCACCGGCGGACATCGACGCCATCATCGGCTACACCCGCCGCGTCGCGCCGCCGCAGCCGCAGCCGCCGACGGTGCTGCTGGCCGAGAAGCCCAACGCCGGCGCCGTGGGCCGCGGCCAGACGGTGTACATGACCCAGTGCGCATCCTGCCACGGCTGGACGACGCAGCGCGGCAGCGCGGTGCACCTGTTCAACCCGCAGCTGCTGGCGTCGGTCAAGGACAGCTTCTTGCGCTACGCCATCCAAAAAGGCCGGCCGGGCACCAAAATGGACCCGTGGACGGGCAAGCTGACGGAGCAGCAAATCGACGACGCGATCGCCTATTTGCGCTCGATGGCGACGAGCGTGCCGCCGGCGCCGCCGGTGCCGTGGCACGCGCCGCTGCCGGCGGTGGTAACGCAGACTGCGCAGGCGGCGCAGATGCCGGGCCTGGAGTCGGCGCCCAAGCTGACCGGACCGATCGTCATCAATCCCAACGGCAAGCCCGCGGATCTGAAGATGAAAGACGATCGGCTTGTGCCGCTGCAGGAGGTCGCGGACGCGCTGAAGAACAAGCGGCGGATCGTCATCGTCGACGCCCGCGCGCCGTCGGATTTCCTGCGGTTGCACATCACCGGCGCGGTCTCGGTGCCGTACTACGAGCCGGGCGAGCTGGACAAGATCCCCAACGATGGCACCTGGGTCATCGCCTATTGCGCCTGCCCGCACCACGCGTCAGGCGTGATCGTCGATGAGCTGCGCAAGCGCAAGTTCAAGAATACCGCGGTGTTGGATGAAGGCATCTTTGCCTGGCAGCACGCCGGTCACCCCGTCGTCGAGGCCGCAGCGCAGCTGGCGACGCCCGCGCCGCCGCCGCAGCCGCAGCCACCCCACCTGCCGGCGCCGCCGACGACGCCAGCGCTGCCGCCGCGCAAATAGGCAGCGCCGCCGATGTCCAGCCCGACGCAACCCACCCAGCCGCTGACCGCGCCGCGCCGCTCGCTGCAGCCCGGCGACGTGATTGGCGAGGGCTTCGTCGTCGAGCGGACGCTGGGCGGCGGCGGCATGGGGCAAGTCTACCTCGCGCGCGACCCGCGGCTGGACCGGCTCGTGGCGGTCAAGCTGCTGCACGCGGCGACGCCGCAGGGCGAGGAAGCGGACGCGCGGTTTCGCCGGGAAGCCCGCGCGCTGTCGCGCATCGTCCATCCAAATGTCGTGGGAATTCATACCTTTGGCCGCGGGGACGACGCCTGGTTTCTGGTGATGGAGTACGTCGACGGCCAGAGCCTGGAAGCGCTGCTGCGCGGCGGTCCGCTACCGCTGCGCGAGGCGCTGGCGATCGCCCGGCAGGTCGCGGCAGGGCTGCAGGAGGCGCACGCGCTGGGCATCGTCCACCGCGACGTCAAGCCCGGCAACGTGCTGGTGCGGGCCCTGGCGTCTGGCGGCCAGCTGGCGAAGGTCTGCGATTTTGGCCTGGCGCGGCAGTTCCAGGGCCAGGAAACCCAGGCGCTGACGCAGGAGGCGACGATTCTCGGCACGCCGTCCTACATGGCGCCGGAGCAGATCCGCGGCGAGGCGGTCGATGGCCGCACGGACCTGTATGCGCTGGCGGTCATGCTGTACCAGATGCTGGCCGGGCGGCTGCCGTTCAAGCGCGATTCCGTGCACGCGACGCTGATCGCCCACCTGCTGGACGCGCCGCCGCCGCTCGACGACGCCGCGCCGGAAGCCGTCGAGCGCGAGCTGCGCAAGGCGCTGGCCAAGGATCCGGCGGAGCGCCACGGCTCGCCGCTGGAATTTGTCGACGCGCTCGATGCCGCCGCCAACCTCACGGCGCGCCTGCAAAAACAGCGGACGACGCCGTGCCCTGGCTGCAGCCACGCCGTGCCCGACGGCGACGGCTTCTGCGCCAAATGCGGCAGCCCCGTGCCCACGGCGCAGTGCTCCAGCTGCGGCACCAAGCGCGACGGCGAGCGCTACCGCTGCGTGACGTGCGGCGCGTCGCTCGTGTCCTGGACGGCGCAGGCGGGCAGCGTCGTCGGCGGCTTGCGCGAGGCGACGACAGCGATCCTCGTGGCACGCTTGGACTGCGCCGAGGCCGACGACAGCGCGCAGGGCGATTTTGCCGCGGCTTTTGCCACCGCCGTCGCGCGCGAAGGCGGCAGAACAACAGCATTTCTCGGCCGCGAGGCGATCGCGCTGTGGGGTCTGGGCGGCATGGCCGATGGCGATGTGGCCGCCGCTGTCGACGCCGCGCTGGCCCTGTCAGCGGCGACCGACGACGGCCCCGGACGCGAAGTCCGCGCCGCCGTTGAGCTCGGCCTCGTTTCCAGCCGCGGCGTCGGCGTCGTCTGGGGCACGGCACTTGCAGCCGGCGAAGCCGTCGAGCGCGCGCGGGCAGCCGCGGTCAAGTGCGCGCCCGGGCAGGTGTCGATCGGCGACAAGGCGCTGCGCGAAGTCCGCGGCCAGTTCGAGGTGCAGAGCGATGCGCGCGGGCGCCAGCGGTTGGTGCTGCGGCGGCGCGATGCGACGCTGGCACTGGCGGATTACATGGCGCGCGATGTCGGCCGGCCGCTTGTCGGCCGCGACGTGGAGATGGGCGTGCTGCTGCGGGCGGCGCGCAAGACCCGACGCGACGGCGGGCTTGTGGCGGTGGCGGTGCGCGGCCCGGCGGACGTGGGCAAGTCGCGGCTGTGCGGTGAGGTGTTGCGGCAGCTGGAGACCGGTGACGGCGGCTGGCGGCTGCACGTCGTGCGCTGTGGCCACGGCGACGCGGCGACGTCCTGGCTCGGCCTGGGTGACCTCGTGCGCGCGGCCCTGCCGGTCGGCCCCGATGGCGACGTGATCGCGCGGCTGCGACAGCTGCCCGGCCTGGACGACGGCGATCCGGTGCGGCTGGACCGGCGCGTGACGGCGCTGGCGCGGATGCTCGGCCTGACACCGGCGACGCCGGACACGCCGACCGAGCCGGCGAGCGAGGCGGAGCTGCAGGCGGCGTTCGAGGCGTGGACAGCGCTGGTGCGCCGGCTGTGTCGCAACCAGCCGACGGTGTGGGTCATCGAGGGCCTCGCCGGTGCGCGGCCGTCGACGCTGAGCCTGCTCAACCACATCGCGCGGCACGCCGACGATGTGCCGCTGTTGCTGCTCCTGCCGCTGCGTGACGATCGCGCCGAGGCCGTGCTGGCCGCGCTGCAGCTGCCGCCGCAACGCACGCAAGCGCTGGAAGTGGAGCCGCTGGACGCCGCCGCTGTGCGGCGGCTGGTTCAGGAGCGCTTTGCCGGCTTTGAGCCACCGCCGGCGCTTCTGGACGCGGTGCAGCGGTTCTCGGACGGCATGGCGGGGCGCGTGGAACAGGCGCTGGACACGCTGACCGAGGAAGGCGCGCTGCAGAACGGCCCGGCGGGCTGGGCGCTGAACAGCGCAGTTCAGGCGGCAGGGCTGTTGGAGCGCTCGATGTCCGAGCTGCTGCTGCGTCGCGTCAGCCGGCTGGCGCTGCCGGAGCGGACGCTGCTGGACGCGCTGGCGCTGGCGGGCGGTCCGGCGCCGGTGGCGCTGCTGGCGGCGATGCTGGCGCGGGACATCGCCGAGGCGGACCTGCAGCGGCTGCAGCAGGCCGGCTTCATCGTGCTGTCGCGCACGCAGCGGCTGGCGGGCCAGCGTGAAGTGGCGCTGCGGCTGGATTCGCTGGCGGAACTGCTGCAAGACGGCGTGCCGCCGGCGCTGCGCACGGAGCTGCACCGCAACGCCGCGACGTGGCTGCGCGCCTGGGAAGGACCGCGGCCGCAGCACTTTGGCGCGCTGCTGGCCTGGCACCACCAGCACGCCGGCGAGACGGCGCTGGCCGCCGAGCAGTGGCTACGCAACGCCGAGGACGCGGTGCGGGCGCTGGCCAACCGCGATGCTTTCGAGGCCTTTGCCAACTGCGCGGCGCTGGCGAGCGAGGCCGACGCGCCGGTCGCGCGGCAGACGCGGATGCAGGCGCTCGTCGGCGTGGCGCAGACCGGGATGCGCTGCGGCGAGCTTCCGGCGGCGCTGGAAGCGACGGACGCAGCGATCGCCCTGGCGGAGCACGACCCCGAGCTGGCGCGGCTGCGGGTGCGGGCGCGGCGCCTGCGCGGCCAGGTGCTGGACGGGATGGGGCGGCCCGATGACGCGCTCGTAGCGCTGCGCCAGGCCATCGACGACGCGCGCAGCCAGCCCGGCGGTTTCGCGGCGTCGATCCTGGCCATCAGCCTGATCGCCATGGTGCTGCAACGGCGCGGTCGGCACGCGGAGTCGGTGATCATCGCCGAGGAAGCGCTGGCGCAGTGCGCGGGCACCGATGAGGTCGAGGACGCGGAGCTGCATGCCGGCATCGGGCGGCTGCGGACATGGCTGGGGCACGCGGCGTCGCGAGCGCGGCAGTTCCCGCAGGCGCGCGCGCAGTACCGCGCGGCGCAGGAGGCCTTCAAGCGCTCGGGCGACGCGCTCGGCGCGGCGATGGCAGAGCTGTCGCTGGGCAACGTCGCCTACCGCGCCGGGGATTTGGCCGAGTCGGAGGGCGTCTACCGTGCCGTCAGCGCCGCGTGCACCGCGCTGGATGACGTGATGGGCGCGGCGACGGCCGACACAAACCTCGGCAACGTGCTGCTGGACGTCGGCCGCCACGTCGACGCGCTGACGGCCTTGCGCGCGAGCGAGCGCACGCAACGGCGGATGGGTCGGCTGGAGAACCTGCCGGAGACGCTGCGGCTGCTGGCGCTGGCGCTGGCGGCGGGCGGTGAGCGGCAGGCGGCGGGCGCGGCGGCCCAAGAGGCGCTGGCGCTGGCGCAGCAGTTTGGCCAGGCGTCAGCGGCGGCGGCGGTGCGCGAGACGCTGGCGAAGCTGGTCTGATTTCACGGGCTTGTGTTGCAGCTGAAGCTGGCGTCGGCGCAGGCGCTTTCGGGCGCGTCCAGCTCCGACGTGTCGCTCGTGTTCTTCGGGTCGACGCCCTGGAAGTCGTTGCTACCGCCCGCGCCGGTGGCGGGCGCGGCCAGCGCGTAGTGGCCGTTGACGACGATGCCCCACTTGCTGCCGCTAATCGTGCAGTTTGTCACGGCGAGGTCGGGCGAGCCGTCGGCGGCGGACGCGCAGTCCTTGGCGAGCACCGCGGCGCGGCTGTTGCCGCTGAGGGTGGCGCCGGTGACGACGCCGTGGGCGTTCGTGTACACGCCGATGCCGTCGGCGGCGGAGACGGTCGTTGTGGCGCCGGCGGGTGTGTAGACGAACGCCTGGGTGTCGGCGATGCGCGAGCCGGTGATCTCCAACCTCGCGCCGTTGCTGGCGGCGATGCCAATCAGCGTGTTGCGGGCGATGAGCGCGCTGGCGTCCGTGGTGATCGACGCGCTGGGATGCTGCGCCCACAAGCCGCCGTGGCCGTTGGCGGAGCTCTCGGCGGCGAACTGCAAGGCGGCGGGACCGGTGACGAGCACGCCGGCGCGGGCGTTGCCGCTGACGAGGCTGCTGGTGATGTGGATGGCGGCGGGGACGACCGGCGTGGCCTTGCCGCTGCCGATCAGGATGCCGTCGCCGTCGGGTGCGATGATGCCGTGGATGGCGCTGCCGCTGATTGTGACGTCGCCGCCGAACGCCGCGATGCCAAAGTGGCCGTTGGCGGCGATGTCGGTGGCTTGGAGCGTGAGCGCGAGTGCGTCGCCGGGCACGAACAGAGGGTCGATGATGCTGACGTGGCCGCTGGCGTGGGCGTAGACGCCGACGCCGCTGTTGTCGCGGATTGTGCAGTCCTGGAGGTCGGCGCTGGCGGCGCCGTCGAGCGCGAGGCCGTGGCCGGGATCGGTGGCATTGGCGACAACACCGCTGATTTGCACGCGAATCAGCTGCAACGCCACGCCGCCGCTCGCGCGGATGCCGGCGCCAGTGGCGCTGACGACGGCGAGGTCCTGGAGGGCGGTGGCGCCGCTGCCGGCGATGCGGATGGCCGTGTCGCTGCCGCCGCTGATCAGGACGTGGGCGGCACCGGTGCCGGTGAGCGAGACGCCGGCGGGGACGGTGAGCGCCTCCGCGTAGCTGCCGGCGGCGATGGCGATTGTCGTGCCGCTGTTGGCCAGCTTGAGCGCGTCGGCGATGTGCGCGAAGGGCCGCGCGGCGGTGCCGTCGCCGCTGCTGCTGCCGGCGCTGGCGCTGACGTAGAGCGCGCTGCCGGTGACCGTCGGGAAGCTGTCGGCGGCCGTGGCGCTGGCCGACGTGAGGTCGCAGCCCTGGCCGCCCAGCAACGCCACGCCGATGGCCAACAGGCTGACAAGGCAGAGGAATCGGGACTTGGCGAACATGCGCTACCTCGAGCTGGCAAAGGTCGCGCGCCACCGCGAGGGGCAGCGGGGCGCAAGAACCGGTCAGACGGGCGCGCGCAGTGGCGGGGCCCGGCCGTCGGCGGAGTCTGGACCGGCCGGGATCGGCCGTCAACCGCTGGTTTGTGGCGCCGCATCGCGTCATCACCTGAGCGTCATTGTCCAAATAAATCAAGTGATTGACCGCACACGGCCGGCGCCGATGCCGTAGCTGTGCAACCCACTGCCCGCGCCGCGAAAAGCCGTATACACTGGTCCGGCGGTCCGTTCGCCACCGCGCGTGAGTGTTCGCTTGCCCGAGCTGTACGGCAATCGCTATGAAGTCCTGGAGCGCGTCGGCGACGGCGGCATGGCCACGGTCTATCGCGGTCGCGACCGGGTGCTCAAGCGCGACGTGGCGATCAAGGTCATGCACCCGCACCTCGGTTCCAAGCCGGACGCGCGGGCGCGCTTCAACCGCGAGGCGCAGGCGATCGCCAAGCTGCACCACGGCAACATCGTCGACGTCTACGACTTCTCCGCCGGGGACGACGCCGCGGCGTTCTTGGTCACCGAATTCGTCCATGGCGAGACGCTGACACAATTCACCAATGATCACGGGCTGTTCCTGCCGCAGACGGCCGCTCTGGTCGGCCACGCGATCGCCGGCGCGCTCGGCCACGCCCACGTGATGGGGCTCATCCACCGCGACATCAAGCCGGACAACTTGATGATTTCGCGCGACGGCCAGATCAAGCTGATGGACTTCGGCATCGCCCAGGCGATGGACATGGAGCAGATGACGACGACGGGCGCGATCGTCGGCTCCCCGGCGCACATGGCGCCGGAGCAGATTGAGGGCAGCCAGCTGGATGGGCGCTGCGACATCTTCGCGCTCGGCACCGTGCTGTATTTCCTGGTGACGCGGCGGCTGCCGTTTGTCGCCAGCAACCCGCAGGCGCTGTTCCGACTCATCCTCGAAGGCCAGTTTGACCTGCCGTCGCGCCACAATCCGGCGGTGGATCGCCATTTTGACGACATCATCGCGCAGTGCCTGGCGCGCTGGCCGGCGGACCGCTACGCCGACATGCCGGCGGTGCAGGCGGCGCTGAGCAGCTACCTGAAGCAGTTCCGGATGTCGGACACGACCGGCTTGCTGGCGCGGTTCCTGCAAGCGCCGGAGGTGTTCCAGTTCGACCTCAAGCCGACGCTCGTGCAAGTGCTGACGGCGGAAGGACAAAAGCAGGCGACGGCGGGCAAGCTGGCGATGGCCATCGACACGCTGAACCGCGCGCTGGCGATTGACCCGGACGCCGACGAGCCGCGCAAGGCGCTGCACGAGTGGACGACGCGGGCGCGGCGCATGCGCAAGCTCAAGCGCGCGGCGGCGACGGCGGGGATGGTGACGGCGGGGATGGCAGTGGTGGCGGTGATCGGCTGGCTCGTGCACCAGCCGGACGAGGCGCCGCCGGTGGCCGCCAAACCGGCGCCGGCCGAAGGCGCTTTGGTGGCTTTGCCCAATGGCCCCGCGGTGTTGACGAGCAAGCCACCGATCGTGCAACTGCCGCCGGCGCCGACGACGGCCCTCGCAGAGGTGCCGCCGCAGCCGAACCACGAGCCGCTGGAGCTGCCGAAGAAGCGCATGCCCGGCGTGCATTTTGCCCGGCCGGCGGAGTCAGACGCCAAGACCGTGCCGGTGGTGACGCCGGCGACCGAGCCCAAGGCGATGATTCCGTGGCAGATTGGCTCGATTCCGACCAACTCGACGCTGTACCTCGACGGCCAGGCGACGCCGATCGGCGAAGGCTGGGCCAAGGTGACGCTGGAGGCTGGTTCGCAACACACGGTGCGCTGCGAGCCGGGGCCACAGTGCCAGGGCTGCAAGGCGACGACGGTGCGGTTCGTGGTGCCGGACAAGCCGACGCCGGGCAAGAACACGAAGTGCGACATGCGGCCGACCGACGCGCCCAAGCCGGACGCGCCGTAGCCGGGCTACGGACCCGGATCGTAGAACAGCTCGACGAATTCGTAGAGGTAGTCGCCGCTCGCCGACGCGTCCGAGACTTCGCTGATGTACAGGCCCTTGCCGCTGCCGGTCGTTTGGCCGCTACCGGGCGTAGCGGTGGTCTCCGCGGCAACCGTCCACGAGCCGGCCGCATTGGCCGCGCCGGTCGGCTTGGTGCGCACCATCGTCGTCGCGATCGTCGTGCTGATTGTCGTGCCGTCGACGAGCGTGCCGTCCGCCTTGGTGAGGTCAAACGAGTTGCCGCCGTTGACGACCGGGAAAGTGGCGGTGGTCGCGTACGCATCGAGGAACACGACGTTGCTGGCAAAAGTGACCTTCCAGAAGCTCGAGAACGCCGAGACCGTCGACTGTCGGCCGATGACGAGGTAGCCGCCCGGCTGGATCGTGGTGCCGGCCGGAATCGTGTAGGTGTGCGAGGCGCTGTACTGGACGAGCTTCCAGCCGCTGACGTCGATGGCCGCCGCGCCGCCGCAGACGCCGGCGGTGCAGGTCTTGCCGGTGCCGCAGCTTGTGGTGTCGGCGACGTTGACGTGCTTGCAGCCGGTGGCGGGGTCGCAGCTGTCGGTGGTGCACGGGTTTGTGTCATCGCAGCTGATCGCGACGTTGCTGCAGCCGGCGACGGCGTCGCAGCTGTCTGTCGTGCAGACGTTGCTGTCGTTGCAGGTCAGCGCGATGCTGACGGTGCAGGTCTTGTTGACGCAGCTCTCCGTCGTGCAGACGCTGCCATCGCTGCAGGTGCTGGCGTTGGCGAGGTGGACGCAGCCGGTGGGCGCGGTGCAGCTGTCGTCGGTGCAGACGTTGCCGTCGTCGCAGCTCGTCGCCGTGCCGCCGCCGCAGGTGCCGCCGCCGCCGCAGCTCTCGCCGGTCGTGCAGGCGTTGCCGTCGTTGCATGCGCCGACGAACGCGACGTGGCGGCAGCCCAGCGCCGCGTCGCAGCTGTCGGTCGTGCACGGGTTGCTGTCGTCGCAGTTTTTGGCGCCGGTGGGCGTGCAGACGCCGGTTTTGCAGGCATCGCCGACGGTGCAGACCTTGCCGTCATCGCACGCGGTGCTGTCGGCGACGGCGGTGAACGCGCAGCCGGTCGCTTTGGCGCAGCTGTCGGTCGTGCAGGCGTTGCTGTCGTTGCAGACAGCGGCGCTGCCGGGGACGCAGGCTTTGGCGGCGCAGGCGTCGCCGACGGTGCAGGCGTCGCCATCGCTGCAGCTGAGGCTGTTGGCGGGGTTGCTGCAGCCGGTCTGGAATTCGCAGAGGTCGTCGGTGCAGACGTTGCCGTCGCTGCACGCCGCGGCGTTGGCGCAACACGTCGTCAGGTCGTGCTTGCAGCCCGCGACCTTGTCGCAGCTGTCAACGCTGCACGTCCGCGTGTCGTCGCAGCTGAGCGCCACGCCGGGCGCGCAGACGCCGTCTTGGCAAACGTCGCCGACCGTGCAGGCGTTCTTGTCGTCGCACGGCAAGGCGTTGGCGCCGTGTTTGCAGCCAAAAACCTTGTCGCAGCTGTCGGTTGTGCAGACGTTGCCGTCGTCGCAGGGCGTCGGTCCGCCGGACGCGCAGGCGCTGGCGACGCAGACGTCGCCCGTGGTGCAGGCGTTGCCGTCGTCGCACGGCGCGCTGTTGGCGGCGTGGACGCAGCCGATTTGGAAGCTGCAGCTGTCCGTCGTGCACGGGTTGGCGTCGTTGCAAGCGGCGTCGTTGGCGCAGCAGGCGCTGGAATCATGCTTGCAACCAGCGATTTTATCGCAGGAATCGACGCTGCAGGCCTGACCGTCGTCGCAGTTCTTGGCAAAGCCGGGGGCGCAGCTGCCGCCGCTGCAGGTGTCGTTGACGGTGCACTCGTCGCCGTCCGAGCACGCTGCGCTGTTGGCGGCGTGGCTGCAGCCGGTCGCGGCGTTGCAGCTGTCGTCGGTACACGGGTTGCCGTCGTCGCACGGCACCTTGCTGCCGGCGACGCAGGCTTTGTCGGCGCAGGTGTCGCCGGCGGTGCAGACGCTGCCGTCTTCGCAGGTGGCGCTGTTGGCGAGAAAGACGCAGCCGCTGCCGGCGACGCAGCCGTCGTCCGTGCACGGGTTGTCGTCGGTGCAGACCTTCAGGTTGCTGCCCACGCACTTGCCGCCGCTGCAGCTGTCGGTCTGGGTGCAGAGGCTGCCGTCGGTGCAGGCTTCGCCGTCGAGGTTGGTGGTGGTGCAGCCGCTGGCGGGGTCGCAGCTGTCGGCGGTGCAGACGAGGCCGTCGTCGCACTGGATTGTGTCACTGGGCTTGCAGGTGCCGCCGACGCACTGGTCGCCGAGCGTGCAGGCGTTGCCGTCGTTGCACAAATCGCCGGTGAGCGGGTCGTACTGGCAGCCGATGGTCGGGTCGCAGCTGTCGGTGGTGCAGCCGTTGCCGTCGTTGCAGTTCAGGGTCGCGCCCACGCACGCGCCCGCGGCGCAGGCATCGCCGCCGGTGCAGAAGTTGCCGTCGTCGCAAGGCGTGCCGTCGGTGGCGAGCACAACGGTGCAGTCGCCGGCCAAGCAGACGCCGTTGCCGCAGAGCGTGGCGAGCTTGGCGCAGTCGCTGTCCGTCGCGCAATTCGGCACAAAAACATCGACTTGCGCGTCCGCCGTCGCCGTGACGTCCTCGGCATCGGCAGCGGCGTCTTCGGCGTCGGCATCGGCCACGGCAGTGGCGTCCGCCGGCGCGTCGAGGTCAGCGTCGGCATCGTCCCCGGCATCCGGCGGCAGGGCGGCGTCGGCGTCGGTCCACGGCACGTCCTGCACATCGACCCATTCCTCGATGACCTGCGCGTCCGTGCCGCTGTCCGGCTGGAGGTCCGGACCGGTATCCGGCGCGACGTCGGGTGCGGCGTCCGGCACCGTCGCCGTATCGCCCGGCGCGTCACCGCCGGCGTCGCCATGGCCATCACCCAGCGTCGCGTCCGTGCCGCCGGGACCGGCGTCCGTCTGGTCACCGCCGCTAGCGCCTTTGCTGCCGCCGCAGGCCAACACGACGCAAAGAACCGGGAACAGGACGATGCGGAGCGACATGCGGGGCCTCTGCGGAGCGAAAATCACGGACAGGCGTGGTTGGCGGTGCCGGGCGAGCCGAGGTCGCCGTTGGCGCCAAACGCCTTGTTGCCGTAGCACCAGTTCTTGGCCGAGAGCGCGCCGGCGGCCGTCAGCTTTGTCACGTCCAGCTGGTAGGTCTTGCCGGACGGCACAGCCAACCACTTGGTATTGCTCGGATCCGTGTTGTAGGTCGAGCCGTAACCGACGTGCGAGACGACGTTGGCGGCCGGGACTTTGGCTGGGTCACTGGCCGAGATCGTCGTCAGCCACACGCCGTCGCTTGTGTTGTTGAGCGCGAGGTACGTGCCCATGTACGGTCCGTAATAGACGTCCGGATGCGGGCTGCCGGTGCCACTGACCGGGTTCGAGGCGGCGAACACGGCGTAGCCGCCGGGCGGCAAAATCCACAGCACGGGCGAGACTTGGTAGAACAGGCCGCCGTTTTCGTCGGTGAAGAACAGGCCATCCATCTCGATCGGCACGCCGCTGGCGTTGTAGACCTCGAACCACTCGTCCTGCTGGCCGTTGTTGGGATCCACCATGATTTCGCTGATGACCAGATCGCCGGCGCCGGGCTTCTTGCTCTCCCACTGGCACGTCGCGGAACAGCCGTCGCCGCTGGCGGTGTTGCCGTCGTCGCACTGCTCGCTGGCCTGGTTGACCTTGCCGTCGCCGCACACGGCTTTGGGCGTGCACACGCCGGCCAAACACCAGTTGCCGGTGCCGCAGCTGCTCTGGTCGGGCAGCGTCGTGTGGCTGCAGCTTGTGACGGGGTCGCAGACGTCGGTCGTGCAGGCGTTGCCGTCGTCGCAGCTGTAGGCGCTGCCGCCGACGCAGGCGCCGGTGCCGTTGCACTTGTCGCCGAGCGTGCAGACGTTCTTGTCGTCGCAGCCTTGGCCGCTCATCGCCGCGCCGTCAAAAACGCACTTGCCGGTGACCTGATTGCACGAGTCCATGGTGCAGTCCACGCCGTCATTGCACACGACTTTGCCGCCAGCAATGCAGGTTTTGCCGGAGCACGTGTCGTTCTGGGTGCAGGCGTTGCCGTCGGCGTCGCACGGGCTGACGTTGGCGGTGTTGACGCAGTTGCCGCTGATGGTGTCGCAGCTGTCGTCGGTGCAGACGTTGCCGTCGTCGCAGCTCTTGAGCGCGCCGGCGACGCACGCGCCGCCCAGGCAGGCGTCGTTGGGCGTGCAGCCGTTGCCGTCGGCGTCGCAGGATTTGCCGTCGGGCAGGTTCAGGATGCCGCACTTGCCGGTGCCGGGGTCGCAGACGTTCTGCTCGCACGGTCCGTCGCCGGTCGTGTCGCAGGTGACGATCGTCGCCGGGTTGACCTTGCACTGGTTTGTCACGCCGCTCGTGTCGCAAAACAGCGTGCCGTTGCAGAGGTTGCCGTCCTCGCTGCCGGCGCAGTCCGCGTCCTTTTGGCAGTTGCAGTTGTTGGTGCCGGACTTGCAGACCTTGTCCACGCACGTGTCGCCGATGGTGCAGGCGTTGCCGTCACTGCACGGCGCGCTGTTGCCGGTGTAGATGCAACCGGCGATTTTGTCGCAGGTATCGGTCGTGCACGGGTTGCCGTCGCCGCACTCGGTGGCGATGTCGATGGGCGTGCCGGTGCACTTCTTGGCGGCGCAGGTGTCGGCGGTTGTGCAGGCGTTGCCGTCGTCACACGGCGTGTTGGCGGCGTCGTGCTTGCACTGCGTGGTCGGGTCGCAGGTGTCCAGCGTGCACGGGTTTTTGTCGTCGCAGTCAACCGGCACGCCGGCACAGCTGCCGGCCTTGCAGACGTCGCCCGAGGTGCAGGCGGTGCCGTCCGAGCAGCTCGTGCCATCGGCGTTGGCCGTCTGCTTGCACAGCCCGCTGGTGCCGTCGCAGCTCCAGGACGTGCAGGCGTCCCCTTCCGGGCAAATTTTCGCGGCGCCGGACACGCAGCCGCCGCTTTGGCAGACGTCGCCGACGGTGCAGCCGGAGCCGTCCGAACACGGCAAGCCGTCGTCGTTGGTCTTGGTGCAGCCGTTGAGCGGGTCGCAGGCGTCGGTCGTGCACGGATTGTTGTCGTCGCAGGACTTCAGCGTGCCGATTGTGCACTTGCCGTCGACACAGGTATCGCCGATGGTGCATGCATTGCCGTCCGCATCGCAAGAACCCGGTGAATTCGTATGGTTGCACGCTTGGGCGTTGCCGTCGCACTGGTCCATCGTGCACGGGTTCTTGTCGTCGCAGGTGCCTTCATCGACCTGACCGTTGCAGTTGTCGTCCTGGCCGTTGCACGTCTCCACCTGGACGGTGGCGTTGCATGCCGACAAGCCGTTGGGGCCGCAGATGCGCACGCCTTTGCACGCGCCGATGACGTTGCCGCTGGCGTCCTTGGCCTGGGCAAAACACTGTGTGGAAAGCTGGTTGGCCACCGCCGATGGGCTGCAGGTGCACGCCGCGCCGGCCGTTGGCTGGCATTGCTGGACGGCGTTGCCTTCGACGCTGGTGCCGCTGCCGCACTGGTAGCCGCCGGGACAATCGCTGTCTGCTTTGCAGGCGGTGCCGCAGAAATGGCCGTCCTTGCCGTCATCCAGACACGCCGCGCCTTGCAGGCCAACCGCGCCGCACTGCGCCGAATTCGCACACGGATCGCAGAGATGCGGCCACTTGTCCACGCACGCCGGCTGAATGTCGCCGCCCGGTCCGGCCACGCCGACGCACTTGAAGCCATCGGGGCACGTGTCGATGCACGACTTGGCGCACATCGGTCCCTGCGCCGTCGGCAAGCAGATCGGCAGGTCGCAGTCGCCGTTTTCCTGACAAGGACAGCCCGGTGCGCCTGGCGTGTTGGCGCACGCGGTGTTCGTCGCGTCGGCAGAATCGCCCACGGCATCGCCGGTTGGCGTCGCGTCCGGTGCATCGGCAGCACCGTCATCGATCGCGTCCGTCTTGCCAGAAGTGGTGTCCTTGACGTCCTTGCCGGCGTCCTGCGTCGCGTCACCGCCATCGGCGCCGTTGCTGCCATCGCCCGGGACCGCATCGCCACAGGCAACTTCCAACACCAAAAGTGCCAGCATCCAGCCCGTCTTTTGCCCCATCCACAGCCGCAGCATCGTCACCCCCGAACCGGATTGAACCGCCCTACGCGGCAATCGGTCTAGGTTACCAGAGTTCAGCGCGCCACGCAGCCGTTCGCGGCAAAAACCCAGACTTGACGGCCGGAGCGCCACGCCGCAGCATGGCGGCGGCTTGCGGGCAGTTGCACGCAAGATCAAGCACTTCTGCGACGCGCGGGCAGCTGTTCCGCGCCGCCGCCGGTGCCCAGCTTTCACGATCCGGTCATGGCCGTGTTGCCCGCCAGACATCCGCAGCCCCTCGACCGGACCTGGCAACTGGCGGCTGATGCCGTGGTTCGCCCGCTGGCCGACGGCACATCCGCCGTGCGCCGCGGCGATGCCGGTGTGGTCGTGGACGCTGAGGGTGCGACAGTCGCCGGCTGGCTGCAGACCCCGCAGCAGGTGGCGGAGCTTCTCTCCCGCGCCGCGCAGCACACACCGCCGGTGCCGCCGCTGGCCGTGGTGCGCACTCTGCTGCGGCTGCAAACGGCGAACGTGCTGACCGATGGCCGCCCGGCGTGGAGCCTGGCGCTGCCGGGGACGGGCGGCATTGGCCGGCTGTTGCTGCGGCTGGGGCCGCAAGCCTGGCTACGCCGTGCGCAGTTGGACGCGCTGCTCGCGCTGGTCTGGCTGCTGGCGTGGCTGGCGCTGCCGGGGCTGCTGCCGCCGGCGGTGGGTCTGGACGGCGGCGCGGTGGCGGCAGTGACCGGCGGGCTGCTGGTGAGCCTGCTGCTCTGGCGGGCGCTGGCGCGCGGCGTGGCGGCGCAGGCAGTCGCGCTGCCGGGTGCGGCGCAGTCGCTGCGGCTGCGCTGGCAGCCGGGCGCAGAGGTCACCGGCGAGGCGATGACGGCGACCGAACGCCAGCGCGCGCTCGTCGTCGCGTGGTCGGGGCTGAGCGCGCTGGCGCTGGCGCTGCTGGCGGTGCTCGTCGCGAGCTGGCTATCGCCGCAGCCGCTGTGGCGGCTGGCACTGTGGCTGAGCACGCTCGCGCTGCTCGTGGACGCGACGCCCGAGCTGCCGACCGATGCCCGCACGCTGATCAGCCTGGCAACGACGACGCCGGCGCTCGGCAGCCGCGCGCGGACGTGGCTTGTGCGCCGCGCCGTGGCCAACCTGTGGCACCGCCAGCCGATGGCGCCGCTGGAGCAGCGCTACGTCTGGGCGGCGACGGCGAGCGCCGCGCACGCACTGCTGGCGTGGCTGCTGACGACGCGCCGGCTGCTGCCGTGGGCGCTGGCGCTGCTGAACGGCGGGATTCGCCACGGCAATCCGCTGTGGGCGGCGCTGCCGCTGGCGCTGGCGGTGGCGTGGCTGCTGGTGCTGCTGGCGGGCCTGACGCGCGTTGTGTGGCAGCTGCTGGGGGCGGCGTGGCCGCGGCGACACGCGAAGGCGACGCCGCTGACGACCGACGCCTACGCGCCGCTGCTGCGGCAGGCGGTGGCCAACGTCGTATTTTTGCAGCCGATTGCCGGCGCCGTGGTGGCGCAGATGCGGCTGGAAGCGTGGCCGGCGGGGGCGACCATCTTGCGGCAGGGCGATCCCGGCGATCGGCTGTGCTGCCTCGTCGCTGGGCACGCGGTCGTGGAGTGGGCGGACCCAGCTGGCGTGCGGCACCTGCTGGCGCGGCTGGGACCTGGCGATTTTTTTGGTGAATCGGCGCTGCTGGACGACGCGCCGCGGAGCGCGCATGTGGTGGCGGACGGGCCGGTCGTGCTCTACGCCTTGCCCCGCGAGGCGACGCGGACGCTGCTGCAGGACGCAGCGCCTTCGGCCGCTGAAATGCGCCGCCAGCTGCGCCACGCCGCGGCGCTGCGCGCGCACCCGCTGTTTGCCGGGCTGCAGGCGGCGGATCTGGCCGCGGTCGTGGCGCAGACCCAGCCCGAGCAGCACGCACCAGGCGCAGTGGTCGTGGCGGCGGGCGAGCCGGGCCAGGACGTGTTCGTTGTGCTGGCCGGCACTTGCGGCGTGTGGCAGCAGGACGTGCAGACCGCAACGCTGGGTCCGGGCGACTGGTTTGGTGAGCTGGCGCTGCTGACCGGCGCGCCGCGCAACGCCACTGTGCGGGCGACGACGGCGGTGGAGTTGCTGCGGGTGCCGGCGGCGGCGACGCAGACGGCGCTGGCGCGCGATCCGCAGGCGGCGCTGCGGCTGTGGCAAGTGGCGGCAGAGCGGCTGCAGGCCGTGCGGGGGGTGTCGTGAGCCTGGGGCGCGTGATGCCGCTGCTCGTGCTGACTGGCACGATCGCCGTCGCTGCGTCCGAAGGCCCGCAAACCATTGCCAAAGTGCAGAACGCCGTGCGAACGCTGCTGCAGCGCAGCGAGCTGCAGGCCACGGCGCGGCAGCTGCAAGCGGACGCCGACCAGGGCAGCAAGATCCCGCGGCCGGATCGCCCGGCGGAGCTGGCGACCTACCTGCGCTCGACGCGGACCGCGGAGACCGACCGCGACGTGACGCGCGACTACTGGCAGCATCCGCTGGTGCTCGAGCGCGACGACCCGCAGACGCTGCTGCTGCTGAGTCTGGGCGCCAACGGCGAGCGCGACGCCTGCGTCAAGACAAGCGAAACCAGCGCGGAAAGCGACGACATTTGCGAGCCCGTCACCGTGGCCACCGCGCCGCGGCGGTAAGTTTCGCGGCCAGCGCGATGTGCTACACTCCCCGCGGTTTCCGTGGAGGCTGCCATGCGCTGGATCGCACCGTTCTCGCTGATTTTTATCCTGTTTTTCGCCGCTTCCGCCCACGCGCAGGTCAGCGCCGATGAGCTCGGTTTCTCCGTGCACGGCACCGCGCAATTGCCCAAGGATCACCCGTGGCTCGGCTTCAAGCCGTCGCGGGCGTTTGGCGGCGTGCAGTTTGCCTGCAAGCGCTCGGACGGCCAGGACGTGAACTTCGCCGTCGCCGGGCTGCGCGCGGGTGCCGAAAGGCGCGTGCCGCTGCCAGTTGTCAAAGGCGTGTTCCACTACGTCTGCAAGCTGTCTGGCCAGGCCGGCAAGGAGAAATTCGCCAATTTTGACCTGGAGTTCGACACGCGCGTCGGTGAACCGCCGAAGATCCAGATCGCGCCGGCGGACATCGACGAGGCGGCGCGCAAGATCACGGTGCGGCTGACCGAGCCGGCCGGCAAGATCGAACTGGACGTGATGGGCGACGATGGCAAGCCGATCGCCAATGTCAGCCAGACGTTCCACGGCGAGGCGCCGGGCACGCCGCTGACGGTCAGCTGGCAGCAGAAAGCCGATGAAGTTGTTGGCCAATTCCAGCTGCGCGGCTATGACCAAGCCGGCTACTGGAGCGGGCTGGAGTCGGTGACGTTTGTCGACATTCCGCACGAGGACGTGATTTTTGAGTCCGGCAAGTGGGACATCCGCCCGAGCGAGGAGCCCAAGCTGGCGGCGCCGCTGGAGCGCATCGAGAAGCAGCTCAAGGCGGTGGCGGGCGTGCTTGTCATCGACCTGTACATTGGCGGCTACACCGACACCGTCGGCCAGGCGGCAGACAACCTGGAGCTGTCGCGCAAGCGCGCGCACGCCATCGCCACCTGGTTTGCGGCGCACGGCATCAAGGCGCCGATCCAGTCCCAGGGCTTTGGCGAGACCGGGCTGAAAGTGCCGACCGCCGATGGCGTGGATGAAGCGCGCAACCGCCGCGCGAGCTACGTGCTGTCCGTGCAGCCGCCGCCGGCGAGCCGCGGCTTTCCGGCGCGCAACTGGGTGCGGGTGAAGTAGCCGTTGGTCGCCGTCAACCCGCCTGAAAATCGCCGTACGGCGAACCGTCAGCTGTGGCCGCTGCAGACCGTGCTGGCCATCGACCCGCAGCAGCTGCGCGCCCGGCTGACCGAGCCGCTGGTGACGCTGTTGGTGGACGGCGACGCGCCGCTGCCGCAGCTGCGCGCGGCGCTGGACCGCCTGGCGAACGCCGACGCGCAGGTGGTGGTGCGCATCCAACGCGCCGACGAGGCGCTGCTGCAGACGCTGACCGATGGCCGTGCGCAGGGCGTGGAGTGGGTGGTGCGGGCGCCGACGTCGGCGGCAGCGCAGGCGTGGAGTGGCGGGACGCAGGAATCCGCAGGGATGCAGGCGGCGATCGCGGCGGCAGCGGCGCATGGCCTGATCGTGCGGCTGCGCTGGCGGTTGGCGGCGCGCGCGGTGCCGGGGCTGGCGCAGCTGGACGAGCTGAGCGGGCTGGGTACGGCGGTGTCGGTCGTGGTCCTGCCGCATTTGACCGCGGAGGACGCGCCGGCGCTGGACGCGGTGATTGCGGCGTGGCCGCGGACGCTGCCGGCGGACGTGACGCTGCTGCGCTCCGGCGTGTGGCCAAGCTGTCTGGCGGGCTTTGACGTCGAGCCGGCGACTACAGCGGAGCGCGCCCAAGCCGCGCCGCGTCACGTGGCAGCGTGCGAGCGCTGCCCGCTGCGGGAAACGCCAGAACATCCGCAAGGTTGCCAAGGTGTGGCGGCAGCGCTGCTCGATCGCGCCGGCGGTCCGGGGCCGCACTGGCAAGCGTGGCAGCGCCTGCCGACGACCCAGCAGCACAGCGCCATCGCGCACGTGGACCCGGAGTGCGTGGAGGCGCGCGGCTTGGCGCTGGGCCTGCGGCGGGCGTGGCGGCTGTTCCTGCCGCCGGCGGACATTGCCGAGTACGAACAGGCATTTGCGCCGCGCGGCTGGCAGGTGCGCTGCGCGGCCAACGTCGACGCCGCGGCGGGCGGCATGATCCGCGAAGGCGCCGAGGGCAACCACGTGCTGACGGTCGTAGCGCTGACGGCGCAGGACGCCGAGGACTGTCTGCGCGACGAGATGGCGAACCTGCAGCGGCGGCCGGCGCTGACGCTCATCGAGCAGCGGGCGCATTTGGAGGCGATCGTCGCCACGCACCGCCGCCTGGGCGCGCTGTACGGGTATCCGCCGTGCTGCATCGAGGCGTTTTTGGACGCGCACGCCGAGATCATCGAGCTCGTGCGGCAGACCGACAACGCCATCGCGATCCTGCGCGCGGCGCTGCGGACCCGGCATTTCGACGCGCAGCTGACGTCTTTGCCCGGGCTGCTGGGTGAAGAGGCGCGCACGCCGCTGCGGCACCTGCCGTGCCGGTTTGACTGCCCGGCGTCGCAGGCGCTGGCGACGACGCTGCTGGCGGACCTGGCGGTGCACAACGCCGCCTGGACGGCGCGACAGCAGACGTATGCGCCTGAGCCGATTCTGCTTTTTGCCGATGGCACCTGCGCGTCGCTGCGCGGCCGGGCGCTGTCGGCCACCGAGGTCGTGGACGTGACCGGGCTCGTCGTGCGGCCGAGCCAAGCGGCGACGGGCGACTGGGCGGCGCGGCTGACGGCGCTGGCGGCGCTGACGGACCTGCAGGCGGTGCGCATCCAGCCGGGCGTGGGGCTGGCGCTGCAGCGTGGCGATGGCTGGCACGACTGGCCGGTGCCGGGGCTGAACGCGCCGCGCGCGGCGGAATTCCCAATCCTGCTGCCGTTTACCGCCACTCCCGCGTAGGCTACCGCCATGCCGCCGATCGCCAACCGCTGGAATTTGCCGGATCTGGGCCTGGGCCTCGGCCTGCGCGGCAAGCACATCCCGGCGATTTTGCGGCAGAATCCGGCGGTCGGCTGGTTCGAGGTCATCGCCGACAACGCGCTGAGCCACCCGGGCTGGCTGCGCCACGCGCTGGACCAGCTGGCGGAGCGTTATCCGCTGGTGCTGCATGGGGTGACGGCAAACCTCGGCTCGAGCGACGCGCTGGACTTGGATTATCTCAAAGGGATCAAGGCGTTGGCAGATCGCTGGCGCGTGCCGTGGGTGTCCGACCACCTGTGCTGGACCGGCATCGACGGTCGCCAGAGCCATGACCTGCTGCCGGTGCCGTACAACGAACGGACGCTGGCGTGGCTGGCGCACCGCGTGCGGCTTGTGCAGGACGTGCTGGAGCGGCCGCTCGTCGTTGAAAATCCGTCAAGTTACATGCAGTTTCACGCGTCCACGCTGCCGGAGTGGCAGTTCCTGGCGCAGCTGGCCGAGGCCGCCGATTGCGGGCTGCTACTGGACGTCAACAACGTGTATGTGTCAGCGAAGAATCACGATTTTGCCTGGCAGGACTACCTGGCGGCGATGCCGTGGTCGCGCGTCTGCCAGCTGCACGTTGCCGGCCACACGACGCTGGAGACCCACCTTTTTGACAGCCACATTGGCCCCGTGGATGCGCCGGTGTGGGACGTGCTGCGCGCGGCGTTTGCCGCCTGCGGTGGTCGACCGCTGCTGCTCGAGTGGGATTTTGCGATTCCCTCCCTGCGCGAGACCTGGCGCGAGGCGCAAGCGGCGTGGGCGCGCGTCGCCGATCTGCACCTGCCCAAGCCGCCGCCGGTGGTGCTGCCGTCGCCGCCGCCGCGGACGCCGCCACCGCTGCCGCCGCCGGAGCTGACCGCGCTGCAACGCTGGATGCTCGCGGAGTTGACCGGCTGGCCGACGGGGCAGCCCGCGGACCACTGGCTGACGACGCATGGCCGCCTGACGCCGGCGCAGCGCATCGCCATCCACCGCGGCATGTACGCGGCGCGCGGCGATGACGCGCTGCTGGAGGATTACCCGCTGCTGCGCAAGGCCTTGCGGAAAAAACGTTTTCTGGCGCTGGCGGCGCGCTACCGCCACGCCGTGCCGTCGCGGTCGTGGGCGCTGGAGCAGTTTGGCGCGCAGTTTCCCGCCTGGCTGGCGACGCAGCCCGACGTACCCGTGCCCATTGCCGCGCTGGCGCAGCTGGAGCTGGCGTTGACCCGCGCGCACTTGGCGCCCGCAGCCGCGCCGCTGGATACGCGCGCGCTCGCGGACCTGGCCGAGGCCGATCATGGGCGACTCGTGCTGCATTTCGCCCCGGCAACCCAACTCGTGCAGCTGCCGCACGCGGTGCTGCCGCCGGCGCCGGGGCCGCAGACGTGGCTCGTGACGCGCGCCGGCTGGCAGGTGCAGCGGCAGGTGCTGGCGCCGCTCGCGGCGACGCTGTTGGCAAGGCTGATGGAAGGCGAGCCGCTGGGCGCGGCGATGGCGGCGGTGGTGGCGGCGCAGCCGGAGCGGGCGGCCGAGTTGACGACCCACGTGGGCGCGTGGCTGGCAGCGTGGGTGCAAGCGGGCGCGCTGACGCGGGTGGTGCTGCCATGACGGCGCGCATTTTGCGGGACTCACCGGCGGATCTGGCGCTGGCAGTGGCGGCGCTGCGGCGCGGCGCGCTGGTGGCGATCCCGACGGAGACGGTCTACGGCCTGGCCGGTCTGGCGCTGCAACCCGAGGCGCTGGCAAGGATTTTTGCCGCGAAGGATCGGCCGACGTTCGACCCGCTGATCGCCCACGTCGCGCCCAGCCCGCAGGGCCAACGGCTGCAAGCGCTGGCGGACGCCCAGCTTGTGGATCTGCCGCAGCTCACGCCGCTGGCGCGACAGACGGCGCAACGGCTGGCGGACGCGTTCTGGCCGGGACCGCTGACGCTGGTGCTGCCGCGGGCGCGGGCGGTGCCGGATCTGTGCACCGCGGGTCTGGACAGCGTGGCGGTGCGGATGCCGGCGCACCCGGTGGCGCAGCGGATCCTCGCTGCGCTGGGCCAGCCGCTGGCGGCGCCGAGCGCCAACCGTTTTGGCCGCGTCAGTCCGACGACGGCGGCGCACGTGCTGGCGGAGCTGGGCGCGCGGATCGACTGGATCGTCGACGGCGGGCCGTGTGCGGTCGGCGTGGAGTCGACGGTCGTGGCCGTACAGCCCGACGGCAGCTGCGCGCTGCTGCGGCCCGGCGGTGTGACGGCCGAGGCGATTGCGGCAGTGAGCCAACAGCTTGTTTTTCGTCCAGAAATTTCGCCGCTGGCGCTGCCGTCGCCGGGGCTGTTGGCCAGCCACTACGCGCCGAGTCAGCCGCTGCAGCTGCTGCCGGTGCCGATTGTCGCGCTCGATGCGGCGACGCGGGCACGGCTGTTCACGCCGGCAGATGTGGTGCTGGTGGCGCGCGGCGACGGCGCGGCGGAGCGCGCGCTGCTGGATCCGCACCAGCCGCCGCAGCTGCAGTTGTTGAGCCCGGACGGCAGCGATGTGACGGCGGCGCAGCGGCTCTTTGCCTGCCTGCGCGGGATGGACGGGGCGCCGGGTGCGCTGTTCGCCGAGCCGATCACCGCCGTGACAGGACTGTGGCCGGCGATCGCCGACCGGTTAGGCCGGGCGAGTGCGCCGCGAACGTGACTGTGCTAGGCTGGCGCGAGCGAGGGGGACCATGCACGACATCTACAATCCGACTGAAGAACACTTGGCGTTGCGCGAGCTTGTGCGGGATTTTGCCGAGCGCGAGCTGCAGCCGCAGGCACGCGAAGCCGACCGCACGGAGACCTTCAACGTGCCGCTGTTTCGCAAGCTCGGCAGCCTCGGGCTGCTTGGCCTGACGGTGCCGGAAAAGTGGGGCGGCGCCGGCATGGATGCGACCGCAGCGGTGATTGCGCACGAGGAACTGAGCGCCGTCGACCCGGCGTTCACGCTGAGCTACCTGGCGCACGCGATGCTGTTCGTCAACAATTTCAATGTCAACGCCAGCGACGAGCAGCGCCGGCGGGTGCTGCCCAAGGTCATCAGCGGCGAGTGGATCGCCGGCATGGGCATGAGCGAGCCGCACGCCGGCACGGACGCCCTGGCGATGAGCACAACTGCGCGCCGCGACGGTGATTTTTACGTGCTGAACGGCGCCAAGATGTGGATCACCAACGGCGCCATCAGCAACACCGAGCTGGGCGACTGCTTTTTGGTCTACGCCCGCACCGGCACGGAAAAAGGCAGGCAGATCAGCAGCTTCTTGGTGGAGAAAGGCATGCCGGGCTTTCGCCTCGGCCAAAAGATCCACGACAAGCTGGGGATGCGCGCGTCGGCGACGGCGGAGCTTGTGTTCGACGATTGCCTCGTGCCGGCGGTCAACCGCATCGGCAACGAGGGCGAGTCGACCAAACACATGATGCGCAATCTGGAAATCGAACGCCTGACGCTGGCGGCGATGAGCCTGGGCATCGCGCGGCGCTGCGTCGAGGTCATGAACCGCTATTCTGGCGAGCGCCACGCGTTTGGCCAGTCGCTGCGCAATTTCGGCCAGATCCAGCGCTACATTGGCGATTCTTATGCGGAATGGATGGCTGGCCGGGCGTACACCTACGTCACCGCCGCGCGCATGGATTTGGCGAGCCACGGCAACCGCGTCGACTCGGACGGCGTCAAGCTGTACTGCGCGACGATGGCCAAAAACGTCGCCGACCGGGCGATCCAGACGCTGGGCGGCTACGGCTACGTCGGCGAGTACGACGTGGAGCGCCTGTGGCGCGACGCCAAGCTGCTGGAGATCGGCGGCGGCACGATCGAGGCGCACCAGAAGAACATCACCTACGATCTGCGGCACACGGCGGTCTTCAAATAGCTGCGGGTCGACGAATTGCGCTGGCGATTCCAGTAGGCAAGCGCCAGTTTACAAATCGCCACAATCGTTCTTTACTGGACGCCGCGCCGCTTGGGGTATGCTCAGGGCGGTCTTAGGCAAGGAGTTCCCATGAAGTCGTCCTGTTGCACGTCCACGAACCCCGCCGACGGCGCGCAGCGCGCCCGTGGCAACGGCCTAAAGTGGATCGCCAGCATCGGCTTTTTGTCCTTGCTGCTCGCGGGGTTGGCAAGCTGCAGCGACAACACGACCGTGCTCCCTGCCTTCGATCCGGACGCGACAAACGGCGATGACCTCGGCAAGGTCAAGCAAGACATCCAGCTGCCGCAGGACGTCACCAACATCGACTACGACGTGAAATTCAGCGACGGCGACGTGAATCCGCTGTTCGATGCGGAATCAGACGCGGTGGACGCGGGCGACGCGGTCACCACCACCACGACGTGTGTCACAACAACAGATTGCGTCGCATTGTCAACGCCTTGCACGCCGAGCACCTGCGTCGACGGCATCTGCGCCGCGACCGAGTTGCCCAACGGGGCGACGTGCGAGGACGGCGACGCCTGCACAACCGGTCAATCCTGCAAGGACGGCGCGTGCCAGGGCGGCATGGCGCAGAACTGCGACGACGGCAACCCGTGCAGCGCCGACCAATGCGATCTCAACCACGGCTGCCAGCATTCACTCATCAATTCAGGCACTTGCGACGACGGCAACGCGTGTACCGTCGGCGACGTCTGCCAATTTGGCGGCTGCACGCCGGCCGGCAACCTGAACTGCGACGACAAGAACCCGTGCACCGCGGACACCTGCGACGCCATCGCCGGCTGCATCCACGCGGTCATGGACGGCTCGGCGTGCGACGACGGCAATTCCTGCACCATCGGCGACGTCTGCATCCAGACGGTATGCACGCCCGGCCCCGGCAAGGTCTGCGACGACGGCAACGCCTGCACCACCGACGGCTGCGACCTCGCCGGCGACTGCACCGCGACGTTCAGCACCGCGCCGTGCGACGACGGCAACGCCTGCTCCAAGGACGACATCTGCTCCGGCGGCGCGTGCGCCGGCACAGGCTTCTCGTGCGACGACGGCTCGATCTGCACGACCGACGCCTGCGACCCGCTCAAGGGCTGCGTTTACACGCCGACGTCCTTGCCGTGCAACGACAAAAACCCCTGCACGAGCAATGACACGTGTACCGATGGCGCGTGCGTCGGCGAGGCTTTGACCGCGGCGCAGATCTGCGACGACAGCAACCCGTGCACGACGGAAACCTGCGACCCCATCACCGGTTGCGCCTGGACGCCGAACACGCTGCCCTGCGAAGACGGCAACAGCTGCACGAGCGGCGACACCTGCGCCAACGGCATCTGCAACTCGGGCGTGTCGTCGTGCGCCTGCACCAACGACCTGGACTGCGCGCCGTTTGACGACAACAACCTGTGCAACGGCACCCTCTACTGCGACCAGACCAGCGCGCAGTGGCTGTGCAAGGTCAATCCGGTCACCGTCATCACCTGCGACAGCGGCGCCGACACGGCGTGCTCGCAGAATCAGTGCGACAAGCCCACCGGCAAATGCCTCTACCAGCCCGTCAACGACGGCTTGGGCTGCGACGCCGACGGCACCGTTTGCACCACCACCGACACCTGCAGCGGCGGCACCTGCGTGCCCGGCCCGCTGTTGAACTGCGACGACAAGAACCCGTGCACCACCGACAGCTGCGACCCGAAGAACGGCTGCGTGTTCGCGCCCTCGTCCGCGGCGTGCAGCGACGGCAATGGCTGCACGGTGGGCGACGTCTGCAAGGACGCCGCATGCGCCGCCGGTCCGCTCGTGCAGTGCGACGACGAGAACCCGTGCACCGACGACGCCTGCGATCAGGCCAGCGGCAAGTGCACTTACGTCAAAAACACGCTGGCGTGCGACGACGGCAACGCCTGCTCGCTGAACGACACATGCGCGAACGGCGTCTGTTCCGGTACGTCCGCCGTGTGCGACGACAAGAACCCGTGCACGTCAGACAGCTGCGACCCGACCAAGAGCTGCGTCAACACGCCCAACAGCGTGCCCTGCGACGACGGCAACGCCTGCACCACGGGCGATCTCTGCGGCGGCGGCGCGTGCAAGGGCCAGGCGGTCACCGCCGGCGTTGTCTGCGACGACGGCAACCCCTGCACAACCGACGCCTGCGACCCGACCGCCGGCTGCACCCACACCGCCAACAGCAACACCTGCGACGACGGCAACCCGTGCAGCACCGGCGACGTCTGCGCGGCGGGCGTCTGCGTCGGCGGCACCAACACCTGCGGCTGCAACGCCGACGCCGACTGCGCCAGCCAGGAAGACGGCAACCTGTGCAACGGTACGCTGTTCTGCGACAAGTCCGCGCCGCCGTACAAGTGCCAGGTCAACCCGAAGACGGTCGTGACCTGCGACACCAGCACCGACACCGCGTGCTTGCACAACCAATGCAACGTCACGCTCGGCAAATGCAGCAACAACGCCGTGAACGAAGGCCTGACGTGCGACGCCGACGGCAGCGTCTGCACCACCAACGACGCCTGCAAGTCCGGCGAGTGCGCGCAAGGCGCCGCGCTTGTCTGCGACGACGGCAACCCGTGCAGCGACGACAGCTGCAACCCCAAGACCGGCTGTGTCCACGTGGCCAACGCCAGCCCGTGCAGCGACGGCAACCCGTGCACCGTCGGCGATGCCTGCAGCCAGAACGCGTGCGTCGCCGGCAGCGGCACCGTCTGCAATGACAGCAACCCGTGCACCACCGACAGCTGCGACGCCACGACCGGCAAGTGCGTCTTTGCCAACAACACCCTGCCCTGCAACGACGGCAACGCCTGCAGCCAGGCCGACACCTGCCAGAACGGCGTCTGCGCCGGCGCCAGCATCAGCTGCGACGACGGCAACCCGTGCACAAACGACTCGTGCGCGTCCGCCAGCGGCTGCGTCCACACCAACAACAGCGTGACCTGCGACGACAGCAACGCCTGCACAAGCAACGACATCTGCGGCGGCGGCGTGTGCAAGGGCACCGCGGTCAGCGCCGCAGTGCAGTGCGATGACGCCAACCCGTGCACCACCGACGGCTGCAACCCGTCGACCGGCTGCAGCCACGCCAACAACACCGCCACATGCGACGACGGCAACAGCTGCACCACCGGCGACACCTGCGCCGCCGGCAAGTGCGTCAGCGGCACCAACACGTGCGGCTGCAATCAGGACGCGGACTGCGCCGGCCAGGAAGACGGCAACTTCTGCAACGGCACGCTTTTCTGCGACAAGAGCGCGCTGCCGTACAACTGCAAAGTCAACCCGAAGACCGTCGTCACCTGCGACGCGTCCGCCGACACGACCTGCACCAAGAACACCTGCGCCACCGCCACCGGCGCGTGCAGCTACCTGAGCCAGAACGCCGGCAAGCCGTGCGACGCCGACGGCAGCGTCTGCACCACCAACGACACGTGCGTCGGCGGCATCTGCTCGGCGGGTCCAACCCTGAACTGCGACGACGGCAACCCGTGCACAAACGACGCCTGCGACAAGGTCACCGGCTGCACCCCACGTCGCCAACAGCAACCCGTGCACGGACGGCAATGCCTGCACCGTCGGCGACCAGTGCGTCTCGTCCGGCTGCGTGCCCGGCGCCACCAAGGTCTGCGCCGACGGCAACGTCTGCACCAGCGACAGCTGCGACAAAGCCAGCGGCAACTGCATCTTTGCCAACAACGCGCTGGGCTGCGATGACGGCAACGCCTGCAGCGCCAATGACGTGTGCGCCGGCGGCGCGTGCGGCGGCTCGGCGCTGAACTGCAACGACAACAACGTCTGCACGACCGACAGCTGCGACCCGAAGAAGGGCTGCGTCAACGCCGTCAACACCTTGAGCTGCAACGACAACAACGCCTGTACGCAGAACGACCTGTGCTCGAGCGGCTCCTGCGCCGGAACCGCCGTGAGCGCCGCCGTGCTGTGCGACGACGGCAACCCGTGCACAACCGAGAGCTGCGTCCCCGCCACCGGCTGCGCCCACACCAACAACGCGGTGTCCTGCAACGACGGCAACCCGTGCACCGTCGGCGACGTCTGCGCCGCCGGCGCCTGCAAGAGCGGCGCCAACACCTGCGGCTGCGCCGTCACCGCCGACTGCGCCAGCCAGGAAAACGGCAACTTCTGCGACGGCACGCTGTTCTGCGACAAGTCCGCGCTGCCGTACAGCTGCAAGGTCAACCCCGCGACCATCGTCACCTGCGACGCCAGCGCCGACACGACCTGCACCAAGAACACCTGCGCCACCGGCACGGGCAAGTGCAGCTACGTCAACCAGAATGAAGCCGGACCGTGCAACGCGGACAACAGCGTCTGCACCGCGCCGGACGTCTGCACCGCCGGCGTCTGCAAAGCCGGCGCCAGCCTCAACTGCGACGACACCAACCCGTGCACAAACGATTCCTGCAGCGCGACGCTCGGCTGCCAGCACACAAACAACACCTCGCCGTGCACCGATGGCAACGCCTGCACCGTCGGCGACATCTGCGCCACCGGCGCGTGCAAGCCGGGCGCCGTCGCCGTCTGCAATGACAGCAACCCGTGCACGACGGACAGCTGCAACGTCGCGACCGGCGCCTGCGTGTTCACCAACAACGCCATCACCTGCAACGACAACAACGCCTGCAGCCAAAACGACGTCTGCGCCGGCGGCGTCTGCGGCGGCACCAACGTCAACTGCGATGACAGCAACATCTGCACCAGCGACTCCTGCGCGCCCGCGACCGGCTGCGCGCACACGAACAACGCGCTGTCTTGCAACGACGGCAACGCTTGCACGACCAACGACGCCTGCGCCGGCGGCGCGTGCAGCGGCACCGCGGTCGTTGTCGCCACGTTCTGCGACGACGGCAACCCGTGCACCAACGACGCCTGCAACCCGCTCAGCGGCTGCACCCACGTGAACAACACCAACGCCTGCAGCGACGGCAACGGCTGCACCGTCGGCGACGTCTGCGCCGGCGGCGTGTGCACAAGCGGCGCCAACTCCTGCGGCTGCACGCAAAACAGCGACTGCGCGGCGCAGGAAGACGGCAACTTCTGCAACGGCACGCTGTTCTGCGACACCTCCGCGCTGCCGTACAACTGCAAGGTCAACCCGGCGACGGTCATCACCTGCGACACGGCTGGCAACGGCGTCTGCACCGTGAACACCTGCGTGCCGGCGACCGGCGTCTGCAGCTACGTGGCGCAGAACCAGAACGCGGCGTGCAATGCGGACAACTCGGTCTGCTCCGTCGGCGACGCCTGCAACGGCGGCGTGTGCCTGCCCGGTCCGCAGGTCAACTGCAACGACAACAACGCTTGCACGGATGACAGCTGCAACCCCGCCACCGGCTGCACGCACACCGCCAACGCCAGCCCGTGCACAGACAACAACCCGTGCACCGTCGGCGACATCTGCGCCGCGTCCGGCTGCGTGCCCGGCGCCGTCAAGAACTGCAACGACAGCAACCCGTGCACAACGGACAGCTGCGACGCCACGACCGGCAACTGCGTCTTCGCCAACTCCGCCGCCGCGTGCGACGACGGCAACGCCTGCACCTCCGCGGACACCTGCACCGCCGGCGCGTGCGTCGGCACCGCGATCACCTGCAACGACGGCAACTCGTGCACCGACGACGCCTGCGTCGCCGCCACGGGCTGCAAGTACACCGCCAACACCCAGCCGTGCACCGACGGCAACGCCTGCACCACCGGCGACACGTGCTCCGGCGGCCTGTGCAGCTCCACCGGCACGCTCAACTGCAATGACGCCAACCCGTGCACCACGGACAGCTGCAACAGCGCCACCGGCTGCCTGAACACCGCCAACGCCGCGCTCTGCGACGACGGCAACGCCTGCACCAGCGGCGACATCTGCGCCAACAAGGCCTGCACCGGCACGGGCATCACCTGCAATGACAACAACTTGTGCACCACCGACAGCTGCAACCCCGGCACCGGCTGCGTGTTCGCCATCAACAACCTGGCGTGCAACGACAACAACGCCTGCACCACCGGCGACGTCTGCGGCGCGGGCGTCTGCAAAGGCAACGTCGTGGTACCGACCGTGCTCTGCGACGACGGCAAGGTCTGCACAACCGACGCGTGCGACCCGGTCGCCGGCTGCACCCACACCAACAACATCCTGTCCTGCGACGACGGCAATCCGTGCACCATCGGCGACGTCTGCAGCGGCGGCGTGTGCACGTCCGGCAGCAACAACTGCGGCTGCAAGATCACCGCCGACTGCGCCAGCCAAGAAGACGGCAACGCCTGCAACGGCACGCTCTACTGCGACGTGAGCGTCCTGCCGTACAGCTGCAAGGTGAACCCGGCGACGATCGTCACCTGCAGCGCCGCCGGCGACAACACCTGCCGCAAGAACACCTGCGCGACGGCCACCGGCGTGTGCAGCTACGTCGCGCAAAACGGCGGCAGCCTCTGCGACGCCGACGGCAGCGTCTGCACCAACCCGGACATCTGCACCGGCACAAGCTGCATCGCCGGCGCGGCGCTGAACTGCGACGACGGCAACGCCTGCACCAACGACAGCTGCAACCCGGCGACCGGCTGCACCCACACCGCCAACACCAGCGCCTGCAGCGACGGCAACGCCTGCACCAACGGCGACAAGTGCACCGGCGGCGCCTGCGTCTCCGGACCGGCGACGACGTGCAACGACGGCAACGCCTGCACCGTCGACTCCTGCAACACGCTGACCGGCGCCTGCGTATTCAACGGCGCCGGCGCCAACGGCGCGAGCTGCGACGCGGACGGCTCCGTCTGCACAAGCGGCGACTACTGCAACAACGGCACCTGCACGCCCGGCGGCGCGCTGAACTGCAACGACAGCAACGCCTGCACGGACGACTCGTGCAACGCCATCAGCGGCTGCAGCCACGTCGCCAACAACGCGCCGTGCAATGACGGCAACTTGTGCACCGGCCCGGACGTCTGCTCGGGCGGCACGTGCGCCCCGCCGGCGCTGAACTGCGACGACAGCAACGCTTGCACGACCGACAGCTGCGTGCTCGGCATCGGCTGCCAGCACATCGCGCTCGCCGACAAGACCAGCTGCGGCGCGGTGAACATCTGCAAGACCGGCGTCTGCGTGCTGGGCACTTGCGGCGACGGCGTCCTCCAGGCCGCGCTCGGCGAGCAGTGCGATGACGGCAACAAAGTCAGCGGCGACGGCTGCTCCGCCACCTGCCAGGTCGAGGACACGAGCTGCGCCAGCGGCGTGCGCGCCGGCAGCATGGACAAGACGCGCTACCCGAACATCGCGCAATGCAACGGCAATTGGTACGGCTCAATCGCCTCGAGCTCCGGCGCCGGCTCGGCGCAGCTGCTGTGCGGCGTGAACTTCCACGTCTGCAACTCCAGCGCCGCCGACCAGGTCCTCGAGCAGTCCATCACCCAAGCCGACGCGTTCCAGCAGGGCTGCTGGTCGCTCAACGCCGCCAACGACAACGGCACATGTCACGCCTGCACCAACACGACGGACACCAACGACGCAGCCGGCGTCGGCGCGCTTTGCCAAGGCAAAATCACCAATTACGGCGTCAGCTGCATCAGCAGTAACTACCGCATCGACGCGATGAACCAGACGTGCGTGCGGGCTTCCGGCACGGACCCGTGGATCAACGGCGTCATGTGCTGCCACAACTAACCGCACGCGCCGCCGCGGTCAGAACCGCTGACACCAGAGCATCGTGCGGAAGTACTTGCCGTCAAAGCGCATTTGTCGCGGCGTGTCATCGCCAGCGCGCTGGCAGGTGACGATCGCCTGGAAGCCGAGCGCGGGCAGCTGCGTCACCGTGTAAACCGCCGCGCGGTGCGACCACGGCGCCGCAAATTCCGGCGACGCCTGCGGTCGCGACAGCTCCGGCATGAACACCACCGCCGCCACTGGGTGCGCGGCGATGTACGGCCCTGGATTCCACAGCACTTCCGGCGTGTTCAGGCCCAGCAAATCCAGCGTCCAGCGCTCGCCCACGTAGCGCACCGCGCCGGCGTCGATCGACGCCACCCGCCGGCCCGCCGGCACGTGCGCGTGAATCCAGCGCCCCGCGGCGACCTGGACCTCATCGATATTGCGCGTGTCATTGGCCAGCTTGGCGCTCACCGCCGGCAGCGTCAGCGCCGCCTGTACCAGCGCCACGAGCACAAACAGCAGCAGCGGCAGCCCCGGTCGCTGCGGCAGCCAGCGCTGGCCCAGCGCCGCCGCGCCCAGCACCAGCGCCACGGTCAGCGGCGGCACAACCGGCAACAGGTAGCGCAGCGAATAGAACACCTCCGGCGCGCCCGGCTCCAGCACGCGCACGTGCGCCAGCGCCAGCGCCAGCGCCGCCAGCAGGGGCAGCCACGCCCGCGCCTGCCCGCGGGTTGCCAGCCCGGCCAGCGCCAGCAGCCCCCAGCCATGCCACAGCGGCGGCGTCTCGCCCAGGGTCCAGTGCAACGCCTGCCACAGCCGCCCGGGCGTCGCCAGCCACGGCACGTCGACGAGCTTGGCGTAGTAGGTCGCCGGCAGAAAATGCTGAGACGTCGCGTAGTTGCGGGCCACGATCGCCAG
>CAIPXZ010000539.1 GCA_903869075.1 uncultured Myxococcales bacterium | reverse complement strand
TCTTCACAGAGATCGCCGACGCGCTGGGGTTGCCGGCGGCGGAACGCGGAGCGAAATCCTGGTTGAAGACGGCCATGCAGGATCAAGCGGCCAATCGCGGCGGCTCCCTCGGGCTTCCGCTTTTGCGCAAAGCGACCCTGGCTTCAGTCCGCTGGCTTCCCCAGACGACGTGCGAGCCGGCGAAAGCGCGGGTTGAATCGCCGAACAGCGCCGCCGGCGGCGCGTTCACCGTGACGGCGAGCGTGATCACGATGCTTAGCTACAAGGACATTAGAGGCAGGATCGACCCGCAACAGTGGTCGCTTCGCATGCGCGCCTTCCGCGAGACGTTCCTGCTGGACACCGATCGATTCAAGAACGACCGAACTTACCACGATAAATGGCACAACTGTAGCGATCGGTGCCCGACCGAGGCGAAGCAATACGATGGATACTTGCACGAAGATATTGGCTTTGGTCCAATCAGCTTTGTCAACGATTTGTTCGTGACCGTTGGCGAGAGGATGACCAATCGGCACGCCATCGCGTCTTACCAGCTCTCCGGGAAGCCGCTCGCCCAGTCGCACGATGGTCATCTGTTGGTAGATGATGGCGCGTTTGAGGTGACCTGCGCCACGCCAACTGATGGGAGTGAAGTGCGCGTCGTCACCGCGACCAAGACCATCCAGATGACCAATAAGGTCCCATTTTGGCAGCGGATTCTCGTCCGGATGTTCCTCCGCGTATGGATGTGGCTGGAGCTCGCCCATGGGCTGGACGATGACCAGGTGGGCTCCTTCGACGTCCTCCGACCGGCGGCCAAAGGCAAGCCAGAGGCCAAGAAAGTCCGCGTCGACATCCTCGGCGGCGGCCTGGCCGGGCTGACGACCGCATACTGGCTGGCGAAAGTCGCGGCTGACGCGCGGCGGGAGGCAGGCTCCAAGTTTCCCGGGTTTGACATCCGGATTTGGGAGGCTGCGCACGCGCCGGGTGGCAAAGCCGCCAGCGGCCGCACGGTGACCGATGCAGCGGGCTTGCTGGGCCCGATCAAGGAACACGGCCTGCATTTATTCTTTGGCACGTATGAGAACGCCTGGCGCACCGTGCGCGAGGTCTGGAAGGAGTACGATTTCCAGCCCGCCACGCGGCGTTTCGCGACGGTCGATGACGCCTTTTCCGAGCGCCATGACATTCGCTTCGCCGAGCACGTCGGCGAGGATGCGTGGGATCTCTGGGCGGTCTGCCCACCGACGGTGCCGCCGCCGCCACCAGATGACGACGCACCGACGCCGAAGCGGTATTCCGACAAACCAGGCGATGGCGACGCGCCTGCCAAGACGGAGATGGGTTTCAATGCGCTGCAACAGTGGCTGATGCGGCAACACGGCAAGCTGGCTTGGCTGCTCTCGGACCTCTTCGGCGACGCGGACGTGCAGGAATTGTTGGGCGTCTTCACGATACAACTGTTGAGTCTCAGGCAGTTGCTGACGGTTGAGGGGCTCAAAAACCCGGGGGACTACGGGCAAGCGTTGGCCGCGGTGCGCGGCAAGTTGGATGACGTCGAGGCGACGCTGTTTCCCGCGCGCCCGGCGGACGTGCGCCCCGAGAGGCCGTTTTGGTCCAAGAAGCAACGCGAAGGCGCCGACCCCGGACCGACCCGCAACCGCTGGCTGACCGGCGTGCGTGGCAACTACGACAGCTTTGCACTGTGCAAGGCGTCTTCACAAGTGCTCAGAATCATTGAGTTGATGCGTCTTGGCGTGGCGATTGCCAGCGGCCTGATCCGCCAGGCGCTGAAATTGGCCATCGTCGACGCCGCTGACTTTGGCGTGCTGTGTGAGACACTCAACAGCCAAAGCATGTCAGAGTTCTTGGAGCGCGAAGGGGTTCGCGACACCGATCAGCCGCTCCTGTTGGCGTATTACGGCGGCGTTTTTGCCTATCCGAATCCGGGAAAATCAGGACCGAACCTCGCAGCCGGTGTGGCATTGCAAGCCATGCTGCGGACGCTGTTTTGTTACCGTGGGCATATGCTGTACCAGATGAACGCGGGGATGGGCGAGGTCGTGATCGCGCCGATGGTGCATGTGCTCAGCAAAGTCCATGGCGTCCAGTTCAAGTACGCGAGCCGGCTGACCCGGCTGCAATTCCACGCCGACGCCGTGACCGGGTTCACAACGGTGGAAGACGCGTATGTGGCGCCAGCGTATGATCCGTTGGAAGTCGGGAAAGTCGTCGATCCACAGAACCGGGCGGAGCAGAGATCGCTGCAGTATTTTGCCAATGAGGTGGTTCTGCCGGAAGACGCGACGGCAAAGAAGACGGTGAAGCTGACTCTGCACGCTGCACGGAACCGCAGCGGGGCGCCGCCAACTCCGCATGAGGCTGACGGTTTCGTCGTGCTCGCGATACCGCCGGCGGTGTCGGCTCCCATCGGTGTCGACGGCGTCCAGGACGTTGCCACCCTGGCGGATGCGTATCCGGCGTTTCTGCAGGTGGAGGCGACGCGGACGCATTCGATCCACACGATGGGGTGGCAGCTGTGGCTGAAATTGACCCCGGAAACGCTGGGTTGGGGGCCTTTTGAGCCGGTCGTCGGTGGACTCGAACTGCCGCTGGACACGTGGGCGGACATGACCCACCTGTTGGCAGTCGAGAAGACGACGGCGGCGCGGTCCCTGCATTATTTCTGTGGGGCGCGCCCGGGAAAGCCATTGGCGACGCAGGCGTTGGAGACCAAGCGGGTGGAGAAGCTCGCTTGGGACTGGTTGAAAGGGAACTTCAGGGTGATCTTCCCTCACTTCCGGGGCAAATTCGCCGATCTCAAGAAGGCCGAGGTCCTGAGCTTCATTGCCGCCAGCACCGATCCGGCGGACATGTATGTGCTGTCGACGGCGGGCAGTATCGACGCGCGCCCCTATCCGGAGAAGACCGGTTATCGGAACCTCGTCTTCGCCGGCGACTGGACACACAACTCACTGAGCTGTGGCAGCGCCGAAGCCGCCGTCGTCGCTGGCATTCGCGCCGCGCGCGCGATCATCGTCCGCTCGCGTTGTCCCGAACTCAACCCGCACGAGGCTTGGGGGGAGTGGGATCGTGCCTACCACACCCCGTGCGACTGGCTACCGCGTTGACCTGCGGCAGCGCGCGCCCGTTGCCAACGCGCCATCGCACGGTTGTGTTGCGCAGCGGAGCGGTCCCTCACCCGGCGTCGGGGATGGCTGTCATCGCCCATCCCGGTAGCTGTCCCGCCGGCGCAGCGCCGCTCTCCGCCAGCCGTGCATCGACGGACAGCTGGTAGGCGCCGGCCAGCGCCCGGCTCTGCTGCAAGCACTGCCCCGCCTTGCGCGGTTGGCCGGCGATCAGCGCCATGTAGCCGTCCACCCGCGCCTGCCGCGCGCGCGCAATGGGAAACAGCAGCGCGTAGAGACGCAGGATCCGCCGAGTCGCGGCGAACTTGCGGCGCAGGGAATCCTCGCGCCGGGACTGCCACAGCTCGAGCGCCGCCTGCGTCGCGGCCAGCACCGCCCACATGTTGGCGTACATCGGCGCCGGCTGGCGGGCGGACCGAGCCAGAAATTGGTCGACGGCCTCGAGCGCTTCTGCCGGGCGACCGGCGCGGAGGTCCGCCAGCGCACGGATCCCCCAATACCGGATGAGCGAGAGGTCATCTGCTTTGGTCAGCAGCCCGTGCTGCGTCGCGAGCGCTGCGTCCGCCGAGCCAAAATCCGCGAGCGACAGCGCGCACTCCGCGATCCCGCTCAGCGCCCAGACTTGATGCTGCGTGTTGCCCGCTTCGCGCGCCAGGCGCAGGAGTTCCTCGTAGCTCGCTGCCGCGACGTCCGCGCCCACCGCCCAATGCTCGGCGTCCGCTCGCACGTTGAGCAGCAGGCTTTGGCTGAACTTGTCGCCCACGCTGCGCGTCAACGCCAGCCCTTCATTGACGGCCGATGTGCACGCATCCCAGCGGGCGAAAGCCAAGTGGTACAGCGCCTCCGCCACCTGCGCGTTCGCCAGCGCGCGTGCCTCCGTGCCCGCCCGCGCGCGGCGGAAATAGCGCTCCGCCAAGCCATGCATCCGCATCAGCCCGACGAGGTAGCCCAGCGCGCCGTAGGACCGGCAAGCGACATCTGGTGCCCCCGCGCGCTCAGCAAAATTCACGGAGACGAGCTCGGTTGTGAGCATTCGGCCGAGTTGCATGGAGAAATAGTACTGCTCACCCAGAATCGCCGCGAGCTTGGCCGCTCGCCGCCAGCGCGCCAGCTGCGGTGCGCCCGCCTGCGCCGCTGGACCCTGACGCCAGAGCATCTGCGCCTGCTGCGTCGCCGCCGCGAGCGCGCGCGTGAGCCAGCCAACGCCGGACTGCGGCATCGGCTCGCCGAGCAGGGTGAGCGCTTGGTGCACGGCCGCGCGGCTGCGATCCAGGTCCCCGAGCGCGTACTGCGCGTCACCCAGCTGGCCAAACCAGTGGGCGACACGGTCGCGTTCGATCTGCGCCCGCGGGCTGGCCAGCGCCTCCGCAAACAGCGCCGCCGCCTCGCGATTCGCACCTTCGGCCAGCGCCAATTCACCCGCTTTTTCCGTGTGTTGCAGCGCGCGCTCCAGATCGTGCGCCAGCTTCCAGTGCCGCGCGAGCAGCGCGTGGTGGACGCGCTGGTCGGTCGCCGGGTGTGCCTCCAGCCACAGTGCGGTGCGGACGTGCAACTGCTCACGCTGCGCGAACGGCAGGAGGGAATAGGCGCCGTCCTGGACAAGCGCGTGGAAAAACGAGCACATCGCCACGCCGCGCACCGCGCTCCACTGCAGGAATCCCAGCTCAACGAGGGCGTCGAGGTCCCTTCGCGTCTCGTCCGCCGTCGTCGCAACCGGATGCACCTCGCGGACCATCTCCACGTCAAAATGCCCGCCAATGACGCTGGCGACCTTGACAAGCAGCAGCCGGCGCGCGTCCAAACTGTCGAGACGCCGCAGGATCACGCCCTGCAGCGTCGTCGGCACAGTAGTCGCCGCGAACTGCAGCTTGGCCTCGTTCAGCTCGCAGCGCTGGTCGGCCACCGTCAGCAGCGCGTCGTCCCGCAGGGACATCGCCAGCTCGCGGGTAAACAACGGATTTCCATGGCCTTTGCTGAGGATGAACGCCGCTGCCTCGGGCGAAACGTCGCGCACGCCCAGCGTCCGCGCCAGGATGGCCACGGCGTCCGCCGCGTCGAGGTCGCCAAGCGTCAGCACGGTCACCGCCGACGGCGGCAGCCACGCCAGCGCGCTATCTGGCCCCCCGCTCTCCGGCAGGCGTCCGACGAGGACGAGCAGCAACCCCGGCACCTTGCCCTGCATCCGCGCCACGAGCGTGCGGGAGCTCGCGTCCAGCCAATGCGCGTCATCGATGACGATCACCCGCGGGCTCGCCAGGCACGCCTGCCGCATGAGCTCCACCACCAGGCTGAGCAGCGCCTCGCCGCGCACGGAACCACTCATTCTCGCAGTGATTTCGTTCTCGGCGATGGGCAGTGACAGCACTGTGCCCAACAGCGGCGCCCAGTTCTCCATGCCCGGCAGTTGACGGACGCGGCGCTGCACCCGCTCGATGCGGGCGCCGCTGCCTTCGGCGTCGTGCAGGCCGATGAGCTGCGCCAACGGGTCGCGCCAGGCGTGAAACGCGACTGTGCCTTCGAACAGGTTGCCGCTGCCGAACAGCACGCCCGGGACTCCGCCGAGCGCGGCGTGCACGAGCGAACTTTTGCCAATGCCTGCCTCGCCTTGGATGACGATGGGCGGTGGCGCGCCACCCGCGAGCGCCAGCGAGGTCGCTGCGGTGATCAGGCCGATTTCATGCACGCGACCGACGATGGCGACGGTGCGCCGTGGGAAAGTCTGCGCGCTGTGGGACGCGACCGGCGCGAAGACGCTGAGGCGGCCGGCTTTGCCCTTGACGCTAATCGCGCCGTGGTCCTTGAAGCGCACGCGTCCGGACGCGCGCGTGGCGGTCGTTTTGTCGCAGAGGATTTGGTTTTCGGCGTTTTGTGCAAGGCGCGCCGCGACGTTCACGCTGTCGCCGATGATCGCGTAATGTTTGCGGGTCGAACCGTACGGGCCGCAAAAAGCCAGTCCCGTCGTGACGCCGACGCCGTACGTCACGCCGAGCTGGAACAGGTCTTCCTCAACGCGCAACGCGCTCAACGAGGCGCGCTCTGGGTCGTCGTCGTGCTTGCATGTCGGGAGGCCAAAAGCGCAGACGAGGACCTGGCCGCTGTCGTCTTGCAGGATGGAGTTGACCTCGCCCTGCATCTGACCGGCGATGCGCGAGACCGCCTCGATGGCCCGGCGCAGCTTGGCGCGGCCGGCAGCCGTGTGTGTGGGGATGTGCCGCAGGATCACAAAAACTACTGAAAGTTCACGAAGTTCAGAGATCCACTGCGCCGGGCCGGCGTCAAGCCTGGCCAGCAAGGACGGTGGCAGGTACGTCGCCAGCGCCGCGAGCGTCAACTCCGACGGCTCGACTGCCTCGACACGCGGTGGTGCGGCGTCCCCCGGCTCCTCGCAGAGCACCCGGGCGCGTTCGGTCAAGCGGACGCCACCAGGCTCGGCGCTTTTCGCCGCCAACGAGGTTTCATGCAGCGCATCGCCCGTCGCCAGCGGCAGCCCGGTACCCTCGGCGGTCGAGACGCGCGCCAGCTGCAGCTGTCCGACGCCCACACCCAGCCGCGTACGCACCTGTAAGCGGCTGAATTCACGCTCAAGTTGGTCTTGGATGGCTTGCCCGCAGCGCGCCGCGACGCGGACGTTGGCGGCGAGCGAAGGCGCCGTCGGCCGTACGGGCCAAGCGGCGATGATGGCGTCGCCGGCGAACGCGAGGATGTCGCCGCCGTTGGCCTGAATGGTGTCGATGATGAGTGAAAAGCTCGCGTCGAGAATGGCCGCGACGCGCTCCGGACCGCGGGCGCCTTGCATTGTGGCGGATTCCGTCAGGGACGTGTAGCCAGTGACGTCGGTGACGAGCGTTGCGGCTTCGACGCAGGTGGCCTCGGGCGCAAGCGGCAAAGGCACGCCGTCCGCGATGCCACGCACCACGAATGCCGGCAGGAACGCGGCAAAAGCTTGGACTTTGTCGTGCTCAGGCGTTGCCATGCAGCGTCCTTGCGACGTCGCCGCGTCCGAGCGCCGAGCGCCGTGCCAGCGCGAGCCGCCACCCTTCGTAGGCGCAGATGCCGGCGAGGGGTGCAAAAACAAAGAAATTCAGGTCGTCAAATGGAATTCCGCCGAGCAGCATGCCCGTGGAGGCGCGGTACGTCCACCAGCCCTGGGGGTAGGCAAAGCTGTCCCACGCGCCGCCGATAACCGCGAGGCCGAGTACAGCGCGACGGGCGCCGCCGGCGTCCACCGCGGAGGGAAACTTTGCGAGAAAGCCAAGGGAAATCAGGTTGTACACGACGATTTGGCTGGTCAGGTACTGCGAATGCGGCGTCCGCAACGCCGCGACGGCGAGGAACCCGACCGTCAGCGCCGCGAGCGCGGGGCGCGCCCAACCGCGCAGCGGTGTGCCGTTGCGACCGGACTGGTAAAGCAAGACGACCAGCGCGCCGGCGATGGGATAAAACAGCAGCTCTTCCAGCAGCAAGTGGCCCTGGGCGAGCCAAATGCCGAGACAATGCCGGGCGCCGAACTGCCACCAGCCTTGTGCGCAGAGCGTGGCGCTCCAGGTGCTGCCAATTGCCGCGATCGTCAGCGTTGAGAGCCATAGTGCGGCGCGGTCGAGACCTGGCGTGGCGACCCAGCGCGGCACGACGCAGGGAAGGGCGAGCAACGTCACAATGCCCAAGATGTAGTCCCACGAACCGGAGACCATGTTGCCGCCATCCGCCCCGCACCATGGACGATGCTGGCATCTTGCCTTGGCCGGTGGCGGTCTGCAAGGCAGATCGGGATGCAGTACATCGCCAAGCGCCGCGAACGCGTCCGGGTCAGCGGCGTCAAAGCGCGGCTTTGCTCGCTGGCGGCGGGCGGTGGCCAGCGCGCGTCACGCGCCGCCGCTGCAGCATTCGCCGACGGCTGGCACTGCGCCCACACAAGCGTCTTGAGCGTCTGGCCCAGTAGCGGCAGGTGACCGGTGGGTCAAAGGCGACGTTCACCGTTTCGCCGCCTGAGCTTATCGGCCGGCAGCGTCGCCGTCGGCGCGGCGGATTCGGCTTGACGTCCGGCGCCATTCGCTGTATTTTACCATCTGGTTAACTATATGAGGCAGCCGATGCAGCCCGACACCCTCAGCCGCACCTTCTCGGCGCTCGCCCATCCGGCGCGGCGGGCGATGTTGGCGCGGCTGAGTGAAGGCGAGGCGTCGGTGCAGGAGCTTTCGCGGCCGCTGCAGCTCAGCGGACCGGCGGTGACCAAGCACTTGAAAGTGCTGGAGGAATGCGGGCTCATCACGCGTGGACGTCACGCGCAGTGGCGGCCCTGCAAGCTGGAAGCCCGGCCGATGCAGGAAGCCGCCGAGTGGATGGAGCACTACCGCGCGGAGTGGGAGGACCGGTTTGACCGGCTGGAGGCGTACCTCCAGAAGCTACAAAAAGGGGAAGCAAAACATGAGCATGGTTGAGCCGTTTCACATTTCGCGCGTGTTCAACGCGCCGCGCGCACTGGTCTTTTTGGCGCACACGGACGTCGCGCACGTCTCGCACTGGATGAGCCCCGGTGGCTTCGAGGTCATTCACGCCGACATGGACCTACGCGCCGGCGGCAGCTACCACTACGGCATCCGCGGGCCAGATGGCAGTGAAATGTGGGGCTTGCAGCGCTACGTGGAGATTGTCGCGCCGCAAAAGCTCGTCTACATCCAGGCATTTTCCGACAAGGACCGCGGCTTGGCGCGCCACCCGATGGCGGCGACCTGGCCGCTGGAAATGCACACGACGGTGACGTTTGACGACCTGGGCGACGGCACGACGCGCGTCAACATCGCCTGGCAGCCGCACAACGCCGACGCGGCGGCGCTGGCGACATTTGACGGCGCGCGGGACGGCATGGCGGGCGGCTTTACCGGCATGTTTGCCAACCTGGACGCGCACTTGGCGGCGAACGAACGGCAGCTTGTGCACTCGCGGCTGATCGACGCGCCGCGCGAACTTGTGTGGCGGGCGCTGACCGAGCCGGCGCACGTCAACGCGTGGTGGGGGCCGAACGGCTTTCGCAACGTCGACGTCACGCAGGACGTGCGCGTGGGCGGCGAGTGGAAATTTACGATGATCGGCCCCGATGGCACGACGTATCCCAACAAATCCACGTACATTGAGCTGGTGCCGCCGGAGCGCTTGGTCTATGACTGCGGCGACTTTGACCACGTGATGTTCCGCGGCGAGGTCACGCTGCAGGCGGTCGGCGCGCGGACGCTTGTGACGATGGCGGTTGTCGTCAGCGACCGGGCGATGCGCGACGGGCTGCTGGGCTACGCGCTGGAGGGCGGCCAGCAGACGCTGGCGAAGCTGGCGGCGCACGTGGCGGCGATGGCGGCGTAGGCGCTTGCCGCTTCGCGACGGCGACACAAGCCGCTACGGCGCCAGCTCGACCAACACCTCATTGCGCCGCATGAAAAACGGGATCCACGGCGGATAGTAGCGCGCCATCACCGGCGGCGTTCCCGACGGCTTGAGCCCGGCGGTGGCGAGCTCGCGCAGAAATGCCGTGGCGTCGTCGGCAAAGCCGGACGCGCTCCACCAGCCGCCGACGCGCTTGGCGGCGACGACGCGCGCGGGGACTTCGCGCAAGGTGACGCGGGCGTCGTCGGGGATGGGCAGGGCGGCGAGCTGCCACGCGGCGGGCAGCGTGAACGACACGACCCACGTGTGCGCGCCGTCCTGCCGGACCGTGTCCGGCGTCGCTTTGGCCAGCTGCGTGCGGTCCTGCGTGGCGACCGGCGCCGTCATGGCGATCTTGGTGCGGGACTTGTTGCCGCCAAAGATGTAGCCCGCGAGCCGGCGAAAGCCCTGGTTGCTGGCGTCGCCCCAATCGCCTTCGACGGTGGTTTCGGCAACGACGACGGGCGCATAGCGGCGGACGTCGAAGACTTCCGTGTGCTGGACGAGGGTGAAAGCGGGTTCTTCGGTGGCCATGGCGGGGACTCCTGGGGCAAAAAGGCAGGTGACCATGCAAGCGACCACCAGCGGAGAACGCAGCGGTGGAGGGAAAAACATGGTGCACTCCGGCGACGTTGCGCCAAGGGCTGGCCACGTTCTGGAGGTAAGGTAGCAGGCGCGGGGTGCGGCGCTAGGTCGACGGGGCGCGGCGGGTCACCGGGCGTTGGGGTTACATCGGCGGTCAGCCTGGCGCAGAGTGGGCTTGCTGTTCCGCACGCCGGCGAGCGCATCGCCGCGGAATCGGGCCTCCGACCCCCGTCAGGCCGCGATCCTGCCTTGCAACCGCTGCTGGGTCGGCATCGCCGGCGTGATCTGTGCCCGGACGCGGTTCCGGCACAAAAGTGAACGCGTGAAATCGCGTTGGACCCGCGTCCGGAGCAAAAGTGAACGCGTGAAATCGCGTTGGACCCGCGTCCGGAGCAAAAATGAATGCGTGAAATCGCGCCGGAGGTGGTTTCCCCGCCCCGTTTGCATCGCACCGCGCCGCGGTCACGGCGCTGGCAGGTACTGGCTCACTTCGACAATCGCGCCGATCTGCACGCGCCCCGTCGGACAATCGTACACGCGCTCATCGGCCATCGCGCCTGGTGCGAGGCGCAGCCTGAGCGGCGCCAGCACCGCCGGCCGCGCGTCCGGCAGGAAATTGAACAGGATGCCGTCGCCCTGGGGATTCGCAGTCGGCGAGTCCACGAACATTGGCAGCAACATCGGCGTGAAGCCCACCTGCATGTTCGGATCAAACGCCAGACCGCCAAACGAGCCGCGCACCCGCAGGCTCGTCAGGTAGTGCGCCTGGCCACCCGTCGGCGGTTGCGGCACGTGCATCCCGCCAAAGACGTCGTCACCGGCGAGCATCGACAGCAGGTCCAGCTGCGTGCCGGGCGGCACCGGTAGGTCGAGGCAGCTCTGGTCGTCGTAGCAAAACGTCAGCGACGTCAGCTCGCCGCGCAGTTGCGACGGGAAGGTCGAGTCATTGCACGGCAGCAGCCCGGCCTGCACCGGCGGCGGCTGCGGACCCGTTGCGACCCCGCCGGGCGGCAAAACGACTGGCGCCACGGGCAGCCAGCTGGCGAACGTCCACGTCCCGTCCGTGCAGCTGTAGACGCGACCGTAGTCCACGCCGGGCGTCGCCGTCGCGATCACCTGCAGCGGACTGCCGCCGGGCAGCTGCCCGCCATTTGCAACCGTCAGCCGCAGCCGCGTGCCGGATTCCCGCATCCCGCTGCGCAGCGCGACCGGCACGGACGTCGCACCGCCCGGCATCGTCGCTCTGGCCGTGCCCTGCAGCTCGACCTCGGTCAGGACCGGATTGCCGGCCAGCACCGGCACCGTCAGCGCGGCCAGCGCGTTCGGATGCATCATTGCCAGCGCCAGCAGGTCCACCTGTACCGGCGGCGCCACGGCGGCAGTGAATGTGTTGCCGCCGAAGTCCCACGTCACGTTCGTCACGTCCATCGTCAGCGCTATCGGTGCATTACCGCCCGGCCCGTTCGGGTTCGTGTCGGCCCAGCACTGCGAGTGGTCGTTGCCGACGGCGGTGGCCACGCCATCGGCGCAGCCGTCCCAGTCGCCCGTACAGGTCGAGCACCACGGCGTCTGCGGCGCCGTATCGCACCACGATCCGCTACCGTGGTCCGGACCGCACGCGACGGCGCTGAGATCGCACAGGTTGATGACGTCGACTTCCGGCGGGTACGTGTACGTGCCGCCGGGACAGCCGTAAACGCTCGTCAGCGGCAGCGCGTTCGACGGGCTCACCATCACAAGCAGCGGCTGATCCTGGCCAATCGGCGTACCGCTGCCGAGGTTGAAGCGCAGCGTCCGGCCGTCATCGGTCGGCCGCGAGCGCAGCGCCACCGGGTGCGTGCTGCCATCGGCAAACTTGCCCTGCGCGTCGGCGGACAGGTGAAAGTCGATGCGCATCAGCTTCTCGTCCGCCGCCGGCGGCGTTGGCATCATCGCGCTCACCACGCCCAGATCGATGCCTTCGGTCAGCGCGCTCACAAGTGAAATCTGCAGGTTCGGGTGCAGGCGCACGGCCTGCACGGACGTCAGCAGGTCGACAGTATCGATCGTCAGCGTCAGCTCGGTGAGCGCGCCCGTCAACGGCGGCACGCGGTCGCGGTCGTCGCAGGTCTGGCTGGCGTCGCACGTCGGCGTGCCAAGCGCACAGCCATCGGCATCGTTGCCATCGCACAGATCGGTCCCGGCTTCATCGGTGCGGCCGTCGCAGTCGTTGTCCACGCCATCGCCGCAGCGTTCCTGGCTCGGCGCGCAGACCTGCGCATCCTCGGAGTATTCCGCCAGCACCCACGCCGTCGCAACGTTGGCTTTGCCGTCGCAGCGCGCCGCCGCGCAGGGCGTCGTGTCGAAGTCCAGGCGGTTCGGCCCGTGATCCAGCTCCCGCGCGTCCACAAGCACGCGGTACACCGTGTGCCCTTGGTCGTTGACGGCCACACCGCCGTCCTGCACGACGCGCCACGGTGAACCGTTCAACCGCACCCGGGTAAACCGCCCGCTGTCCACAAGCGCCACGACCGCCCACACAGCGTGCCGTCGCGACGACGGGCCCTGCCAATCCAGGCCAGCCCACGCGCTTGCGCCGCCGTCATCGCCCATGAGGTTGGCCTGGCTGAACGCGCCAAGCGACGCCTCGACCGCGGTGATGGCGCTTGTGCAATCGCCCGTGCACGTCAGCGTATTGGTCCCGGCCAGCACGTCCCCGCTGAGCGCGGTGAAGGAGCCGCGGCCGGCGAGCGTCGCCAGATCCGGACCAAACGGGTGGCCATTGAGCTGCATCCGCGTGCCCGGCGGCATCGCGCCGGCGGTTGTCAGGTCCACATGCACGCGCGCGGCGGCGAGGGCTCCGCGCGGGTTGGTCATGTCGAGGCCGACGGTGAAGGTGCCGCCGGTGGTGTTGGCGAGGAAGCGGAGCGGGGCGGCGGGTTCGTCCGCAGCAAAGGCGAGCGTGAGCTCACCCGGTGCCACAGGGATTGTCCCGAGCCCTGCGCTGTAGACATCAGCCGGCAAGCGGACTTTTTGCACGAGGTTGCCCGGCTGCGTCAGGTTGAGCTGCGGGCGCAGCCAAGCGGGGATGCCGTCGAGCGTGGAGAGCGGCGCCATGGTGGCGTTGCGGAAGTAGGCGGCGGCGTAGCCGGTGCGCCAGGAGAGGCCAGGATTACTGGCGATCTCACTCGCAGACAGCGTGCCAGACCACGGGATAAGCTTGCCTTTGAGTCCGGCGAAGAGTGATTCGAGGTGCGTAGGCTTCCATGGCAGCACAAAAGCGCCTTGGCCACCCCAAGTTCCGGCGGCCACGTCCCCGAATCCATCCAGGGAAGACTGCGCCAACACCGTCCAGTTGAATCCGCCGTTGGCGGCGCCGGTAGTTGCGTTGCCGGCAGTCCCTCCGGCGATGATCTGGCACTGTGCGCCGGGTGCAAGGTAGGCCTGTCCACTCAAGGATTGCTCAGTACATGGCGAGTCCAGGAACGCGCCGCTCGCGAATTGGTCTTGCGTAGGCAAAGCCAACTCATAAACACCTGGCAATTGGTTGCCGTAGGCGGCGACTTGAGTCCCTTCGGCAGCCGCCGGCCCCGGGCTGAACATTGTTGGCGTGTTTGCTGCAGTAAATGCACGTGCGGCGACGTCGGTTCCGGTGGCTGTCACGATTGCCGACATGCCGCCAGGTTTGACAATGATATCAGTCGGTTGTCCGATCCGCGCGATTCGCGCAAGGTCATCGCGATATTCTGTCCGCCCGCAGGCGAAGAATCGGGAATGGCCACGTAGATGCCTGCGTCGCTACCGACGGTCGCGCCGATGTCCGGGGCATTCCCGACTATCAAGGCACGCCGGTTGGTGCCATCAGGCAGCAACCAGTCGGCCAGAGCGGTTGGGTATGTGAGCAATTTCGTGTCGCCGGCCGCTGCTGCCTGAGCATGCAGCGTGACTTTGTGGAAGCGAGGCGTCGTTGGCAGCGTGATCAGACTTGAGTCGGTCATGCCAACTGCGTCAAGATCGGCAACGTAAAGGCCGGGCCCGTCTGGCCCGAGGTCGTCGCATCTGGCCGGCGCCTGTGCCGGTCCGATGATGGCATAGACTCGGGATGCGCCGTCAAAGGTGATGTCAATTACGCACGGCCAACTTGCCACTGTCCCATCGGCCGGGCGCACGAACGGGATCGGTTGCGCGTACCCCAGTCCAGCAAGGCTAAACGGAATTGGCTTCTCCGTCGGCGGGTGCGCCAGGAAATAGTCGGATCGCAGTTTTTTATCGGCACCGACAATGAACACGCCGATCCCTGGCTGCGAGGCGAGGAGGGTCGGGCGGTTGCTGATCCCGACCTTCGGTCCATATCGCAATCGCACATGCGCGTAGGCGTACCCAGAGATGGAGGCCACGTTCTGGAAGCAACGAGTATCAAGTTTATTGCCCGTCACGTCGGCCAATGGCGGCAGCACTGCTTCCTCGATCTGAGCGTACCTTGGGCCGCCGAGGGCGTTTTCCAAGCCTCCAAGCCACCCCAAGCGTAGGTACTCTGAGGGGACGCTGTCACATGTCAACCGCCAGACCGCCTCGTGATGAGCGAGCGCTTCGTCGTCTGCCACCGCTGCGAGCGTAGCGTCTGGTTCGTTATATTTGTAGTTGGGAGCGGCTGGACTGCCCGCTACAAGGACCTTGCCGACCAGCTGCTCCAGTTCCGATGTCGAAATGAAGGCAGTGTTCCCAAGGCCTGTCAGCGACGCAAGCGGCTTGATGCTGCTTGCGCTGTCGCCGCCGCCAATAAACCAGTGAACGCCAACTGGCGTGAGGCAATGGATCTGCGCGCCAGAAGTGCCATATGCGGTGCTGGCATAGCGCCCGTCTGGCGCCCTTCCCGCAAAATTTCCTTTGAACACCCGTTGTAGCAAGCAACATGCGGGCGCGGGTAGGCTCGGGTCGGGTTCGTCTGCCGGACAGGGCACGCAATTGACGGTCGCTGGAACGAGATCTGCGGCTGGAACTTGGGCCGGCAGGGACGGCAGCTTCCATGTCGGAATCAGGCCGCATTGGACCCGGGTGAGGTTGTTGTATCCCGTGCAGCCCACCGCACCCGCGTCTGCGGTGCACGTCAGAGTGGGCAGCGTGGTCCCGAAGCATGGATTTTCAGGCGCAGTGTCCCAGAATGAACCGGACGGGGTGGCACACGGTACTGCCCACGGCGCGCACTTGGCAAAGGCGGCATCATTACTGAAGTTATCAGTCGGGAAGTACTCCGTGGATAGCTGGTTACTTCCGCCCCAATCCATTCCGTTCCTGGTGGTCACCATGACCCTGTACGGTTGCGTCGGGCTGACAGACAGGATTGGCTGCGAAGCATAACCACCTGTATCGCGCGTCTGCGGGTCATAACCGCCGATCGCCAGATGCCAGCTCGCTCCCCCGCGTCAAGTACCCCGCACCCTCCGCGACAATTAAAAACCCGCACGTCGCGACGGCGTAGCCGAGCGCGTGTTCAGCGATGGCGAAGCTCATCGCCCGCGCCCCAGCGGCGCCAGCCCGCGCTGTGGACCC
>CAIPXZ010000538.1 GCA_903869075.1 uncultured Myxococcales bacterium | reverse complement strand
TGGATTTACTGTGCCGATTCCTCGTCCCAAGGGGATTCCGCGACACGATGCAAGCGGATAACCCCTTCCTCCACGTCAATTCCAACCTGCTCGTGCACGTAACTTGCCCAAATCATCAAGGGCGCTTCGTTATGGGCGCTCAGCTCACGCCGAAGGCATTGGCGGCCTGGGACGCTGCCGACAGAGGCGTGCGCTGCGTTGCGGAGGAACGAGCGATGGCGTATTGGAGCGCCGACCTCGAAGTTGAAAACGTTGGCGAGGACCCGGTGCTGGTGACGGGTGAGGCCGACTTGTCGCCGCCGCGCCGCGGCCACACGAAGATACCCAAAGTGACGCGTGCCGCTGCAATCGCTTCGCTCGTCGACTCGATCGAGCGGGAGCCACTTCAACGTTATTTCCGCCGACGCCCTCATGGGGATCCGGTCGTTGGTTGGGCACACCGTCTTCGGGAATATTTTTGGCCGCACCCGGTGACCGACTACGCGGTGAACGCGAAGAGGGTCGCGGGGCTGGCTGCACAATTGGAATGCCTGGCGCGCAAAATTGAGGCAGGACACCAGTGGTCGCCAGAAGAGGCGCGATCGGCCGTCGCAGCTGCCCAGGCTATCTTCGATTGGGGCGGGGTGCCACAACCTGTGCCGACGGCGAGCGTCGTCGCGGCGGTGCTCCGTTCTGCGCTGACTGGCACGGCTCACCCGAATGCTCCGATGAACTCGGGCTGGACAAAGGTCGCAGCATTGGGCACGGCTTGGCTTGAGGGCGTCGCGGGGCGAACGCCGCAGGCAATCTGGGACAGCCGCGTCGCTACAGCGCTGACGTGTCGCCTCGATGACATTCTGGCGAGTTGCCGTGTCGAGCCGGCCGCCGTGTTTCCGCGCGTTGGCACAGTGACCGGCCGTGGCGGTACTCGGCCCAGACAGCTCGTGCAGCACTGGCCCGAAGGATACCGACGTTGGGATGCGCAGTTCGCCGGCAGCGAACTGGTTCGCGAGGTGCGTGACGAGCTGAATCGGCGTTCGTGGGCGATGCCATTGCCGGATGGCGGCGTCGGAAGCTGGACGATCCGCGGGGTTGAGCAGGTCTTGTTCATGGACGGATATTGAACGCGATCAGGCCCGCGACCGAGGCGAAGATAATGTCAGCTGCGCCCAAGGCGACGCGCCCCATTACCTGTTGCTCCCCGCACGATCTCGGTTGTGGCGGTAATCCGGGTCTTCAAGCGGTTCTCGCCTGACCACCATCCCTTGTCGCCCAGAAGAGCGTGTGCGCAATCTCCTCCGCCTTCCGCGATCCCGGCACCTGCAGGTGCGCGTACTCGAACCGTTGCCGAGCCTCAATTTCGACTGTGAACCACGTCGACGGAAACGACGCCATTGCCTCGATGATCCAATCCCGAGTCAGCCAGTATTTCGTCTTCGCAAGCATCTCGGCTAGCCACGCTCCGGCTCCGGGCACGTCCCGCAAGCGCTTGGCAAGCAATATGTCTACGAACGCGCGACGCCAAGGGTCATCGACTTCGTGAGAAACAACGGCGCCCTTCTCTACGACGTGACCCTGAACTCGGCGCATTATGCGCCATAGCAGCGGAAGCACCCGATCTGCTGTTGCCTGCCGGGCGAACGAAGCGATCGCTGCGACTTCGGTTGCTCCCCCGGCGCCCGCCAAACTGTTGACCCAGTCCACAAGGTTGTCATCGGCAATCTGCCCCAACCGGTAGAAATTGCTGCGGGGACGCACGATTTCCGCGGCGTTGTGTGACACTCGACGCAATACAACGAGCGCATGTACCGGATCGCCCTCGTCCGCCAGGGCGTCAATCAATGACTGGACGAAGCTGTAGCCTCTCCGATCACTTTCGAGCCATTCCACCGGCACCCGTTCTGGAAACCGGGCCGCTAGCCGAGCCCGCAGACCGATCCGGTCGCCCTTGCGTCCAGTGTGCTGGGTTGCCGGCGCCCGGAGAGTCGCGCCGTCTGTGGTAAGGGCAACGCGTACCGCTCCGTTCGACGTTCCAGGCATCTCAACCACAAGGTTATCGTCATCGAGGGCAAGGCGTCCAACGAGCGATGCGAGCGCCTCGTCGTCCATGTCGGCCAAGCGGGCTGGCCGCGGGGCTTGCCGCTCCTCGTCGAGCAATCTATGCAGGTCGGTGGCGGTGAGAATGGGTATCACGCTATCAATCGAGCTTGGGGCCGGGCGCATGGGTGCCGTTGTCGCGAGGAATGGGCGCAAAACGTTCCACATCGAGGGCTGAACGGCTGAGTCTGCGCCACATGGCCCTCGAACCACGAGCTCAGCCCAGCGCGAAGCATCGGCGGGGCTATGCGGCAAGACTTGAGTGCGTTCGATCAGGGCCCGGAAAACCAGCCACGGAACATTGCTTGTGGCCATGACGCATTCCAGCACCGCTTTTCTCTCGAAGGTGCGGGCGAGGCGCAGTGCCGCCGACTGGACCTGGAGAACCTGAATTTGGTCGCACACTTTCGCGATGACCGCGGAGCCACGCGTGCCAGGTGTGCCAAGACCATCCGCCGCGCGCCACACTGCGCGGAGACATCCATCAATCTGCTCTGAAGTCGCGCGCACGCCGAGACCGTCGTGGTTCCCAATTACTGGGGAGAGAACTTCGACGAAACCCTCCTCGCCGCGCGACCAAAGCTCAGCAAACAGCAACGGGTCGTCCTGCATCAGCCCGGCAAGCGATTCGGACAACTGCCCGTTCATTGTGTCGAGTGCGCCAAGCGCTGATTGCTCCATCAGGATGGAGTCGATCGCCTCGTCAACGTCAGCTGAATACGGTAGCCGTTCCAGCGTGAACAGCGCGCGCCGTCGCTCCGACCAATGCCGTTCTGTGTCCCTCGCCACGGCGATCATACTGGGAACCGCATCCGCGTCTTGAAACCTCCCTGCCAGAGCGGATTCCAACCAGCCAAGCTCTGGATTAGCCGCCAGAGCATCGCGGACCTCGGACAGATGGTTCGGGCGACTCGCGCACGACGCGACGACTGCCAACACGCCAATCGGTGTGCCTGATTCCGCCATCGCGAGAGAAACGCAAGCCTCGCGAGCCACGGGTTGTCGTAGCATCCCAAGGGCATGCAGCACTGGGACGCGCACGTTATCGGATTGAATGCCCAGGAGCGCGACCAACCGCTCGGCAGCGGCCAATGCGTCAGGTCCGTCGGCGAAGTGGGATGCCTTGGCGAGAGCGATGCCAAAATGCTGAAGTGTTCCCGCCTCGGCCTCGCCCCGCGATTCCGCGATGAGCATGTCCAAGGCGAACAGTGTCGGCCGATGGACAAACGATAGACCGGCCGTAAAGCGGCAGACGCCTTCGATTTCGGGCGAAGATTCTGAAATCTGTTCCAGCAGCTCTGCTCCGCCGTCCCCGGTTTGAACGTACATTGCGTACGCGGCGACGCGCGCCGAGGCGTTGAAGGACGGCTCAAGGCTCATCCGGGCTAGTTCCTGTCGCCATACCATTTCATCGACCAAAAGTGGTGCGGTCAGCGCGACCGATTGAGCGTCTCCTTGACGCCGGCCCCACCGCCGGGCTGCGTCGAACAGTCCCTGATTCCCTGTGATCCCGAGCAACCGCAGGCTTACACGCGCACGCCGCGGCGCAAGGCTGTCATCCTCGAGCAAGCGTGCGGTGGCCGCTCCAATCGCCTCGCGATTCACCCACAAGAACGGCGTGGCCGCCCCGAAACCCCAATCCCGTCGTAGGATGAGTTGCGACGACTCGACGTCGGGCAGCACGTCCACAATCGCGACGACGTGAACCTCCGAGAGTTCTACGCCACTGATATCGCGCGGTGATTTACCGGTCTCGACGAGATGCGCCAACCATCGAGCCAGGCAGCCGGGTGACCGACTGAGCCGCAGGCAGTCAGCCAAGGCGTGCCGTTCAGTTGCTGTCGCTCGTTCGAACCGACCAAGGACTACCGCCTCCGCGAATGGATGGTCTCGGAGCGCGATTCCTAAAGCGTTCGCCCCGTGGTGACCGCCATCCACATCGGGGCTGGCCGCGACGATCTCGAGCAAGTCGGGCAGCAAATCGGGCCGGGCGTCAACAACCGCACGCGGTACTTGCCACACGACTTGGTGGGCGCCCCGTTGGCTGAGCGCTTCGCGCCACCATGTTAGCAGCGCGAAGGCAGTTGCGTCGTCGATTCCCTGGTGAAGAGCTTGCCACCAGCCGTAGGGGCCGTTCGGATTGTTGCGGAGCAGTTGCAACACCTCGACGGAGCTCACCCAGCCCCGTGCCACCGCCCGCTCCGCCACCTGGTCGGCTGAGCTCGGATCGAAGAACGCCGCACGGCCCGATTCACGCGCTTGGTCGCTGAGGCCGGCCTGCTCTGCATGGTGGGCTTCGAGAACCCTGTCGCCACTGGCGGCGTAGGTGTCGGCCAACCGTCGATGATGGCTCTTGGTCACTGCGGACGCCTGCTGGGCGAGTACGTTGCGACGGACTGTTTCGTGAAACTCAAAGCGGCCGTCGCCGAATGGGTGGAGGAGGCCTGCGCTCACCCCGGCACGGACACCCGCTGCGACCGCCAAAGACGGGAAGATCGCATCGGCCTCCTCAATCTGGAACGGATAGGTCAGGCATGCGAGCGCCGCGAGAGCGGCTCGTGCGTCCGAGCCCAGATGGTTGTATCGCTGGGTGTCTGCCGCCAACAACACGTCATCGGACTGTGCCGCCAACAGCGCCGCATTGACGGACCCAAGGCGCAGAACAGCGTCCGCGATGCGCGGCGGGACGCCGGTTGTCCGGCCCGCGGCCAAGGCTTGATAGACAGGGTGCAGTTCGGTGCGTCCATGTACGCCATGCAGGTCGGCAAGGGCCACGAACGCTTCCCAATCGAGGCCGGCCGCGGGAACCCGCGCGAGTCCCCTCACATTGCGTTCTACGTCGGACAGGTCTGCCAATGCGTCCTCTTGTCCGAACACCCACAGACGGGTTCGCGGACGTGCAGAGAGTCGCTGCGCGAACTGAGCGAGATCTCTCCTGAACGCCGGGGTGGTGGTACCGTCGACAAGGTCGACAATTAGCGCTACGCGGGTGGCGGCATGTTCCACGGCGTCGGCCATTGCGATGAGCGCCTCCTCGTCACCAGCCCTGACGGAGGGGAGCAACGCATATGGCGCCGTGGCACCTCGGCGCCCAATTGCGTGGGCCACGCCCTCAAGCACGTTTCGCCACGCCGTGTCGGCCCTCACCTCGGCGTACAGAACCGCTGACTCAGGCTCGGCGTTGCGCAGGTACTCATAGAGCTCAGTGGCCGATGTTGTCTTTCCTGCGCCCGATGGACCGAATACTGCCCCAGTCCGTTGCGCCAAATCTGTGATCCACGATAAACGGGGCAGGTAAGGTCTCGGCAATGGCGGCGGCGATACCGTGGCGACCCGGCGCGGCCACACGTTGACAATCTCTTGCTCGAGCGTGGCCAAACCGATCCACGTGCCGCGAGCACGGGCGATGTCATCCACGTAGCCGCGCAAGTTGCGGAACAAGACATTTCGGACATCCTGCTCGTCCAGCCCAAAGCGCCCGGCCAATGACTGGATCAACCGGTCTCGGAGTACGGGGGCTTCGGCGTGCGGGGCGACCGGCACGACACGGTGAAGCACCTGATCCAAGACGGTGTGTGCCAATTCGGTGGCCCTCGTCCAGTTGGCGATCGCAACCGCATCGAGGCCGGACCTGGTTGCCCGGCGCCCAAAGCTCTTGCTCCATCGGAGCTTCGCGTCGTCAACGCTACCTTGCGGCGAGGTTCCGCCACGGAATGGGCTATGCCACTCGGGGGCAGTGCTCCCGTCTGGTAACGGCGCGAGACGCAGTGCGCGGACAACCAACTCCGCGGCGGCGCGCCGGGCAGCTGAGATCTCGGTGTCGCTGCCGCGGCCGAGTAGCGCACTCGCATCCTCGCCAAGGGCGTCCCCAAGCACCCACCGCACTTCCGTGCGCTCCGATTGCAACTCGCTCCACCTGGGTGTGAGGAGTTCTTCGACAACGTCACGCAGAGTCCACGGGGAGGGGGCGCGAAGGCCGTCGGCACCTTGGCGAGGCTTCTTGATCTGAACAAACGCCCGCTGCGAGATCCCTTGGTCGTCGATGTGGACGAGATCGAGATCGTCTATGCCCTCGGGTCGTGCCTGAGCATTGATTCCATGAAGATCAAAGTGCTGGAGCATGAGTTCCAGCGCGACCATGGCTTGATAGTCGAAGCCTTCGAGGGCTGCGATGCCGTTCATGGTGCCGTTCATCCCGGTGACTCCCCGTGCAGGTTTGACCCGGCCTCGCCCGCGAGGCTGGGTCGGATTTGACCGCCTGAATGTGCGTGGCCGCCTTCCAGCCCAGCGACAAGTACACCGAACTCGAGGAGGAACTTGAACGCCGGAGGGCGCGAGTGGGTGGTCACTATGCGACCGCCCCGAGACGCCAACTGTCAACCACGTCAAATTCTCGAGGCTCCACGTATGCCGACCGGTAGTCCGCCAAGCGGGCACCGTCCAGGAGGTGGCACCCGTCGCGTCGCCAAGGGTGGGTTGTCGCATCAAGCCCGACAGTGAACTGGATCCCGCCGACATCGGTTAGGACGAAGCGGTCGTGAAGCAGGTCACCCCGCGCGCGCTCACGCACTACCGAAACAACCATCGGTAGGCCACTCGGTACACACGCGCTGAACGGTCTAGCCCCACCCTCTGAGCGCGCGAAACAGTTCGCACGGTGGGCAGCGGCATCAAGTTGTGATCCATCCGCGGCAGTCGGCTTCTCGGAGACTATCAGCTCGACGCGGATTGGCGGTTTCCCGGACCTGCTGGAAATCGCTGCCAGCATTTCCAGCACGGGTTCGGCAAACCGGCGCTTGTGAAAGTCGAAATATGGGTCCACCAACGTGATTCTCGTTGCGTAGCGCAACATGGTGTCGAGGCGTCCCAGCATCGCCGCGGTAGTCCGTGCCATGGGGCCATCAGGTGGCAGACTCCACAGCGGCGACTCTGGTGGGTGTTCGACTGCGGCGATGACGGCCGCTTCATCGCTCCCCGCTTGAACAGCCAAGATTGCGCGGAACGGGTGGGCGAGGTGCGCTGCGATGGCATTCTCGATCCAGGTCTTGTTTCCGTCGAAAGCGTCCGACCGGTCCAGAACCGGGCAATCTTGACTAAACAGCTTGAACAACTCGGCCGCGCGCGTGGCGGTCGTTTCATCGAGATTTGGACCAATTTCGCGCAGCGTGTCGCGCATTTGCTGTTTCCACCGCTTCGAACTGGGATGTCCCGCAATCACGCGGCGTTCTCCCAGTTCGAACTGGGTCTTCCAGAATCGAAACGGCGCGCGCGCGCTCCAATAGGCGAGCAATCCAGGGTCAACTGCGAACGGATGAATCATCTCACAGCTCCTTCAACCGTTCGCCAAAGAACCCGCGCGGCCAACGGTCCGTAAACTCTCCGTCTGCGTCCACGCCGATCTGGCGATTCGCGGTGTCGCCATCGCTCTTCTCGACCCAGTAGATCGCCAGATCATCGGGCGCCAACGCGACGTCCGGCCCTGGCAACTCCTGATCGGTCGTCTCGCGGATCCGCCGCAGCAGCCGCAAGATGAGATGTTCGCTGTGCGTCTCGATCAGGAATTGTCTGGGACGCCGCTCGGGGACATCGGGCTGCACGGCCCGGATGAACAAGTCGCCCAACTCGGTCTGTGCCGCTGGATGAAGGTGTAGTTCGGGTTGTTCAATGCACACAAGCCCGACGTTCGTCACCCGGCCATCCGGCTGCGGGAGTTCCCCGACGTTTGCGGCCGCAATGACTGGAACGACCTGACCGATGCCAACGCCCAACTCCGCCGGGTGGTACTTGAGGCCGGAAGTCACTTCGATGACCGAGACCACAGGCGTCGTGGGCATCGCGCGGATTGCGCGGCGCACCGCCTCAAGGTCGTCCTCGTTGGAACGCTCATGCAACATGAACCAGCCAAACCCGTCCTCGTCGAGCGTCCGCCGGAGCACCCGCGTCAGCCCGTAGCCTGTGCCTAGTTGCTCCAGCGCTTGGCTCGCTCGACGCACGAGTTTCTCGTCTCTGGCAAGCGCTCGCCACGCGGCGACGCCAGTTGACCAGTCCTCCCAGTAGTGTCCGGAGTGTTCCGGAACCCACCGCGGTGGCACGCCACGGAGCGGCCCGACATGGAGCAGTCGGGCGAGTTCATCGCGCACGCACGAACCCGTGCCGACGACGAGCGCGTCGAGCTGTCGGAGACCTTCGGCAGACCACACGCCGTGCTTCTGCAGCACGACGTCAAGATCGTCGAGGTGTAGCGATTCGCCCCACCGCGGCAGCGCCTGTTTCTCGCCTGCAAGACAGCGCCGTCCGTCGAGGTCGCCGTCGAGGAGTTCTTCACCGCCGGACCCGGGGAATAGAGGATGGTCGAGGCCCGGATGCCATGCCAGCTCCACGCCTGAGCCGGACGCTTGTGTGCGCAGACCTGCAACTTCGTCGCCGTTGACGGCCACCGCGTATTCCCGCACGAACGGCGCCTCTAGGTAGTCACTCCAGGCCACGACGACGGTCAACGTGAGCGTCTCCGTCTCCTCGACCAGCCGTTCGTTCAGCCCGTCGGAGCCCTCAAACGCCAGATGACGCAGCTTCACGTCGTCGTCGGGGATAACCGTGACGGACAGCGAGATGGCCTGTTCTTCATTGAACACCAGAGTGTCGGCAACGCTCTGTTTGTGGAGGACATTGCGGAAGCCGCCGAGATCCAGTCCGCGCCGTCGCAGCGACTCGGTGTCCGTCGCTGGCGTCCGGTGCTCCAGAATCGAATGCAGGTACAACAGCGCCTGCAAGACCGTGCTCTTGCCGGCGCTGTTGGCACCGAACAACAGGGTGATCGGCTTCAAATCGAACGTGACCCTTGTGCCAACACCCTTGAAGCTTCCGATGGTTACGCTCTTGATCATTGCTCGCCCTCTTCTCGACTACTGTCCGCGGTCCGATACGCCTGCTGCGGGTCATTCACCCGCTCCGCGTACCTCAACTCCAACGCCTTCGCCGCAACCAGCACCGGCAGATAGTGATTCCGGACCGACTGCGGCGTCCTTCCCAGCGCATCAGCGCTCTCCGTCACGGTCTTCCACTGGCCGCTACAGAGCTCCCGGATGGCAGACGCGACCTGTTCGGGCGAAGCCCGGCGTCCCAGAAGCGGGCGGGACTTGAACCCGCGACCTCCGGCCTCGGTTTGCCTGCCGCCACTCTGTTGAAAGTCGCCCCCGCACTGTTGAGACCTCGCGGGCTTCTGTTGAAAGCTGCCGACGCTCGGTTGAAAGTCCCGCGCGCTCTGCTGGGAGCTTGCCGAGTTCACGCTGGACTTGGCCTCGACGCCGAGCAAGACGACGCCGCCGTTGGTGTTGGCGAACGCGGAGTAGCTCTCCCAGAACGAGTCAGGGACAGCGCCATGCCCATCGCGACCGGCGGCGAGCTTGGCTTCGAAGTCGACGTCTTCGATCTGGTCCTGGAGCGACTCGGTCATGATCCAGCCCCCTTGAGCAGCCGCAAGACGAGCAGCACGGCGAAGAGCACTCCCGCAACGAGAGGCAGTAACACCTCGATCCGACTGTGTCCGACATAGCCCTTCGGGTGCGTCTTCGCAATCGTCCACTCGTCGGAGTAGGGCTGGGATGGCAGGCTGTTTTCGAGCTTCTGGATGACTTCAAATTTGGCGGCGTTCAGCTTCTGCGAGTGCGTGATGTGGTCCCGCCAAGTCCAGCACAAGACCACACCCAGCACGCAGAGCGCCAGTTCCAAGCTAGGCGTATTGGCCTTGCCGCCGAACCATGCAAGCGCGCCGATGATGGACGTCGCGAGCGTCGCAAAGAAGCTGTTCGCCGTGAGCCGACGCTGCGACACGCGGTCGGCCATCTCGACGCAGAGCTTGTACTGCTCCAGTCGGGCTTGGCGTTCCCAGGAGGCAAGATTGTCCTGATCGGTGGCTGCGCTCACAGTGCGTGTCTCCGGATGGCGTCGACAACAGCGACTTGGCGCCACGACACGACTTCATGCGCAACGTCGGTCAGAGCTTTCGGCAGAACGACAGCGCCCAGCGGCCGCACGGCGATGATCGGCTTCTGAAAGCGCCGGGCAATGTCGATTTCGTGCTGGATCCACTCGCGATGATTCACGTACATGCCGCCCATGACCACCACGCAGTGGCAGCCCTGGATCTGCCGATGCAGAGCGTCCGACAAGCGCTTGTTGGACCCAGGCGGCAGTGGATCGTGTTCCGGGACGGAGTGATCGAACCACTTGAACAGCGGCGCGCCGTCGAACCACTCGACCAGCTTATGGTAGTGGTCGTTGTACGTCCACGCGTGGCTGATGAAGATGCGGTAGTCGCGAAGGGCGGGCATTGCGTTCTCGTTTCGCGGTTGTGCCGCGGCAAACAGGTGTTCAGAGCACGGTTCGAAATCGATCGAGTTCGCGCGTGGCGCTTTCGCGCGCGCGCACCAAAGCACTAGTCAGTGAGTCTACGTCGTTGAATCTTTGCGTGAGCTCCCTGATAAGCTCCGCCTGGCGCTCTTTGGACTCCGGGACGGGGATCTCAACTCTTGCGATCCGGTCGAGGCTCAACGAGACATTGGCCGCACCCCGCATCAGCGGGACGAGAATGTCATCCTTGTGCGCCAGTAAGTAGAAGTAGGCAAAGCGAACGCTGAGTTCAACGCCTGGCTTCTTTGTCAGAACCGCTACAATTGACGCGGCGGCAAACCTGCAATTCATGTAGTGAATCTTCTTCATTGAGGCGTGTCCGTGACCGGTTGAGCTAACGAGCGGAATGCCAATCGCCTCGCCCTCGAATTCCCAAGTGCTATGGCGCCGCAGGTCCTCCGACGAGGTTACAAACGGAAACTCGCCACCGTCGGACTGCGCTGCACCGATCGAACCCTTTTGAATTGTAAAGAGGTCGCCGAGGAATCTCATCCTGCAGCCGCTCGGGACCGAACGCTGGGTCAAGTAGCGCGCGGCAGTCAACGTGTAGTCGTTATCGCGCAACTCCGCGGAACCGACGAAACCGTGCTTGCCCGGCTCAGCCAGGTACGATGGGCCATCCCGTTCCTTCCACCTGGCCAGAAGATCGGGAATGTCGGAGCGCCCGCTCACGGACTTCGTCGCATCGTCGTTGAAGCCGTCGTTTTCGACACGGTAGAACCAGACGCGGTCGGTGCGTCCAGACTTGGAGAAGACGAGAATCGCGGTCGCGACGCTTGCGTATGGTTTGAATACCCAGTGTGGGAGCGAAATCACAGCGTCAAGCTGGTTGTCGTCGATCAGCATCCGGCGGAGGGCTAGATGCGCACCCGTTTCACCTTCCAACACGCCAGCCGGCACAATCGTCGCGCTCCGCCCGCCGTTCTTCAGCATCGACAGAATCAGCGCCAGGAACAGCAGCTCCGTCTTGCGGGTCTTGAGGTCGCGCAGCAGGTGCGGATGGACCTCGGACGGATCCAGATTGCCCTTGAACGGCGGGTTGGCGAGGATGACGTCGAAGAAGTCGCGCCGCTGCTTCGGGAAGTTGTCGCTGAACTTGTGCGACAGGCTATCCTGGTAGTGGATCTGTGGGTTGTCGACACCGTGCAGCATCAGGTTCATCGCCGCGATTCGGAGCATGGTCGCGTCGAAGTCGAAGCCCCAGAGCAGGTCGGTCTGCACGTGGTCGCGGTACGGCTCAAGCAGGTCGCCGGTGTAGACCGTTTCGCCTTCAATGACGACCTTGCCGCCCTCGGACGTGTACGTGCGCCGCAGCCATTCCATTGCGGCAACGAGGAAGCCACCGGTGCCGCACGACGGGTCGCCGATGAACTCCGTCGGTTTGGGCTGCAGCAATTCCACCATCATCGCGATGATGTGCCGCGGCGTGCGGAACTGGCCGTTGATGCCAGCCGTCGACAGTTTGCCGAGCAGGTACTCGTACAAGTCGCCTTTGGCGTCGCTGCGCTCGAGCGGCAACGCCTCGATCGACTCCACGGCCTTGATGAGCAGCGTCGCCGACGGAACCAGGAACTGCGCGTCCTTGAAGTAGCGGCCAAACGTCGACGTCTCGCCGACGACTTCCTTCAGGTGCGGAAACGCCCGGTCGCGCACCGCGGCGAACATCTCCTCGCCCTTCAACTGCTTGAAGGACGACCAGCGCCGCACGTCATGCGGGCCGTCGTAGACCTTGCGGAACGACTTGCCTGTGCGCGCCGCCAGCTTCTCGTTGCGGCTCTCGGTCATGTCCAGCATGCGCAGGAACATCAAGTAGCTGGTCTGCTCGATGACGGTCAGCGGATTGGTGATACCGCCGGTCCAAAAGTGCGTCCACAACTGGTCGACTTGGCTGCGGTTTTGGGTCGTAATCACGGAAAGTCCTTATGCCGCCTGTGCGGGAAGTTCGCCGCTGTTGAAGCGGGCGAGAAGAGTGAGCAGGTCATCGATCTGGGCATCGTTTGTGAACACGCCATCGACGCCGTCCGGATCGAGCACCGTGAACGGGTGATCGTACAGGCGGTCGACGATCAGCTCGCCAGCCAGCGCCAGGTGGTGCTGAATGAGGCTCAGGAACTGCTGCTGCTTGGCCGTCAACACGTACTTGTGGGCGAACTCCTGGAACGCCGTCTCCACGGCCTTGGCATCCAGCCCGACGATCCCGCGCAGCACGTGCGCGAGGTCCGTGTGGGCGTGGAGCTGCAGCGGCAGCTTGAGCAGGTCAATCAGCGGGTCGACCTTGTGCACCAGCAGCGCCAGTGCCTCCAGCTCCGCCTGCGTCACGGGTGTACCCGTGCGAATCTTGGCGATGACGGCGTTGCCGGCCAACTGCTGCTCCAGCACTTCGCGGACGCGCTGTCGATACGCCACCAGTTCCTGGCCATGGAGCTTCGCCACGATCGGCGCGCTGTGCTGCTCGCTGTCCGCCACGTCGATGATGATCGGCGACAGCGAGGCGACTGCCCCCTTGGGCTGGAACTGAATGAGGCCACGCAGAGCGGCGCGAATCGGCTCCAGAGCAGATGGCTTCAGCTGGTCCCAGAGGGCCGCCGACTTCACCGCGTCGATCTTGGACTCCATCGCCTTCACCGGCGCGAGGTTCTTCGGAAGGAGTTCGACCTCCTGCACCATGCGTGCGTGCAGGGTGGCCAGCTTCGCCGGCGACACGTATGCAGCGAGTTGGGCGTCGGCGACCAGGTAGTCAAAGCGCAGGGCGGGCTCGTGGCCGCGCACGTCGACTTCACCAAGCAGCGGCGCCACGTCGACCTTGAGCGCGGCCAGCGTCGTCGCGTCCAGCTGCGCGATCCGTTCGTGCTTGCTGAGCTGCTGGACTTCTTGCCAGTGGTCGCGGACCAGAATGCTCTTCGTCTTCAGCAGTGCCAACACGTCCGCATGCAGCAGGTCGACGACGCGGGCCGTCATCTCCGCGTCTTTCGCATCACGAGCGGCCTCCGCCAGCGCGAGGCGCTTCTCGAACAGGCGCTGCAGGAGTGACTTTTCCTTGGACTGCTCTTTCTCGTCCTTGGGCTCACCGAAGTACTCGAAGTTGTTCCAGTGATCGAGAATCAGGAACTCCGACTTGTCGTGCCCAGGCCCAAACAGCCCAGGACACAGCCGCGTCCCGCGACCAATCATCTGCCAGAACTTCACGTAGGAGCCGACCGGCTTGGCGAACACCAGATTGACGACCTCTGGCACATCCACGCCGGTGTCCAGCATGTCCACGGAGATCGCGACGGTCAGGTTGTTCGCCGGGTCCTTGAACTGGTCGAGCAGCACTTCCGCGCGGTCGTCGTAGGAGTCGATGAGCTGGCAGAACGTGCCGCCGTACTGCGGATACAGCTCGCCAAATACCTCGGTGAGCAGCTTGGCGTGCGGATGGTTGCGCGCAAAGACGATGGTCTTGCCGGGCCGACTGCCGGAAGCGTCGCGAATGCCGTTGTCCATCAGGTCGCGGATGACCTGGCGCGCCATGTCGCGGTTCAGCACTTGGCGGTCGAATTCGGGCGAGGCGACGTCCATCTCGGCCAGTCCGGCTTCTTCCAGATGCGCCTTTTCCTCCTCACTGCGGTCCGCCCACTTCATGCCTTCGCGGCGGAACTTGCTGGACGTCTTGACCACGCGGAACGGAACCAGATACGGCGGATCGTGCGAGATCGCCTCGTCGTAGCTGAAGAATGACGTCGGGTTGTCCTGCTCGCAGCCAAACAGCCGGTACGTGTGGTGCGTCATCACCTTACGCGGCGTGGCGGTCAGGCCGACCTGCATGGCGTCGAACCACTGCAATAGCGACCGATAGCGGTTGTACAGGCTGCGGTGCGACTCGTCGGCGATGATGAGGTCGAAGAACCCGGGATCGAACGTCGTGTAGTACTTGGCCATTGACGGGTATGTCGCCAAGTAGATGCGCTGGTTCTGGTCATTCGCCGTCGCCGCCGACAAGACGACCTTGGGCGTGTCAGGCAGGAACTCGCCAAAGACGTTGCCGGCCTGCTTGCGGAGTTCTTTGCGGTCACACAGGAAGAGGATGCGCTTGGCCCAGCCGGCACGCGCCATGCGGTCACAAAGCGACACCGCGATCCGCGTTTTGCCCGTGCCGGTGGCAAGCACCAAGAGGCCTTTGCGGTGTCCGGTCGCAAAGCGCTCGCAAACGGCCTGGATGGCTTCCATTTGGTAGAGGCGGCCGCAGATCGCCGGATTGCTGGCAACGGTCAGAAGATCTTTCTGGTGCACGCGCTGGTGGTGCAGGTAGTCGACGCTGTCGCGCGAGTAGAAGCCGTAGATCTTGCGCGGCAGCGACGCGATGGCCTTGTCATCCCAGATGAAGATGTCATGGCCGTTGGTGTAGAAGATGATCGGCCGGGTCTTGGTCGCGCGTTCGAGCGCGTTCGCGTAGAGCCACGCCTGCGTGCGCCCGGCCTCGGCGCTCTTGGCCGTGCGCTTGGCTTCTACGACTGCGATCGGACGCCCATCCGCCGCGTAGAGCACGTAGTCGGCGAAACCGTTGCCGGCCTCGTCGGGGATCAGCGAGAGCTGTACTTCTTGGCGAACCTGCTCGGTGTTCTTGCCGTTCGCGCCGACATCCCAGCCCACGTCGGCGAGAAGCGCATCGATGAGCGTGCGCCGAGTCGCAAGTTCGTCCAGCTCGACAGCTTGCGCCGCCTGCGCCGCCTCATCCAGAAGCGCGACAACTTCGGTGTTGGTCGGCTCGACTCGAACAGCCTCGGTCTCGATACGCGCCTTGCGTTCGTCGTCCAGCGCCGTAAGCGCTTCGCGCAGCTTGACGTCCTGGAGCGCGATTTGCTCCAGCAGCGACTTCTTCTCACGCTGGAGCTGGCCTTTGGTCGTTTCGACGGGCAACTGCGATTGCTTGAAGACGGGCACGGCGTGCGAGTCGGCCCCGAACAGGCGCACGACCAGCCAGCGGCCAACCTCGTGCGCCTCACGAAGAGCCTGCAACGCTTCGTCGGCTGTGCCTTCGTGCTTGTGCGCGGCCCGATTGCCCGAGCGGCGCAAGTAGTGAAGCTTGTCCTGCACGACACCGGGCGTGACGCTCCTGAAGGTCGGATCGTTCAGCAGGTCGTTCAGGTTGGCGTCGAGCGTGGTCGGCAGCCGCAGCGTGTCGACGAGCGTCAACGCCACGAGTTCCGCAAACGTCCGCAGCTTGACCAGGCAGGCGTGGGGATCCGAGCCGACGTAGCGTTCAGCAAACGCGGCCAAGTCCGCCAGAATCGGGCGGTGGGGGCGCAGGAACTCAAACTGGGCAGACTCCGGCATCGCGCTCTCCGTTTCCGGGCGGGCTGAGTGTCGCAGGGTTTGACTTCGCGTGTCCACGGCGGTGCCTTCGGGAGCGGGCAACGACTGATGTTGCTGGGAAAGAGTCACTGCACGAGGCGTGCCAAGTTGGCGAGGAGCTGACATTGATTTGACAGTCAATTGAAATCACTGACGAACCACCCGCACCGGCTTGGCCCCGGCGGGTCTGGGTCGGGAGCGCATCGGCCCCGTCCGTGCGATAGATAACAAATATTGCGTATTACATAAGACATCTTGCGGCGCGCACCGATCGGCTCGACTCGGCAAATCGTCACTACCACGCGCTGGTGCCGTTTCCAGACTCTCCATGCGCCGTTGACCACGCGATCGGCTTGCGTGCGTGCCGCGAACGGTCACCCCGTCGGCCTCTCACCGAGTTCCGATCCACACCGCAGCGGCGGCCAAGCCGATCGCCAAAATCAGCAAGTTCGCGAGCGCGAGACGAATGACGCGACCGTCTGCCCTTTCCACAACCGCGAGCCCGCGCTCCTGCTCCCCGCGAACCGCATGGACTTGCGCCGCCAAGTGGCCGACAGCATCCTGAATTGCCTTCAGCCGCGTCTCCGCGGCCTCAAGGTCATCCGTGGCTTTCTGGGTAAGGCCGGCCTCCGTCTCTTGAATCCGTGTTAGGACGCGCCCAGCCTCGTTAGTCGACCTTTCCAAAACGTCGTTCCGTAGCTGTCCAAGTTTTTCCGCAGTGTCTATCCGGAACTGTGACAACTCGCCTTGGACCGTATTCAGGACATCAGGGAGTGTTTTGTGGACCTGGCTGTGCAGCGCCGCCGACGCAGACGATGCCTCATTCCGCGCCGCATTCAAGATACTGAGGACCTCCGCCGACCGCTCGTCGACTTTCACAGTCAGGTCGTTCCGAAACACGACGAACTCGCTGGCGTCACGGCGGATTGCGGCCACCAGTCCTTCGGCGACTCGCAGCATGGCGTTAAGTCGAACGCCCTGCTGGCCGCTCTGCTCGGTCCAGGCGCCGATCTCCGTCCTCAATTCCTCGAAGCTGCGAACTCTGCCCGCTTCAGTGTCTGCTGCGATAGCGAGTTCCTTTGTCAGCGCGTCCAAGCGCTCGTGGAGCGCGGTCGCGCGGTCCTGCGCCTCTTTAGCGTGCTGCGTACCCACCGAGGTGGCTTCGGCCAGCCAGCTGTTGACGGCTTCCACCGCCCTCTTTCCCTCTCGCGCCTGGTCTTCCAGTTCCTCGACGTGGCCTTCCATCCTACCAGCGAGGCTGTCAAGTGCATCCTTGAACGGCGCCAGCTCCGGCTGAATCGCGCGTTGCGCGACTTCCCCAACCGCCCGCCCAAGTGGCGCCCTCAGGTTTCGATAAATCTATAGGCTTCGGTGAATGAGCATCTGGCTCATTTGTCGGCACCAAATGAAGCGTATTTTTTCCATCAGGCGCTACGCTAACTTGGTAATCAATTGCAATTGCACCGGACGGTGTAATCTCAATTAACTTCACGCTACGTGTAGGAGTGAAAGTAAATGAGCCGTGTGTTGCCTCATCCATAAGGACCGTTCCACGACTCGCAAAAGCTTCAGTCACCGCTAATTTTGCACTGGAGGATAAATTCATACCCTCTATAACGCGACTGCGGGCAATGTAATCTTGATACTGTGGCACAGCAACTGCCACTAAAATTCCAATGATAGCCACTACAACCATGACCTCAATCAGCGTAAATCCCAACTCTTTATCCCGCATTTGGAGTGGATTTCTATAGTTTTGATTTATGTTTTGCATTGATTCTGGCCCCCTAGTTGAAATACCTCATCATCCAGTCTAGTCCTTTCATCCTCAAGAAGCTCAGACGTAAAAAAAGCCAGCTTTTATCGCCGGCTTTTCTGATGTAGAAGTAGGCTAAAAAAGCTTATGGTTTAGCGTGATTCTTTTTCTTCAAATAGTTGCCCAGTAAGATCACAATAGCAACTCCAATACCCTCAAAAATCATGTGCGCATCTTCAAATGCAGCTTGCATAGAATCTTTAATGGCTGGGTCCTCTACCAACATACCTCCAGCAAGCAAGCCCAATAGACCAGCCCCTAAAGTAATGATGATTGGGAAACGATCCATTACCTTAAGAAGCATAGTGCTTCCAAAAATAATCAAGGGAATAGAAAGTCCCAAACCAATAATGAGCAACGCTAAACGAGTTTCTTCTGGACCCTTTTGAGCGGCTGCAGCCACTGCAATGACGTTATCCAGACTCATCACTAAGTCCGCTACTAATATTGTACGTATCGCCCCCCAAATATTGGAGTGGCCATCCATCTCAGCCTCATCATCGCTATCAGCCAATAATTGCACGCCAATGTAGACCAGCAAAATTGCACCAACGATTTTTAGATAGGGAAGGCTAAGTAGCTGTACCGCAGTGATTGTCAAAATCACACGCAAAATAATAGCTGCTGCGCTACCCCAAAAGATCGCTTTCTTTTGTTGATTTGCTGGTAGGTTGCGTGA
>CAIPXZ010000537.1 GCA_903869075.1 uncultured Myxococcales bacterium | reverse complement strand
TGACGACGATCCCGGTGCTGCCGCCGGACCTCCGCCCGCTGGTGCCGCTGGATGGTGGTCGTTTCGCGACGTCGGATCTCAACGATCTGTACCGCCGCGTCATCAACCGCAACAACCGCTTGAAGCGCCTGCTGGAGCTCGCCGCGCCGGAAATCATCGTGCGCAACGAGAAGCGGATGCTGCAAGAGGCGGTCGACGCGCTGTTTGACAATGGGCGACGCGGCAAGGTCATTACGGGTCCGAACAAGCGGCCGCTGAAGTCGCTGTCGGACATGCTGAAGGGCAAGCAGGGTCGGTTCCGTCAGAACCTGCTCGGCAAGCGCGTCGACTATTCGGGTCGTTCGGTCATCGTCGTCGGTCCGGATCTGCGCTTGCACCAGTGCGGTCTGCCCAAGAAGATGGCGCTGGAACTCTTCAAGCCGTTCGTCTACGCCAAGCTGGAAGAGCTGGGCTACGTGACGACGATCAAGAGCGCCAAGAAGCTCGTTGAAAAGGACTCCGCCATCGTGTGGGACATCCTGGAAGACGTGATCCGCGAGCACCCCGTGCTGCTCAATCGCGCGCCGACCTTGCACCGTTTGGGTATGCAGGCGTTTGAGCCGATCCTCATTGAAGGCAAGGCGATCCAGCTGCATCCGCTCGTTTGCACGGCGTTCAACGCCGACTTCGACGGTGACCAGATGGCCGTTCACGTGCCGCTGTCCTTGGAAGCGCAGATTGAAGCGCGCGTGCTGATGATGTCGACAAACAACATCCTCTCGCCCGCGTACGGCAAGCCGATCATCAATCCGTCGCAGGATATCGTGCTCGGTCTGTACTACATGACGCGGGAGTCGCCGTACGTCGCCGGTTCGGGCAAGCTGTTTGCCTCGCCGGAGGAAGTGCGCGCGGCGTATGACGCCAATGAGCTGCACCTGCAGGCCAAGATCCGCTGCCGCATTCCGGTGTGGGCGACCACGGCCAAGGAAGGCGACGCGCCGACGCACCGCGACACCGTTGAGACCACGACGGGCCGCGTGCTGCTGAGCGAAATCGTGCCGCACGGCGTGCCGTTCAGCATGTACAACCGCGAGCTGGGCAAGAAGGAACTGCAGAACCTGATCGACGAGGTGTACCGCGCGGCGGGCTCGAAGAACACGGTGCTGCTGGCCGACGCGCTGCGCACGGCGGGTTACACCAACTCGACCAAGGCGGGCCTCTCGGTTTGCTTGAGCGACATGACGATCCCGTCGGCCAAGCCGGCGCTGATCGAAGCGGCGCAAAAGACCGTGGCGGACATCACCACGCAGTACCTCGAGGGTCTGATTACGGACGGCGAGCGGTACAACAAGGTTGTCGATACCTGGTCGGACACGACGGAAAAGATCGCCAAGGTGATGATGGTCGGTATCTCGACGCGCAAGGTGACGAACCCGGCGACCGGCGAGACGCATGACACCAAGTCGCTGAATCCGGTGTTCATGATGGCGGACTCCGGCGCGCGTGGCTCGGCCCAGCAGATGCGTCAGCTGGCCGGTATGCGTGGTTTGATGGCCAAGCCCTCGGGCGAGATCATCGAGACGCCGATCACCGCGAATTTCCGCGAAGGTCTGAGCGTGTTGCAGTACTTCATCTCGACCCACGGCGCCCGCAAGGGCCTCGCGGATACGGCGCTGAAGACGGCGAATTCCGGTTACCTGACGCGGCGTTTGGTCGATGTGGCCAACGACGCGGTCATCACGGAATTCGACTGCGGTACGCTGGACGGCATCGACATGGACGCGCTGGAAGAGTCGGGTGAAGTGATTCAGCCGCTGTCCGACCGCATCCTCGGTCGCGTCGCGCTGGAAGACATCGTCGACCCGGACGGCAACGTGCTTGTGGAAGCGGACCAAGTCATCGAGGAGAAGATTGTCTCCAAGATCGACGCCGCGCACATCCGCAAGGTCAAGATCCGCTCGGTGCTCACGTGCCGTAGCCAGACCGGCGTTTGCGTCCTCTGCTACGGCCGTGACCTCGCCCGCGGCAAGATGGTCAACATCGGTGAAGCGGTCGGCGTCATTGCCGCCCAGTCCATCGGTGAGCCCGGTACCCAGCTGACGATGCGTACGTTCCACGTGGGCGGCGCGGCGTCGACCAACCGCGATCTGCCGCAGCACCGCGCTCCGGTGGAAGGCGTCGTCAAGTTCCGCGATCTGCCGCTTGTGGATCCGGCGGACGGCGGCGGCAAAGTGGCGGTGGCGCGTGGTCACCTGCTTGTGACGCTGCCCGGCGTGCCGGAAGACCGTTGCCCGGCGTTCGCCATCCAGGCGGGCGCGCGCGTGAAGGTGCTGGACGGCCAGACGGTCAAGAAGAACGACCTGCTGGCGGAATGGGACTCGGGCTTTACGCCGATTCTCACGCACATCGGCGGTAAGGTTCGCCTTTTGGACGTCGACGAAGGCCTGACGATGAAGGAACAGCTGGACGAGACGACCGGTCTCGCGCAGAAGTTCATCATCGACTCGAAGGACCCGGCGGTGCGTCCGCGCGTGGCGATCGTCGGCCCGGACGGCGAGATCCTGCGCAACGACCGCACGGGGGCTCTCGCGCAGTACAACCTGCCCGTGGGCGCGAACCTGGTCGTCAGCGAAGACGGCACGGTCAAGCCCGGCGACGTGTTGGCGAAGATGGCGCGCGACCAGGCCAAGACCAAGGACATCACGGGCGGTCTGCCGCGCGTGGCGGAGCTGTTCGAGGCGCGGCGGCCGAAAGACCATGCCATCATGGCGGAAGTCGACGGCATCGTGTCGTTTGGCAAGGGCGTCAAGGGCAAGCAGCGCGTCATCGTGACGCCGGAAATCGGCCAGCCGCGTGAGTACCTCATCGGCAAGGGCAAGCACTTCACGGTGGCCGAGGGCGACCGCGTGCGCGCCGGCGATCCGCTGATGGACGGTCCGCTGAACCCGCACGACATCTTGCACGTGCTCGGCATCGAGGCGCTGGCCAAGTACCTGGTCGACGAGATCCAGGAGGTCTATCGTCTGCAAGGCGTGCGCATCAACGACAAGCACATTGAAGTGGTTGTCCGCCAGATGCTGCGCTGGGTGCGCGTGACCAAGACCGGCAACACGATGTTCATGGTCGACCAGCAGGTGCTGAAATTCCGCTTTGATGAGGAAAATCAGCGCGTCATGGCGGACGGCGGCAAGCCGGCGTCGGGCGAGCCCCTGCTGCTCGGTATCACCAAGGCGTCGCTGTCGACGGAGTCCTTCATCGCGGCTTCGGCGTTCCAGGAGACCACCAAGGTCCTCACGGAAGCGGCGTTGTCGGGCAAGAAGGACTTCCTGAACGGCCTGAAGGAAAACGTCATCATGGGTCGCCTCATCCCGGCTGGTACGGGTCTGAGCGCGTACACCACGATGGAGATCGAGACGGCTGCGGGGGATACGACCGGGCTGGATTCGATCGGCAGCTATGCCAACGGCGTGGCGTAAAGCCGCGATCGGTGTCTGAAAGTAGAACGGCCGCCCCCGCGCAAGTGGAGGCGGCCGTTCTGGTTTTTGCGGTCCTGGCGGTTGCGGCTAGCCGACGATCGCGAACATCGTGCCCTGCGGATCCAGCAGCTGCACGATGCGCCCGCCGCCCGGCACCGGCATCGGCCCGTTGAGCAGCTTGGCGCCGCCGTCCGTCGCGCGCTGCAGCGCCGCGTCCACGTCCGCCACCATGATGTAGTACAGCCACGCCGACACCGGCATCTGCGGCGGCCGCTTGAAGATGCCGCCCATCTGCTGGTCGCCCAGGCCAAAGACCCGGTAGATGCCCATCGGCCCCATGTCCATCTCGACCTTCGTCTCCCAGCCGAACAGCTCGGAATAAAAGGCAAAAGCCGCCACCGGATCGTTGCAAGCCAGCTCGTGCCAGTTGAATTCGCCGGGCTGCTTGGGATCGCGCGCCGGCTCCTGCTTTTCTGGCTGGTACAGCGCGAACGCCGCGCCCTGCGGATCGGCGACGACGGCGAAACGCCCGGTGCCGGGCAGGTCCATCGGGCCAAAATACAGCGTGCCGCCCAAGGCTTGCAGCTTGGCCAGCGTCGCGTCGGTGTTCGCCACCTCGATGTAGCCCAGCCAGTGCGGCGGCGCGCCCATGGCCTTGGCCTGTTCCTGCAGCAGCGTCACGCCGCCCACATGGCCTTCGCCGTTGCGGATGTGCGGGTAGGCGTGCGGGCCATCGGTGGCGCCGTCAAAGGTCCAGCCGGCCACGGGGCCGTAGAAACGGATGGCGGCGGCGAGGTCGGTTGTGTTCAGCTCGTACCAACAAAATTTGCCCAAAATGTGGCTCATGGTCGCTCCGGTAGCGGGTGGTTGTGCAATGGGGGACGCCGCGGATGATGGCGCGCACCCCGCGGCGTGGCAAGCGATTGCGGCGCAGGCGGCGATTGCCCCGTGACTTTTGCCGCCGCTGGCCCGAGAGTTGCGCAGCGGAGGTGGCGATGGCGCGGCGATGGCTGGGGACGATGGGCGTGGCGCTGGCGCTGCTGGGCTGCGGTGCGCAGGCGACGGCGACCGATGACGCCGCTGTGGTGGAAGCGCTGGACGACCAGGACGTGGCGCTGCTGGACGTACCGCCGTGCAGCCACCCGCTGGTGGCGCTGACCAAGGTGCCGCTGACGACGACGATTGCCCAAGCCAAGACCGCGGCGCAGACCTATTGCTATGATTTTCCATTGTCAGCAGGCGAAGTTCCGTGCAGCGACGGCGGCACGCTCGTGTACGGCCGCAGCGGCTACGTCGGCGAGACCTGGTGGTTCAACGCCAGCGGCGTGCTCATCGGCTACCGCTGGTCGACCGACAACGGCTTTGCGACCGGCTGCCTCGAAAATATGTGGGGATCCAATGGCGTGTGCACCGACGCGCCCGACGTCGACCCGGCCCGCACCAGCATCTGCGCCACGCCGACCGACGCCACGGACACCAGCGATGCGCCCGCCGACAGCGGCGACACCGGCGGCGAAGTCGCGCCCGACGTGCCAGCGGACATCGCCGTCGCGGCCACCGCCTGCGCCACCCAAGCCGACTGCAGCGCCACGACCTGGTGCGACAACACCGGCTGCGGCTTCACGCTCGGCAAATGCCAGCCCAAACCCATCGATTGTGCTGGCCAATTTTCGCCCATCTGCGGCTGCGACGGCCACAGCTACGACAGCGCCTGCACCGCCCAGCAAGCCGGCAAGGCCATCGCCGCGTATGCCGCGCCGTGCCTCGGCACCGGCTGCGCGCCCGCATGCGCCAGCGGCTACACGTGCGTCGACTGCGCGTCGGCGGGCGGGCAGTGCCTGACGCCCGGGCAAAAATGCGTCGGCGGCAAATAATTCGGCGCTTCTTGCCGCGGCAAAATCCCCGCCCGCCCGAATACCTCTGTGCGCGCCCGTTTGCGCGTCTGGAGGTGCCCATGTCCCGCTTCTTTTTGCTGCTGCCGGCGCTGCTGGCGGCCTGTACCACAACCGCGTATCCGGCGGCCGATGCTGGCGCGACCGATGCTGCCGCTGTGGACGCCGCGCCGTCGTTTGCCGTCGCCCTGCCGGCGCTGACTGCCACCACAGTGGCGCACCGCGCGCCGACAGCGACGGTGCAGGCGGAGCTTGCCGCCGCCGCGTCGGGGTTGCTCTACACGAGCGAGTCCGACTACCCGCTGCAGGTCTTTGTCCTGCCGGGTGCCGGTACGCCGCACGTGACGGCCTGGAACATCAAGGCGAAGGTCGCGCCGATCTACGTGCAGCGGCCGCAGACGCTGCCGCTGGCGCAGCGCGCGGTGGAGTCGCTGACGCTGACGAAGCTGCTGCAGCCCTACGTGGAGCCGCAGGATTGGTGGGGGGATTTTGAGAAGGCGCGCGCGCCGCAATTCCAAAAGCTCAAGAAAATCCTGACGTCGCAGCTCAGCTACCTGCACGTCTATCGGGTCGGGCCCAAGACGCCGTGGGGGTTGTCGCCGGACATCGACGTGTTCATCGTCGGCACCACTGTGGAGGGTGACCTGATCGTTGTGGCGACGGTGGCGATCGAGACGTGACCGCGGCTAGCGGCTCGCTGCCGCCAGCGCGGCTTGCAGCGTCGCCGCCGATTGCGCGCCCTCGAGGTCGCGGACGATCACGCCCGCGCGGCTGATGGCAAACGTGTGCGGGATGCCCCAGACGTTGAGCGCACGGTGGCCCGCGCCGCTGTCATCCCACACCACCGGCAGCGTCATGTGCTGCGCCGCGAGGTAGCCGGTGACGTCCGCCGCGTCATCGCCCGCGACAGTCAGCACCGTGAAATTCGCGCCGCTTTGCGTCGCCAGCGCCTGCCACAGCGGCAGCTCGGCGCGGCACGGCCCGCAGCTCGGCGCCCAATAGTGCAGCAGGAACGGCTTGCCGCGGTGGTTCGCCGGGCCGTCCACTGTCGCCAGCTCGACGCCTGCCGCGGTGATGCGCGGCAGTTCAAAATCCGCCACGACCTCGCCTTCCTTGCCGCTGGCCTCGTGCGCCGGCGACCGCAAGGCCAGCGCCGCGACGAGCGCCGCCAGCACCACGCCGGTTGCCGCGATCCACCGCGCTCTTTGAAAATTCATGCCGGTACGCTCGCGCTGGTTCAAGGTTCACGCGCCAGTCTACCGCGTCTCCGCCGGTTTGGCGTTCGGCCCGCGCTGCAGCTTCTCCAGCTGCTCCTCCAGGTGCTTCAGCCGTTCCTCGACCGGCGTCTTGTGGCCCAGCTCCCCGGCGGCCTTGCGCATCAGCTCCGCCGTGCGGAAGAACACCTCGCGGTCCGCCGCCGCCAGCAGCTGCCCGCGCGACGCCGGGTCGCCCAGCACGCCCAGCGCTTGCGCCGCGTGCTGCCGCAGCCGCAAGTTCGGCTCGTGCAGCGTGCTCTCCAGAAACAGCCGCACTTTCTCGCGCTGCGGCTCGTTGCGCACGCCCCACGCCGCCAGCGCCGGCAGCGCGCCTTCCCGCAGCGGCTTGGCGTTGCCCGGCTGCGCCAGCTGCCACAACAGGTTGGCATCGCGCGGATCGCCCGTCTGGCCCAGCAGGGACAGCGCGTGCGTCGCCAGCGTGTCGCGGTGGCTGGCTTCCGCTGCAGTCTCGCGCAGCACATCGCGCGCCGCCTCGCGGTCGATCTTGTGCAGCGCCGTCATCGCCCCGCGCACCACGGCGTACGACCGATCCTTCTTCAGCGCCGTCATCAGCTGTGGCCACGCCGGCTGATCGTGCAACTCGCCCAGCGCCAGCGCCGCCGTCGCGCGGACAATCGACTCCGGGTCGTGCTGCAGCGCCGCCACGAGCTCAGCGTGCGCCGCCGGCCGCTCCGCCTTGCCCAGCTGCTCCGCCGCCGCCGTCCGCACATGGCGCGCCGCGTCGTCTTTCAGCGCCCGCTGCAGCGCCGCCACCGCCAGCGGGCTGGCCAGCTGCTTGCCCAGCGCCGTCACCGCTTGCAGCCGCACGTCCGCCGACAGCGCGTGATCGCGCATCGCCGCCAGGTCCTCGACGTCCGCCTCCAGCGTCCAGTCGGCCAGCACCGTCAGCTCCGGGTCGATCTCGATCACCGACGGCCGCGCCGTCGCCGTCAGCGTGTAGTCCGCCTTTTGGCCGTCCAGCTGCAGCTTTGTCACCACGCAGCTCTCCGGCGTCTGGATGCGCAGCGGGATCGTCAGGTCAAAAGCCGGCTGGCCGTGGGTGATTTTCTGCTTCTGCTGCACGGTGATCTTCAGCGTCTTGCTCGGTTCATCCCAAGTCACCTTGGCGTGCAGCACCGGGTGGCCGGCCTGGCGCAGCCACCGCGTGAAGAAGCCGCGCAGGGACTTGCCCGACGCCTCCTCCAGCGCGCGTTGGAAGTCGGCGGTCTCGACGCTGCGCGCGCCGGCCTTCAGGTACGCGGCGATGCCGGCAAAAAACGCCTTGTCGCCCAGCTGCCGCCGCAGCATGTGCAGCACCAGCGCGCCTTTTTGGTAGGTGTGGCGGTCAAAAAGCTCGTCCGGGTCGCGGTAGCGGTCGGTGACGATCGGCCGCAGGTACTCCGCCGCTTCGGTCAGGTACGACGCGCGAGCCTGCGCCAGCTCCTCATCGAACCGCGCGCGGCCCAAGCGTTTTTCGGTGACGAGCAGGTCAAAATAGCTGGCAAAACCCTCGTTCAGCCAGATGTCCGCCCAGGTGCGGCAGGTCAGCCAGTCGCCAAACCACTGGTGCGCCATCTCGTGGGCGATCAGGCCATCGACCTGCCAGTCCAGCTGCTCGCGCGTGTCCGGCATCGCGCGGTCGGTCACTGTCGTCAGCGAGACATTTTCCATACCGCCAAACGAGAAATCACCAACAACGACGTGGCCATAGCGGCCCCACGGATACGCCAGGCCCGTCAGCGCGTTCAGCTTGTCCAGGATGTCCGGCGTCACCGCGAACGCCCGGCGCATGTCCTCCACCACGTCCGGCAGCGCCCATGTGCGCAGCGGCGTCAGCGCGTGCGGGTGATCAACGGCGACGAACGGCCCAGCGGCGATGTTCAGCAGGTAGATCGGCGCCTCCTGCGTAAACGCGTAGCGCGTCGTCGCCTTGTTGTCGGCCACCGTGCGCGGTCCCGGCTCGCCGTTGGACAGCGCCTGCCACGCCGCCGGCGCGATGATCGTCACGTTCCACGACAGCCGCTCATCCGGGTCATCCGGGCTCGGCAGCCAGTACCGCGCCTCCTCGGTCTCGCCCTGGCTCCAGACGTGCTGCGGCCGCTGCGGCGCGTCGACATCGGGCTGCACGAAATTCAAGCCGCGCTTGGGCCGCGCGTGCCACTTCAGGTCCAGCTGCCACGGTCCGGGCGGCTCGGTAAACGCCAGATCGAAGTGCAGCGCGCCGTGATCGGTCGTCGGCTTGACCGCCACCGGCTTGCCGTCCACCAGCCAGGACGCGTCGTCGATGACAAAATCCACAGCATCCAAGCGCAGTTCCTTGGTCGGTTGACGCAGCACGCCGCTGTAGATCGCATGGCCGGTGACTTCGCCCGCCGGGTCCAGCGTCACGGTCAGCTCCAGGTGTTGGAAGTCGACGGCGCGGCCCGCCGGCTCATGCCACGGCTGGGTGTCGTCCAAAAACCGATTCGGCGTGAGGGGATCGGCAAATGCCGACTGTGCAAAAAGCGTGAGGAGCAGCAACAAAAAACGCATCCAGACCTCCAGGTCGCGAGTGTGCCGCCGCCGCGAGCGATTGACAACCGGTCAGACCTTGACAACCCGACCGACCGGACGCATTCTACCGGCCCGCTGGCGGTGTGTCCGCCACGCGCGCTCGGGCGAAGGCGGTCCAACCGTCCAACCCAGCGAATCCCGGCCGACGCGTTGCGGCCAGCACAAATCGGGGTGTAGCGCAGTCTGGTAGCGCACTTGCTTCGGGAGCAAGGAGTCGCAGGTTCAAATCCTGTCACCCCGACCATCGCCGCGGGTCCGTTTTTGCAACGGGCGCCTCGCGCCGGTCACCCAGTTATCCGATCGACCAAGGCCTGTGAGTCAGCCGATTCACAGGCCTCGTTGTTTTTGTCGCCCGCCGATGCGTGCTACCTTGCCTGCCGCAGCCCGTCCGGCGCTGCAAGGACCCGGCCATGGCGCTCCAGCCCAAGATTCTGTTCCAGGACTCCGCTTTGATCGCGCTGGACAAGCCGTCCGGGCTGCTGTCGCACGGCGCCGATGACGTCGCCTCGGCGCTGACCTGGCTGCAGGCGCACGTCGCCGCCAAGGGCGAGGATCCGGCGAGCATCCACCTCGTGCACCGGCTGGACAAAGAGACCTCCGGCGTGCTGCTTTTTGCCCGCAGCGAGGAGGCGGCGCGGCTGGCCAATGAGGCGTTTCGCGAGCGGCGTGTGCTGAAGGTCTACCTGGCGCTGACCTCGCCGGTGCCGGGCGTGCGGTGGCAGCGCGCGGACCTGCAGCTCAAGCCGCGCAAGATCGGCGGCGGCGAATTCATGGCGGTGGTGCCGGACGGCGGGCTGACGGCAGCGGCGGAGGTCGAGGTGCTCGGCCGCGGTCGGCGTTTTGGCCTCGTCCGCGTCATCCCGGAGCAGGGCCGCAAGCACCAGGTCCGCGCCACGCTGGCGGCGCTGGGCGCGCCGATCTGCGGTGATTTCCTCTACGGCGGGCCGATCGTCAAGAAGCTGGCGCCGCGGACGATGCTGCACGCCCGCGCGCTGGAGCTCAAGCATCCGGTGACCGGTGAGCATTTTACCGTGCGCGCGCCGCTGCCGGCGGATTTTCGCGCGCTGATCGCTGAAGATGGCGGCACGCTGCCCTCGGACCTTGACCGCCGCCACCGCACCGCGCCGCAGACCGAAGAACGCGCGCGGCGGCCGCCGAGCGTCGTCGTGCAACAGCGGCAGGCCGACCGGCAGCGGGCGCAGGCGGCGCTTGTGGCGATTCCGCGCGGCGTGCCGGGCTTTCGACCGACGGCCAAGCCGCGCAAGCCCAAGGCCTGACGGTTAGGACCCGCGTAGAAGCAACCCAATCGCGTCCCAGCCGTGTGTGGCCGTGCGTATCGCGCAGCGGGCGCACTTGGCGACCCAGCGATGCTGCCGCACGGGCGCTTATTCCAGATACGCGGCGCGGACTTCCAGCAGCTGGTCCAGGCACTGCTCAAACGCCGCGACGATCTTCGGGTCAAAATGCCGGCCGCGCTCGCGCTGGATGTGCGCCACGGCGTCGTCCACGCTCCACGCGTCCTTGTACACGCGCGGCGTCGTCAGCGCGTCAAACACGTCGGCGAGCGCCACGATGCGGCCAACCAGCGGAATCACCTCGCCTTTTGCGGCGTTCGGATAGCCGGTGCCATCCCATTTTTCGTGGTGCGCCGCGGCGATCTGCTCCGCCATCTGCAGCAGCTTGGACCGCGAGCCAGCGAGGATCCGCGCGCCAATGTTCGGGTGCTCGCGCATCTGCTGCCATTCGTCGTCGGTCAGCCGGCCTTCTTTCAGCAGCACGGAATCGCGGATGCCGATTTTACCGACGTCGTGCATCGGCGCCGCCAGCTTGATCAGCGCCTGGTCTTCGACCGTCATGCCCAGCTGCCGCGCCAGCACTTGGGCGTAGCTGCTCATGCGCTCGACGTGCTCACCCGTGTCGCCATCGCGGTATTCAGCGGCGCGCGCCAGGCGCATCACCGTGTCGCGGCTCGCCTCCAGCAGCTGGGCATTTACGCCGCGCAGCCGCTCCAGCGCCGCCGTCAGGTCCGCCGTGCGCGCCTCGGCCATCTCTTCCAGACGGCGGTTTGTCTGGTGCAGCTGGATCTCCGTGGAGATGCGCTCCGCCGCCACCCGCAGCACGCGCAGCCGCGCGCTGGCGCCGACGCGGTGGTTCATGGACGCCTGCGCTTCGTGGCCCCAGGCGTGCAGCGCGCCCAGGATCTCGCCGTCCTGGCTCTGCAGCGGCAAGCCGACGTACGGCAGCGTCGCCGGATGCTCGCCCGCCAGCACCCCTTCGGATTCCTCAATGACCAGCATTTCCCCACGGTTGCACAGTTCGGCGTGGCGCCGATCGACAACCGAGCTGCCGCGGCCGCCCGCCAGCCGGTGCACTTCCGCCACCGCCCGCGGCTGGCTCGCTGTACCCAGCGTCACCACGACGTGCGCCATGCCCATCCACTCGGACACGCGCCGCGCCAGCGCTTCCAGCACCTCATCGGTCGAGGCGTAGGCCTTGGAAAAGGTCGAGAGCTCGAACAGCGCGTTCAGGATGTCGCGGTCGCGCATCGCCTGTGCGCTCGAGCGGTGTACGCGCACGGCCGTCCGCACGCAGACCTGCAGCTCCAGGGCGTCAACCGGCTTGTCCAGCACGTCATCGGCGCGGGTGGCGATGCACAGCGTCTCGCGCAGCGTGTCGTCGGCGCGGGCGATCAGCACAAGCTGCGGTCGCGTGCCATCGCCGCGGATGCGGCTCAGCACGTCCGAGAGCTTCTCCACCTCGCGCGCCAGCGGCGCGTCGGCGTCGATCACCAACAGCTCTGGCCGCAGCTCGCCCAGGCGTTGCGCCAGCTCATCGGCGGTCTGCGCGTGCATCAGCAGGTGGCCCAGCGGTGTCGTCACCGCCGCCAGCGACTGCAGCAGCTCCGGACCATTGGCGACGACGAGGATGCGGGCTTGCGCGGACACGGGAACCTCTGGGCCAATGGGCGGCGCCGAGCATAGCTGGACCGGCTGACGACGCAAGCGCCGACGCTAACCCCACGGAACTTGCGACTCTTTCACGGCCTGCCGCGGCACCTCGGCGATTTGCCGCGGCGCGTTTCATCCCGCGCGTCGCTCCGTTATACTGGCGGGACCGGCGTGGATGCCGTCGCCGTCGCGCGGAGCCAGAATGACCCTACGCAGTCGAAAAACGGCATTTGGCCTGGCCTGCTTGGTGCTGGCGCTGGTCGTCGGCTGCGCCAAGGACGTGACGGATTACCCGACGTTGCGGCTTGTCATCAGCAGTGAGCCGCCGCTGCAGCCGGGCGCGACGATCGCCGCGCTGCAGCTGGCACTGCGCTCGCCCGACGGCAAGACGCTCAAGCTGCCGCTGCCCGGCCAGGAAGCCGCGCTGAATTTTGCCGTGCCGGCGGGTCGCAACATCGTGACCGCGCCGTATGCCATCGACGTCGCCCAACCGGCTGGCACCGCTGGCGTGCTGCAGCTGCGCGTGCTGGGCGTCGAGAAAAAGCAGGTGCTGACGGCGTGGACGGGCGTCATCGACACCCGCACCACCGGTGAATTGGCCATCACGCTGCGCGCGCCGCGGCCCCCGTGTGACGCCGACGGCGACGGCGTGCCCGACTGCACCAAGGCCGGCTGCTGCAGCGACGCGAACGACCCAAGCGACTGCAACGACGACGGCGCCACCGACGCCACCGGCGTGCCGAAAGGCTTTTCCTCCAGCCCCTTCAACACCGAGGACCCGTGCTTGCAGTGCGGCGACGGCATCGATCAGGACTGCGACGGCACCGATTTGGCCTGCATCGACTCCGACAAGGACGGCGCCCCGGATTGCAAGGAAGTCGCCTGCCTGCCCGGCGCCGCGACCGATGCCGCCATCAACCCCAGCGCCAAGGAGATCTGCGACCACAAGGACAATGACTGCGACCTCGTCGTCGACGACAAGCTGCCGACCGCCGACGATCCCAGCCACACCCACACAGCCGGCGATCCCTGCGGCCAGGGCGTGTGCGCCGGCGGCCAGTGGCAATGCGCCAGCGACCCGAAGCTGCCGATGGTCTGTTCGACGATCGGCAACAAGACCGTGGAGAACTGCGCCAACGACTTGGACGACGACTGCGACGGCCAGATCAACCAGAACTGCGCCCTGGAAGACATCGACGGTGACGGCGTCAAGAACGACGTTGAAAAGGCGCTATGCGACTACAAATTCGCGATGTTCCACGCCGAGATCTTCCCGTCCAAGCACCCTGAAAAATGCTGTCCGGCCAGCGTCGTCGACAAGACGATTTGCGACACAAACTGCGACCACACGACGGTGCCGTGTCAGGTCACCGACGTGGACGGCGACGGCTACGCGTTGAGCGTGGACTGCAACGACCAGGACCCGAAGATCCACCCGTACGCGCCGGAGAAATGCGACAGCGGCACTTCAGAGAGCTGCGGCACCTTGCCCGACCCCGCGTGTGCCGGCAATGACAAGGACCAGGACGGCTGGGCGGTTCCGGCGGATTGCGACGACACGATTGCGGCCATCCACCCGTACGCGGACGAGATCTGCAACGGCAAGGACGACAACTGCGACGGCATCACCGACGACGGCGACCCGGAAGGCAAGGATGCGCCGTGCGGCAACAGCAAAGGCGAGTGCGGCCACGTCGGCGACAAATACGACCAGCTGACGGGCAATTTGGTGTGCAAGCACTTCACGAACGGTCAAACGCCCGGCAGCGCCGCGGACTGCACGGGCAAGTTCGACAGCGCGTCAGGCACCTGTGTCGGCTGCACCGGCGACCAGACGCCGACCACGGAGGCGTGTAACGGCAAGGACGACAACTGCGACGGCGCCATCGACGAGCCGTTCACCTACACCCAGCAGTCCGACAAGGCGCAGCTGCCGATCCACGCGCCATGCGACGGCATCGGCGCATGCGGCATCGGCGTTGTGCAATGCGCCAACACCGCCGCCGCCATTTGCTCGACCGACCCGGGCGGCAGCGCCGACGGGAGCGCGCCGGAAACCTGCAACGGCATCGACGACAACTGCGACGGCAACACCGACGAGAAGCTCGTCGCCGTGGCGGGCACCGGCTGCCAGCCGACGGGCGTCTGCGCCGCCGGCAGCGGCGCGATCCTCAAGACGTGCGTCAGCGGCGTTTGGGCATGCGACTTCAGCCAAGTGCCGGGCATGCAGACGTCCACCAACCCCAAGGACAGCTGCAAAGCCGGAGAGTTGCAGTGCACTTGCAGCGGCACGCCGCCCGTGTGCCAGGTCATGGTCGAGCTGAGCTGCGACGGCCTGGACAACGACTGCGACGGCGCGACGGACGAGGATTTTGCCTACACCGACTTTGACGGCATCAGCCAGCGCAAGCTCGGCGACGGCTGCCTGACGGGCGCCTGCGCCGGCGGCAAGGTGATCTGCAGCGCCGACCAGAGCGGCTTGACCTGCAACAGCCAAAACAAGGCCAAGCCCGAGCAGTGCAACCTGCTGGACGACGACTGCAACGGCGTGACCGACGAGCCCAGCGCGTTGCCGGTGGCGAATTCGACCTGCAAGCAGGTGGGCGTCTGCGCGGTGACCAAGCCGGTCGCGACCTGCCCCGAAGGCGCGTGGCTCTGCGACTACACCGCGATTGCCAACGCCGAAATGCCGACCGAGACGACGTGTGACGGTCTGGACAACGACTGCAACGGCATCACCGACGACGGCTGCGACGACGACGGCGACGGCTATTGCGACGCCACCAAGGGCTGGGCGGCGGGCGCGACGGTCACCTGCGCGTTGTCCACGAGCGGCGCGCTGCGCGACTGCAACGACGGCGACGCGGCGATCCACCCCGGCGCGAGCGAAGTGTGTGACGACATCGACAACGACTGCAACGCCATCACCGACGACGGCTGCAACGGCGATGGCGACGCCTACTGCGCCGCTTCCAAGCTCACGCTGGGCAAGCCCAAGACCTGCCCCGGCGGTGGCGGCGACTGCAATGACGGCGACAAGGCCATCTATCCCGGCGCGCAGGAGCTGTGCGACGGCACCGACAACAACTGCGACGGCGTGACCGACGAGCCGGGCGCGCAGGGCTGCGTCAACTACTTCACGGACGGCGACGGCGACATGTGGGGCACCGGCGCGGCGACCTGCCGCTGTGCGCCGCTGGGCATGCAGACCGCCGTCCAAGGCGGCGATTGCGACGACGGCAGCGCCAGCGTCCATCCTGGCGCGATCGAGCTGTGCAACGGCATCGACGACAACTGCGACGGCGTGACCGACGAGGTCGGCGCCCAGGGCTGCATCGACTATTACGTCGACCTGGACGGCGACGGCTTTGGCATCGCCACGCCCACGTGCCTGTGCGCGCCCGACGCGACCCGCACGGCGCTCAAAGCCGGCGACTGCGACGACAGCGCCGCCGCCGTCCACCCCGGCGCGACCGAGGCGTGCAACGGTGTGGACGACAACTGCGACGGCTTCACCGACGAGATGGACGCCACCGGCTGCAAGCTCTACTACGTCGACGCGGACAAGGACACCTTTGGCGACCCGGCGACCGGTTTGTGCCTGTGCAACGCGACCGCGCTCTCCACCGTCACCGTGAGCGGCGACTGCGACGACAGCGCCGCCAGCGTCCACCCTGGCGCGACCGAGGCGTGCAACGGCGTGGACGACAACTGCGACGGCAAGACCGACGAGCCCGACGCGACGGGCTGCCAGGTCTACTTCAGCGACGCCGACGGCGACGGCTACGGCGTGACGAGCGATTTCACCTGCCTGTGCAAGCCCGCCGGGACGTACACGGCCACCAAGCTCGGCGACTGCAATGACAAGGAACCAGCGATCAACCCGGGCGCGGTGGAGGTCTGCGACGGCATCGACAACAACTGCACCGGCACCACCGACGAGGTCGGCGCCCAGGGCTGCGTCAGCTACTTCTACGACGCTGACGGCGACGGCCACGGCCTGGCCGGCGCCAGCGAGTGCCTCTGCGCTGTCGCCGGTAAGTACACCGCCGCGGTGGGGGACGACTGCGACGACAGCGCCGTCAGCGTCCACCCCGGCGCGGCGGAGACCTGCAACGGCATCGACGACAACTGCAACGGCCAGACCGATGAAGGCGTGAAAACCACGTACTACTACGACGGCGACGGCGATGGCTTCGGCAAAGCCGGCGCGACGTTGGCGGCGTGCAGCCAGCCGACCGGCTACGTCAGCAACGCCCTGGACTGCGACGACAAGGTCGCCGCCATCCATCCGGGCGCCGCGGAGGTCTGCAACGGCTTTGACGACGACTGCAACGGCGTGACCGACGGCCAGGACTCGGTGGGCTGCAGCGCCTTCTTCGTCGACGCCGACCACGACGGCTACGGACCGGTCGGCGGCACGAGCGTTTGCCTCTGCTTCGCCACGACCGCCACGCCGGCCCAGATCGGCGGCGACTGCAACGACAAGGACAGCAGCATCCACCCGGGCGTGACCGAGGTCTGCGACGGCGTGGACAACGACTGCAACGGCTACACGGACGGCCTTGACGCCGGCCTCAACCGCCCGCTGTGCGAGCTGCAGGCTGGCGTCTGCCTCGCTGCACGCAAGTCCGCGGCGCTGTGCGTCGCCGGCGCGTGGACCGCGTGCGGCGCCGTCGACTACACCGCCAACGACGCCGCGTACAGCGCCGCGGAGCTGTGCGACGGCCTCGACAACACCTGCGACGGCGCGACCGACGAGGGCAACCCCGGCGCCGGCTTGGCGTGCAACACCGGCAAGTTCGGCGTGTGCGCCGCCGGCACGACGGCCTGCAGCGCCGGTGCGGTGACGTGCGGCCAGAACGTCGCGGCATCGGCGGAGACCTGCGACGGCAAGGACAACGACTGTGACGGCGCCGCCGACAACGGCAACCCCGGCGCCGGCTTGGCGTGTAACACCGGCGCGGCGGGCGTGTGTAGCGCCGGCACGACGGTCTGCGCGCTGGGCGCCATCGGCTGCACGGCCAACGTCGCCGCGTCCGCCGATGTCTGCGACGGCCTGGACAACGACTGCAACGGCGTGACCGATGACGGCTTTGGCACCGGCGCGCCCTGCGGCGTCGGCGTGTGCGCGGGCGGCATCGTCCTCTGCACGCCGGACCACCTCGCCACGGTCTGCTCCACCGCCAACAAGACGAGCGCGGAGATCTGCGACGGCCTGGACAACGACTGCGACGGTTACACGGACGGCCTCGACGCCGACCTCATCTGCCCGCTGTGCGAGCTGCAGGCCGGCGTCTGCCTCGCTGCGCGCAAGTCCGCGGCGCTGTGCGTCGCCGGCGCGTGGACCGCGTGCGGCGCCGCCGACTACACCGCCAACAACGCCGCGTACAGCGCCGCGGAGCTGTGCGACGGCCTCGACAACACCTGCAACGGCGCGACCGACGAGGGCAACCCCGGCAGCGGCGCGGCCTGCAACACCGGCTTGCACGGCGTGTGCGCCGCGGGCACGACGGCCTGCACCGGCGGTGCGATCACCTGCAGCGAGACCGTGCTCCCCGGCGCCGAGACCTGCAACGGCCTGGACGACAACTGCAATGGCGTCATCGACGACGCGGTGGTTGACGTCAACCTGGGCTGCCAGACCGGCCTGCCCGGCGTGTGCAACACCGGCGTCACGGTCTGCACCAGCGGCGCGGTGACCTGCAGCGAGACGCTATTTTCCACCCCCGAGCTCTGCAACGGCCTGGACGACGACTGCAACGGCTTGACCGACGACAGCTGCCTCTGAACGCGCGCGCTGGCAAATGCGTGCTACACTGGCGGCGACGGTTGTCCGCACCTGAGGAGCGAGCCCGATGCCTACCCCCGCGTCGCCCAAATCAGCCGCTGCCCGCGCCAAGCCGCCGGCGCCGTTGCGGCAAGGCATGCCCGGCACCAAGGTCGCGCGCGTGGAGTTGGGCGTCAGCCCCAAGGACATCTGCACCGTCATCTACGCTGACGACGCGCTGATCGCCGTGAACAAGGCGCCTGGCTGCCCGGTGGTGCCGACGGGCGCGTACCGCCTGCGTTCCGTGACGGGCGCGCTGACGGCGCTGGGCTACGGCGTCACCTACCCGATCAGCCTGCTGGACGCTGAAGCGACCGGCCTTGTGCTGCTGACCCGCACACCGGAGGCCGCCAAGGCGATGCGCTGGAACTGGCGCAGCGAGCTGTGCAAGCGCGAGTTCGTCGTCGTGGCGCAGGGCGACATCCCCGGCGCGCGCGGGCGCATCACGCTGCCGATCGGCTCGGTCCGCGAGGGCGGCCACCTGCGCCACCAGGTCATGGCCATCGACCAGGGCGGCAAGGCAGCTGTCACGAGCTGGCGGCTCATCGCGCGCGGCCGCATGATGTCGCGGCTGCAGATCGCCATGACCGGCGGGCGCACGCACCAGATCCGCATCCACCTGTCGGCGATCGGCTATCCCGTGGTCGGCGACAAGCGCTACGGCGCCGAGCTGACGTCCGTGCCACTACACGCCCTTGTCGAGCTGCCGGCGAAATACGCCGATTCCACCGTCGTCCCGCCGCACCAGATCGCAATGCACTGCAGCCTGATCCGCATCCCGCATCCGGTCACCGAGCAGATGATGGAGTTCACGGCGCCGGTGCCGCGCGTGATGATCGGCCTGATGCCGGGCGCCTGGGTGCTGGACGGTTGACACGCGCCGCGCGACAGGGCAAATCAGCGACCCGGACGCGAGGTCCGACTGCACGAGGGTGACATGGGTTTGATGTACCGGCAGAGTGAATTGGGTATTGGCGCGGGCGAGCTGGCTGAACACGGCATGGCCGAGAACGTGCTGACGACCAAGATCGAGGATTTGGTCAATTGGGGCCGCAAGTTCTCGCTGTTCCAGTACCCGTTCGTCACCGCTTGCTGCGGCATGGAATACATGTCCGTGAACGCCGCGCAGCACGATCTGGCGCGTTTTGGCTGCGAAGTGCCGCGGTTCACGCCGCGCCAGTCGGACCTGCTGATGGTCGTCGGCACCGTCAACCACAAGAACGCGCCGATTTTGAAGCGCATTTACGACCAGATGGCCGAGCCGAAGTGGGTCGTGGCGTTCGGCGCCTGCGCGTCAACTGGCGGTTTTTACGACAATTATGCGACGGTGCCGGGCATTGACCACATCATCCCGGTGGACGTCTACATCCCCGGTTGTCCGCCGCGGCCGGAGCAGGTGATGGACGCGATCCTGCTGCTGATGGAAAAAATCAAGAACGGCCGCGCTGAGCTTGTCTAGCGCCGTTACGGCTGCAGCAGCGCCGCCAGCGCGATGCCCGCCGCGACGCTGACGTTGAGCGACTCGACCGCGTCCGTGCCGGCAATGCGCACCCGCAGCGAGCAGGCGGCCTCGACCGCCGGCTCCAGCCCCGCCTCCTCCGAACCCAGCACCAGCAGCAGCGGCCGATCGCGGTAGCGCGGCAGATCCGCCAGCCGCTGTTCACCGCGCACCGCCAGCGCCAGCGCGTGGCCGCCCGCCTGCACGTACGCGCGCACGACCGCCTGCGCGTCATGGCAGCGCGCGACCGCCAGATGCTCCAGCCCGCCTTCCGCCGTGCGGTACGCCGCCGCGCTGCGCACCGTCTGCGCGCCTTGCGCCGTCAGCCAGAGCGCCCGGACGCCGAGAAACGCCGCGGTGCGGGCGATCGCCCCGAGGTTGTGCGGGTTGCCCACGCCGTCGAGCAGCAGCGTCACGCCCGGCGTCTGCGCCGCGGTCACCACCGCCTCGCGTGCCAGCAGCGGCACGTCCGGCGCGTCCAGCACGGCGACGAGGCCTTGGTGGGCGCGCGACGCCGCGACGCGGTCCAGTTCGGCGTCCGGTAAGCTGCGAAAGATCGCCCGGCGCTTGGCCAGCTGCGCCAAGACCGGCCGCAGCAGCGGCTCATGTTCCGGGCTGTAAAACAATCGCCGGACCTGCAGCGGGCGGGCGCGCAGCGCAGCTTGGACGGCGCGCAGCCCGCAGATCAGCTGTTCCCGCGCTGCCTCGCTGGGCATCAGAGTTCCCGGTCGCTCGGCGTCGTCGGCATGAACTGCAGCGGCACGGCCCAGACATCGGACGATGGCGCGCGCACCCGGCCGAAATCGCGGGTCAAGCGCGCCGCGCGCACGCGGGCCTCGCGCAGCCGCGCGCTCTCCTCGCCGTCGGGCGGCGGTGGCTGCATCGCGCCGCGCAAGTCCTCTTCGTACCAGAGATTTGTCGCTTCCAGGTGCAGCAGCACGCCGGCGACGTCGTCGTCCAGCGCCTCATCGCGGGCGTCGACTTGCACAAGACCGTCCAGCACCCGCGGCACCGGCGTGCCGGGCAGGCCAAGGCTGCCGGTGTCCACGCGGTTGAACAGGTCGACCCAGCGGGTCGGCGGCCGGCGATCCAGCTCAAACCGGACCACGACAAGCCGGGCGTACCGCGGGTGGCGGCCGACGATGTGGCTGGCAGTGATAGCGATGGGCAGCCACGGGTGCATCAGGCGTCTGCGCAGCCCAATCCGCTCAGGCCACGCGCACGGTCGCACGTTCCGCGCTGCGGATGCAAGCTACGGCGCGAGAATTTGTGGGAAGAAATCCTGCCCAATCGTCAGCGGCGCCACGCCAAAGTTGCTGGCGAGGGTCTGCCCGAGCGCCGCGAAACTCGTCGTGTGGCCCAGATCGCCGCCGTGACCCCAGCGCCGCGATGCAACCAGCAGCGGCACATACTCGCGGGTGTGATCGGTGGAGCCCTGGTAGGTCGGGTCGTTGCCGTGATCAGCCGTCAGGCACAGCAGCCCGTCGTCGCCGAGCGCGTCCAGCAGCGCCGGAATCTGCGCGTCGACCGCCTGCAGCGCCTGGGCAAAGCCGTGCGGGTCGCGGCGGTGGCCATACAGCGCGTCAAAATCGACGAGGTTGGTGAAGACGAGGCCGCGCGGCAAGGTCTGCAGCCGCTCCAGCGTCAGGCGCATGCCGTCGGCATTGCCCTCGGAGTGGATCGACTCTGGCACGCCACATTGCGCAAAGATATCCTGGATTTTGCCGACGCCGACGACCGCGATGCCTGCCGCCACGAGCTTGTCCAGCAGCGTCCCCGGCGGCGGCGGCATGGCGAAGTCCTTGCGGTTGTACGTGCGCTGCCAGTGCCCCGGCGTGCCGATGAACGGCCGCGCGATCACCCGGCCGACGCGGTATTTGTCCAGCAATTCCCGGGCGATGAGGCAGATGCGGTGCAGCTCAGCCACCGGGATCACGGCCTCGTGCGCGGCGATTTGGAAGACGCTGTCCGCGGAGGTGTAGACAATCGGCTTGCCGGTGCGGAGGTGTTCGGGTCCGAGCGTGTCGAGGATCGCCGTGCCGCTGGCGACGATGTTGCCAAGCACGCCGTAGCCGGTCTTCGCCGTGAATTCGTCGATGATCGCCGCGGGAAAGCACGGATTGTACACGGCAAAAGGCTCGGTGGTCTCGACGCCGACCATCTCCCAGTGGCCGGTCGGCGTGTCCTTGCCGCGCGACAGCTCGGCCATCCGCAGCAGGAACGCATGCGGCTGCGCCACCGCCGGCACGCCCAGCAGCGGCGTCAGATTGCCGAGGCCAAGCGCCTGCAAATGCGGCACATTCAGCCCGCCCACGGCGCGCGCACAGTTGCCCAGCGTGTTGACCGTCGGCGGGTCGCCAAATTCGCCACAGTCCGGCAGCGCGCCAATGCCCGCGCCGTCCAGGACCAGAATGCACACCTTGTCGAACCCGCGCGCCATGGCACCTCCGGCGGACAGCATAGCTGCATTGGCCGCGGCCGTCAGCGCAGGCCGGCCAACTGGACGACAATCCTCAGCTCCAGCGGGCCAAGCCCGGCCTGCTGCAGCGTCGCCAGCGGCCCGGTCACGCACGCCGCCAGCGCGTCGGGCGCGTGCGTGGAGACGAGCTTCACCTCGGTCACCCGGCCGTCCGCCACGCGCACAGCCACCACAACGGTGCCCGCCAGCTTCACGTCGCGCTTGAGCGCCTGCAGATACGCCTTCTGGATCAACAGCTTGGCGTGGTTGCTCCAGCGCTGCAGGTCCGCCGCCTTGGCCTTGCCGTGGAGCACCTTGGGCTGCAGCGTGACCCGGCTGTTCGTGCGGACCTCGCCGATGCCGCGCAAGCCGATGCCGCCGGTGCCCAGCCCGCCGCCGCCGTCGCCCAGCCCGCTCAAGCCCAGGCCGCCGGTGCCGATGGCCATGCCCTGCAAGCCGTTGTCGTCGCTGCTGCCAAAAACGTCCTTCATTCCGCCATTTTCGCCGCGGTGGCCGACGATGCCGAGCACGCCTTGCTTCTTGATCGCGTCCTCCAGCTGCTTGTGGCGCGCGTCCGCTGCGGCTTTGTCGGCGGCGTTCGGCGGCGTTGGCCGCGCTGCCGTCTCGCCGGTTTGTGCCGCCTCCTGTTCGCTGTGCCGTCCGGCGGAAGCGGTCGTCGGCGCCGCCTGACGATCCGCCAGCGCGACCTGCGCCGCCTGCTTGGGCGCGCGCCAAGCCGCTGCCGCATCCACCCGCCGCGTCTGCCCGCCTTGCAGCAGCCACAGCGCGTCGTTGTGCTGCAGCCGGATCGCCACTGACGCCTGCGCTGCCGTTACAACCGTGTCGTCCGGCCACACCGGGTCGCGTACGGCCAGGCCCCGCGCGGCAGCCCCAGCGGCGGCACGCTGCGCGGTCGCGCGCCCCTCCACCGCTTCCACGGCGCCGGCTGGCTTGGCGACCGCCGCGGCGGCTGCGGGTTTCGGCGGCGGCGCGGGCGCAGTACACGCCGCAGCCGCCAGCAGCAGGCCCCTGCACATGTTCGCGAAAAAACTACTTGTTGCGTTGGTCATACACACCATCCCAGTTAGCCGGCGGCGGCTCCGCGGCCAGCGCCTCGATCAGCGCGGCCAGGCGCAGCGCCGGACCGTCGGACGGCTGGGCCGCCAGGAAGATCTGGATCGCCGCCCGTGCCTCGTCCCAACGCAGCGCACGGTAGGCCGCCAGCGCTGCTGCATAGTACCCCAGCGCCGCCGCGTCGAGCGGGCAATCCTCAGCTGTTCCGCAGAGTTCGAACACGGACAAGGCACCGCCACGGCCCTTGACGCGCACAGCATCGACCTCGCGGAACACGAACGCCGGCCCGGCGCGCGCCGGCACCAGCGGCCCGCACAGGATGCCGCAGCGCAGCTCCTTGGTCAGCGCCTCCAGCCGCGACGCGAGGTTGACGGCATCGCCCATCACCGTGTAATCAAAGCGCATTTCCGAGCCCATGTTGCCCACCGACATCATACCCGTGTTGATGCCGACGCCGATGTGCAGCGCCGGCAGCTGCCGCGGTAGCCACGCCGCGTTCAGCGCCGCCAGCGCCTTGTGCATCGCCAGCGCCGAGCGACACGCCGCCGCCGCGTGGTCCGCCTGCGGCAGCGGCGCGCCGTACACCGCCATCACCGCGTCGCCGATGTATTTGTCCAGCATTCCGCCCTGTTCCAGGACGATCGCCGTCATCGGCGTCAGGTATTCGTTCAGGAACGCCGACAGCGCCTCTGGCTCCATCTTCTCGGAAAAACTGGAGAAACCGCGGATGTCGCTGAACAGCACGCTCAGCTCGCGCCGTTCGCCGCCCAGCCGCACGCGGCTCGGATCGTCCAGCAGGCGCTCGACCAAGCTGCCGGAGACGTATTGCGAAAAAGCCGCGCGCAGATGCGCCTTTTCGCGGCCCTCAGTCGCCAGCGCCGTCGAGGTCGCCGCCAGCGCCACAACCACGATGCCCGCCAGCGGTCCGGCGACGTCCACGAGCCAGCGATCGACGAACAGCGCCTGCGCCAGCGCCAGCCAGCCGAGCGCCAAGCCCAGCGCCAGCATCCCCGCCAGCCACGCGCGCCGCTGCCGCACGCGCTGGATCTGCGCCGCCGTCAGCATCGCGCCCATCAGCAGCAGCGCCAGCGCGCTCGACCAGCCCGGGGCGCGGTGCAGCAGCTCGTCGTGCAGCGCGTTGTGCGCCAGCGTCGCGTGGATCTGCACGCCCGGCACCGCGGTATCAAACGGCGTCGCCAGGCGGTCGCGCGCCGCGTCCGTGTAGCCAACGAGCACGAGCTTGTCCTGCAGCGCCGCGCGCGGCAGCGTGCCCGCGAGCACGTCCGCCGCCGAATAGGTGCGAAAACCGCCGTCGGGCGCCAGGAAGTTCAGCGTCGCCGTGCCATCGCGGTCCACCGGCAGGGCGTGCGGACCCAGCTGCACCGTCGGATCGCCAGTCACGTAGCTCGTCGGCAAATTGCCGGCGTGCTGCGCGAGTGAGAGGCCCAGCGGCTGGTAGTAGCGCTCGCCGTGCTGGATGACGGTGACAACCCGCCGCACTTTGCCATCGACGTCGCGCAGCACGTTGACCGCCCCCGCGCCCGCCGCCGCCGCCGCCAGCACGGGCAGCGAACCGTACACCGCCGCCTCCGCCCGCGGCGGCCGCTGCCCCGCCGGCGCGTCGGTCACCACGCCCTCGGTCAGCCGCGCGCCCTTGAGCCCCGGCGGCTCTGGACTGTCGGGCGGCAGCGGCGCGTCTTCACCGTGATCGAGGAAAAACAGCAGCGGCAGCAGCACAACCCGCGACTCGCGCAGCGCTGCCGCCAGCGCGTCGTCGCCGTGTACGGCGTCCGTGACCTGCAGCAGCGCCTGCTGTGCCAGCGCCACCGCCGGTGAGCGCGCCACTTCCGCCGGCGTCAGCGCCGCCAGCGCCTGCGCCACGGTCGCTGTGACCGGCGCCGGCAGCGGCAGCTCCGGTGTGCTGAAGAACGCGTCGAGACCGACTGCCCGCGGCTGGTACTTCGCCAGCGCCCGCAGGAACGTCGCCCAGCCGGCGCGGCGCTGGAACACGTCCGGCGCGGTCTGCCGCAGCCGATCGTCAAAACCGACGACGACAATTTGCCCATCGCCTGGCGGCAGCGCCCCGCGCAGCGAAAACCGCGCGTCGACGGTCGCCAGCTCGGCCTCCGCGAGCCCCGGAATCGTCCATTGACCGGTGTGGTGGCCCAGCAGCGCCGCGGCGGTCAGCACCGTCGCCAGCAGCGCCGACCACAGCGGCACGTTGGCGCGCCGCGGAGCCTTGCGCACTGTTGGCGTGGCCTGAACCATGGCCTCCTGCCTCGCGCGCTGACGCTAGGTCTTGGTCGGCTTGGCGCCCGTTGCGCCCTTGCTGGCGCCGCTCGCCAGGCCGTTCATCGCCCGCAGCCGCCGCGCCAGGCGCTGCGCCTCCACGGTCGCCGAGAGGTCGCGGTACAGCGTCTCCGCCTCTTGCAACAGCGACTGCGGCTGGCGATCCGAGGTCAGCACGCCCGCCTCAATCAGGTCCGCCAGCACGACCATGCACTCGGCGCGCTCCTGGGTCGGCACATCGCCCGGCACCAGCTGGAACGCCTCTTCCATCGACGTGTGCGCCGCGTTCGGCTCGCCCGCCGCCGCCGCCGCCCGCGCCGTCAGCAGCAGCGCCTTGAGCCGCAGGTTGTCGTGGTTGGCCAGCACCGCCTGCCGCGCCGCTTCCTCAGCAAAAGCCTTGGCGCGCGTGTAGATGCCGTGCGCCATCTGGATGTCGCCGCGTTGCCGCAGCGCGTCCGACAGCCCCGCCAGGTCCGGCAGCGCGGCGAAAGCCCGGCACGCCTTGGCCAGCGCCGCGTCCGCCTCGTCCATCGCGCCGCGCGCCTGCAGCACCGCCGCCAGCAGCACAAGCACTTCCGCCGCCAGCCGCTGCCGATCGACGCGGCCCAGCGCGTTCAGCGCCTCGCCCAGCTGCGCCTCGGCGTCATCCAGCTCGCCGATATCGCGCAGCGCCAGCGCCAGGGCGCGGAGCGCCTCGACTTCCAGAATCAAATTGCGGGCATCGCGCGCCGCCGCCAGCGCCCGCCGCGCGTGACCCACCGACTGCTCGCCGTCGCCGAGCGCCCGCCACGTGTCTGCCAGCTCCATCGCCAGCTCTGCCGCCAGCACCGGCTCGTGCAGCGCCGCCACCGAGCCCAGCGCCAGCGTCCATACCGCCACCGCCTTGCGCAGCGTCGCCTTGTCCGTCGGCGGCGCGCTCGCGCGCAGGGACCGACCCAGCGCCAGCTGCGTGTGCGCCAGCTGCGCCGCTGCCTGCGGCGTCGTCGAGCGGGTCAGCGCCACCAACTGCGCCTCCAGCGGCGCCACCGTCGACTGCGCCCGGCCACAGTGCGCCTCGGCTTCCGCCCAGCTGTCCAGCAGCGGCACGCCGTGCGTGTACCACTCGTCCTCGCCCAAGCCCGGCATCGCCCGCAGGATCTCGATCGACTCCCGCGCCCGGTCGCTCGCCGTCTGGTAGTCGCCGCGCTCGCCCAGCGCCCGCGCCAGCCCCAGCGAGGTCGTCGCCAGCGTATACGCCGCCGCGGCTTTTTGCGCCGCCGCCGCGTCTGCCGCCTGGTACAGCGTCCGGCACTGCTGCCGCGACGTCTCGTACGCGCCGATCGCCTCCGGCAGCGCGCCCAGCGCCCGCATCAGGTCCGCGGCTTCGCTGCCGTGCTTGGCCGCGAGCATCGTCTCGCCCGCCGCCGCTTCCAGGGTCGCCAGCCGCGCCGCCCACGGCTCGGGGCGAATCTCCGCCTGCTTTTGCATCCACGTCAGCGCGTGCTGCAGCCGCACCGGCGGCATGTCCGGCAGCGGCACGGTGTCCGGCGTCTCGGCCAGCAAATACTCGGCTTGGCTGGACAGCCGGCTCGTCGGCACGCGCCGCACCGCGCCCGCGCGCTGCAGCCGGTCGAGGTGCAGGCCCACGTCCACGCCCGCCGCCGCTTCCAGCATGTCCGGCCACAGCGGCGCGCCCAGCTGCACCGCCGCCGCCAGCACGCGCCGCGTATCGGTCTCCAGCGCGTCCAGATCCATCGGCAGCGGCTCGCGCGACGGGATCGCCGCCACCGCGCCCTGCGCCAGCGTGCCGGCCAGCGCCGGCGGCACATCGTCGGTCTTGGCAACCCACGCCGCCACGACCATCACCGGCGTCGCGCCCAGCTGGCGGATCAGCCGCCGCAAAAAGGCCGTCTCGGTCTCGGTCAGGTGCTCGGCGCGATCCAGCAGCAGCACCAGGACGTTGCGGCCGGCAATCGCCCGCAGCGCATCCACAAGCGCGCCGCACGCCGCCTGCCGCGCCACTTCCGGCACCGCGCGCGCGTGCGAGAGGTGCGGCGAATCAGGGAATTCAACGCGCAAATACAGGCCGATCAGGTGCGCGACTTGGCTGGCGCGATCGGGCCGATCCGGCATCAGCCCCTGCACCCAGGCCAGCAGCTTGCGCCGCGCCACCGAGCCGGAATCGTCGTCGAAAAGCCCGGCGCGACTGCGGATTTCCTCAAAAAAACAGGCGATTGGCAGGCGGCCATCGGGCGGCGACACGCGCATCCGCACGATCACCGGCGCGTCGGCGCGGTTGCCGAGGTGGGTGGCAAAGCCGTCCATGGCGTCGTACAGCGCGGTGCGCGAGCGGGACACAAGCCCGACCATCTCCAGCCGCACGCGGTCCTTGGCGCGGTCCAGCCGGTCGTCCAGCATGTCCAGCGTCGGCCCAGACGGCCGGCGGTCCCCGCGCCCCTCGGGCTTGGCCTGCGCCGTCTGCTTGGGCCGCTGCTGCGTCGTCGGCGTCTGCGGCCGGCCGCGCTCGTCCGGCAGCGGTGGCATCTCGTTCAGGTCCAGCGCGTCGCGCTTGACGGTCTCCAGCCGCGACGCGGTGTCCGCCACCACGAACTGCTTGCTGGGCGAGCGCAGGGACGCCTCGAGCTTCTCCAGCTCTTCGGCGAACGCCCGCGCGTCCGTCGGCCGCTCAGCGATGCCCTTGGCCAGCACCCGGCTGAAGAACGCGTCCAGCTGCGGCGGGAACACGAGGTCGGCGCGGCGCTTGGCCAGCGGCACCGGCGCTTGCAGCTGGTGGGCGCGCAGGAAGTCCTGCGGCGACTCGCCGTCTACCGGCAGGAAACCACACAGCATTTCGTAGCAGATCACGCCAAGCGAGTAGAGATCGGAGGACGGCCCGACGTCGTGGCCCGCGGCCTGCTCCGGGCTCATGTACGCCGGCGTACCGACGACGAGCCGCGCCTGCGTCAGCCGCGGCGAATAGCCCGCGGAAGTGCCCGGCGCCATGTGCTTTGCCAGGCCGAGATCCACGACCTTGACGTAATCGTCCACCGAGCCGATCTTGGTCAGCAAGATGTTGTCCGGCTTTAGATCGCGATGGATAATGCCGACTTTGTGCGCCTCCATCAGCGCTTCGCACACCCGCTGGCCGATGCGCACCATGCGGTTGACCGGCAGCCAGCGCTCGCGGTCGAGCAGATCGCCCAGCGACTCGCCGTCGATGTACTCCATGGCGATGTAGGTCCGGCCCTGCTCGGTGGCGCCGATCGAGTACACGGTCGCCATGAACGGCGAGCGGATGCGCGCGAGGATCTTGGCTTCCTGGACAAACCGCTCGTCCGCCTGCAGCTGCGTCGCCAGATCCGAGCGCAAAACCTTGAGCGCCACCGGCCGGCCGAGGCGGATGTCCTCCGCTTCATACACAGCGCCCATGCCGCCGCGGCCGATCAGGCGCACGATCCGGTACGAATTGTCGACCAGCGAGGACGCTGGCAGCTCGTCGATGTCCTTGCGTGTGTAGGCAGTCGCCATCAGACCTCAAAGCGGTTGCTGCGGGCGAATCTAGGCCATCGCGGGGACGAGGGCAAGCGGCAAGGTTGGCGGATCGGCAAGTCCCGGCCGCAGCGGATCAGCGGACGAAGACGTAGGCCCAGGCGGGCTCGTTTGACGGATTGTTTGGCGTCGAACCACACGCTGCCATGTTGCCAGCGGACGTGTTGGAGAGCCCTTGGGGAAGCGGGCCACACGCAACCCCCGCAATGCCGACGCCGATCACGGCATCCGGCGTGATGCAGTCGTTTTCTTGATTGGTGAGAATGCCAAAACGCACGCGCAACACACCGGTATTGAAGGCATCGTTGTAGACTTGGCCTGCGCTCGACGGATTGCTGTACGGTCGGACGTTGAAGCCCTCGCGGTTGCAGTTCGGCAACAGCGAGCCGCCTTGAATCAGGCCCTGCCAGGCTGATCGGCCAAAATACGTTGGCTGGTAGGCACCCTGACCAAACAGCTGCAGCAGCGACGGCGCGCCTTGCGGAAACGCGACCGTCTGAACAGAATTCGCGTTGAGCCACATCGTCACGCGCATCGCCGAGAACGGCAGCGTGCCGTATGCCGCGGACTTCAGCTCCGTCGTCTGGTCCCAGTTGTAGCCGGTGTCCTGCTGGTAGGGCGTCGCGGTCGTCCACTGGCTGGAGTCGTAGTTGAACGTCTGGGCGCCGCCGTTGATTTTCATCACAAGCGTCCAGCCGCCATCATTGTTGGTCATGTCGCAGTAGGCCATGAACGGCGCGTTGCCACCCGGGCCATCGGGGTCGATTTGGTACGGGCCGGTCGGTGGATTGCCGACAGCCGTCTTGAGGGCCTGGCAGGAGGTGTACTGGACGCTGCACGTGCCACCCAGACACTGCGCGCCGGCGCCGGGGCAGTACGTGCCCGTGCCCGTGCAGCCTGACGTCGTGTCGCCGCAGATGTCCGGGATCGCCGCTCCGCACGTGACCTTGCTCGGGTCCTGGCACTGCTCGCTGCAAAACGGCAGCTTGCGGTAGCTCGTGCCATCGCAGAGGCTGAAGCGGTGCGCGGTTGCGTCCCAGCTGAACGCGCCGCTTGTCGCGGCTGTGCACGTGTTGCCCGGACCAAAGCGGCCGCCGAGGATGATCGCGGAGGTCAAATCGAGGATTTTGACGACCATCAAGTCGCCGGTCACGGTCAGGTCGCCGGTGATGGTGCTGGCGCCGGTGGTGGTGACGAACGCGGCTTTGGCGTCGCTGCCGAGGTTGCTGAGCGAGACGCAGCCGCTGCAGTTCAGGTCCTTGGCGGTGTCGGCGCTGGCGGCGGTGAGCGCGCTGGCGGCGACGTCAGCGCTGCTGGCGGTCAGTGCGCTTGTCGCCGGGCCGCCGGCGCTGGCGGAGCCGGCGTAATTGAAGCCGATTTTGTCGGCGGAGATCGCGCCGCCGGCGATCTGGTCGCCGCCCAAACAGCCGGTACAGCTGACGCCGTTGGCGATGCTGGCGACGTTGGCCCAGAACGCGCGCGGCACCCAGCCGATCGCGCTGCGCGGCAGCTCGCCGTCCGAGCCGACCGAGATGCCGACCCACAGCGGCGCGCCGGTCGTCGTCAGCTCGGGTGGCAAGGCTTTGGCGGCGGGATTGTCGCCGATCGTGAACGCGAAGAGGCCGCCCTGGACCTGGGTGTTGAATGTGTCCTGCCAGAGCGGACTGGCGGCGTTGAGCTGGTCGTAGAGCTTGACCGTCAGCGCGTAGGTGCCGTCGGCCACCGCGCCGCCGGCGGTCGTGCGCAACACGCCTTGCAGCGGCAGCGCGCCGGTCGGCACGAACGCAAGCGCCGGAACGGCCCACGCGCCCGCCAAGGTTGCCAGAAACAACAGCGCCAATCGTCGGAACTTTGCCATGCCACACCCCCGACACCGCATCGTAACGCGAACGCCGCCGTTGTCCAACCGGGGCTACCGTTGCTCGGGCAGGTCCGGCGTGTTGTGCAGCGCCACGGGCTTGTGGCGCCGCAGCCGCAGGTTCAGCAGCTCGACGGTGAAGGAGAACGCCATGGCGAAATACACCATCGCCTTGTCGACGTGCTGGCCGATCGCGTCGGCGCACAGCAGCACGCCGATCAGCAGCAGGAACGCCAGCGCCAGCACCTTCATCGTCGGGTGACGCGTGATGAAGTCGCTGACCACGCCGGCGAAGATCAGCATCACGCCCACCGCCAGGAACATCGCGGCGATCATCACCGCCAAATGCGGCGCCATGCCGACGGCGGTGATGACCGAATCCAGTGAGAAAACAACGTCCAGCAAGGCGATCTGCACGAGCACGAGCGCCAGCGACGGTGCCTTGCCGCGCTGGCCGCCATCGGGCGCGTCGGCAGCATCCAGCCGACCGTGGATCTCGTGCGTCGCCTTGGCGATCAGGAACAGCCCGCCACCGCCGAGGATCAGATCGCGGCCGGTAAAGCCGTGGCTGGCCAGCTGGAACAGCGGCGTCGTCAGGCCCATCAGCCAGTTCAGCGTCAGCAGCAGCAGCAGCCGTGTGCCCAGCGCGCCCACCAGCCCCAGCCGCCGCGCGCGCGGTCGCTGCGCCGCCGGCAGCCGCCCGGTGAGGATCGACAGGAACACGATGTTGTCGATGCCGAGCACGATCTCCATCGCCGTCAGCGTCAGCAAGCTCACCCACGTTTCCAGATGCAGCCACAGATCCATGCGCACGCTCCCCACTTGGCGGGCAGGATGCCGCAGCGGCCGGATTTGCGCCAACTCTTGTGTCCGCCGCGGCGTCGGCCGTAGAGTGCGGGCGAGGCTAGCATGGCGCACTGGACAGTGATTGGGGCGGGCAGGATCGGCGGGGCGCTGCAGGCGCGCGCGGCGCAGCATCACCGGCCGTTGACGCTGCTGGGTCGCCACGACGACTGGCAGGCGCTGCAGGCGCCGCCCGGCGCGCCGATTCTCGTGTGCACGCGCAATGACGACCTGCCGGCAGTGCTGGCGCGCGTGCCGGTGGCGCGGCACGGCGACCTGGTGTTCGTGCAAAACGGCATGCTGCGGCCGTGGCTGGCGGCGCACGGTCTGGCCGACGCAACGCGCGGGCTGCTGTTTTTTGCCGTGCAGCGCCGCGGCGCGCCGCTGGATCTGGGTCCGCCGAGTCCGTTTTGCGGGCCGCACGCCGCCGCGGTTGTCGCTGAGCTGTCGGCGCTGGACGTGCCGGCCGAGGTCGTGGATCGCCCGACGTTTGCCGCCTGGGAGCTGGAAAAGCTGCTGTGGAACTGCATTTTTGGCCTGCTGTGCCAAGCGCACGCCTGCGCCGTCGGGGACGTGCTGACCGCGCACGCGGCGGAGCTGGGGGCGCTGACGGCGGAGCTGCTACCGGTGGCGGCGCGCGCGCTGGACGTGCCGGTGGACGCGGCGGCGGTGCTGGCGGGGCTTGTGGCGTACTCGGCGGCGATCGCCGACAACCGCGCGGCCGTCAAGGAGTGGCCGTGGCGCAACGGCTGGTTCGTGGCCGAGGCCGAACGCCAGGGCGTGGCACTGCCCGTACACGCGCGGCTGTGCCAGCTGGCGGGCGTATGACCGCGCTGCCGATGGACGCGGAAGGCCAGCGGCTGCTGGCGCGGCTGGCGGATTGGCTGCCGGAAGGCGCGGCGCCGGCGATGCTCGTGACGATCTGGTCGGTGCAAGGCTCGACGCCGCGCGGGCCGGGGGCGCGGCTGCTGTGCCGTGGCGGGCGGCTGCTGGCGGGGACGATCGGCGGCGGGCACCTGGAGGAAGAGGCGCTGCGCGAGGCGGCGCAGTGCGAGACGGCGGCGGCGGGCGGCAATGACGCGGAGGCGGCGGCGCCGACGGCGACGGAAGTGCGGGAGGAGGCGGACTCGACCGGGCAGGCGGCGCGGCTGTGCCGCTATCCGCTGGGCGCGCAGCTGGGGCAGTGCTGCGGCGGCGTCGTGTGGCTGCACTACCGGCTTGTGACGCCGGCGGAGGCGCGCGCGCTGACCCAGGCGCTCGGCCACGCGCTGGCGAGCGGCACGCCGCTGCGGACGGTTTTTGCCGGCGAGACGCTGGCCGAGTCGCCCCAGCCGCTGCCGACCGCGCTCATTTTTGGCGCCGGCCACGTCGGGACGGCGCTGACGCGGGTGCTGCAGCCGCTGCCGTGGCGGATCGTCGTTGTCGACCACCGGCCGGAGTGGGCCGATCGCGTGCGCTTTCCGCCGGGCGTGGAGGTCGTGTGCACCGAGCCACTGCGGCTGCTGGCGGCGTGGGGCTGGCTCGGCGCGCTGGCGCAGCAGAGCCAGATGGCACAGCGGCTGACGGCGCAGGGCCGACCGCTGCCGCTCGTGCCGCTGCCGGCGGCCACGCGCGCGCTGGTGCTGACCCACGACCACGCGCTGGACCGCGACCTGACCGAGGCGCTGCTGCGCGTGCCGGAAGCGACGGCGGATGCGGCGCAGCGGCTGGCGTTTGTCGGACTGATCGGCTCGGCGTCCAAGGTGGCGGTGACGCAGCAGCGGCTGCGGCAGCGCGGCGTGAGCGAGGCGGTGCTGGCGCAGCTGCACGCGCCGATCGGCCTGCGGCTGCCGCACGGCCAGCTGCTGGGCAACAAGCTGCCGGGGCAGATCGCCATCAGCGTCGCGGCGCAGCTGTTGGCCGCCGACCAAGGCGCGCTGTGACCGATCTCGCCGTGCTGATCGTCGCTGGCGGCGTGGCGTGGGAGGAGTCCGCCTTTCACGAAGCGCATGCGTGGTGGGAGGTCGCGTGGCTGCGGACGCCGCCCGGGCCGCTGCGTGAAGGCCTACGGGCGCTCACGCAGTGGGCGGCGGCGGCGCACGTCGAGTCGCTCGGGCGTTTTGCCGCGGCGGAGCGCATCCGCGATCGCGCGAGCCAGCGGTTCCGGCGCACGACCAACCGGCTGGCGCTGGCGCCGTTCGCGCTGGATTTGCCGTCCGACGCTGCGGACCAGCAGGCGCTGCGGCTGCGGCCGAGCCAGGCAGCGCTTCCCCTCACCGCGGTGCTGCTGGCGGCGGGGCACGGGCGGCGCGCCGGCGGGCCCAAGGCGCTGATCGCCGTCGATGGCCAGCCGCTGTGGCAGCAGCAGGCGCAGAGGCTGCTGGCGGCGGGCGCGGCGCGCGTGGTGGCGGTGCTGCACCCGGATTCGGCGCTTGTCACGTTGCCGCGGCTGGACGCGCTGCACGGCGACCCCGACGCGACGCCGCTGCACAGCCTGCAGCGCGCGCTGGCGGTGACGACCGGACCGGTGCTGCTGCTGCCGGTAGATTGTCCGGCACCGGAGCGCGGGCTTGTGCTGCGGCTTGTGGCGGCGGCGATCCGCGCCGGCGACGCGCAGGCGGTGCGGCCGGTGGTGGCGACAGCGGCGGGCGTGCGCGGCGGCCACCCGCTGTGGCTGGCGGCGGCGACGGTGCAGGCGCTGCGGCAGCTGGACCCGGCGACGGCGCGACTGGATACGTTCCTGCACGGCCTGGGCGCGGGCTACGTCAGCCTGCCGGTGGCGGACGCGCGGGTGCTGGGCAACTTCAACCTGGACGGCGTCGCGCGCTGAAATCCGCGGCTGTGGCGCAGCGCGGACTTTTGCCGCCGGGCCATTTCGTGCGACAGTCGGCGCATGCGCGCACCGCCGGACGACGCCTATTCCATTCGCCCCGCCGGTCTGGCCGACGCCGAGGCGCTGTGCGCGTTCAAGCGGCAGATCTTTGGCGAGACCGAGTTTTTGCTGCAAGGCCTTGAAGATTTTGACGATCAGGTCGAAGTTGAGCGCGACATTATCGGCCGCTTTCACCACCAATCCAACAGCGTGCTGGTGCTGGCGGTGGCGGCGGACGGTCAGGTGATCGGCCTGTGCAGCATCGTCGGCGGCCACCTCTGGCGCACGCGGCACGTCGGCACGATGAGCGTGGGCGTCGTGCGCGCGTGGTGGCGTCGCGGCGTGGGCAAGCGCTTGATGGCCCAGACGATTCGCTGGGCGCAGGAAAATCCGCTGCTGGAAAAACTGGCGCTGCAGGTACACGCGACTAACACGGCGGCGCGGGCGATGTACGCCGGCCTGGGTTTTGTCGAGGAAGGCCTGCTGCGCGGCGAGGCGAAGCTGGGCGCGGGCGTGGACGATCTGGTGCCGATGGGCATGCCGCTGCCGCACCGCGGCGAGCCGATGCGCCACGCGCTGGTGCGCAACTGGGACTGAACGGGACCGACGATGCGGAGAATCATGACGAAATTTGCCAACTTGAAGCTGGTGCTGGTGGGCGCGCTGGCGCTGACGGCGTGCGATCGACCGCCGCCGCCGCCGAAGCCGCCGAGCGCGCAGGCCGTCGCCGCGCCGAGTGAGCCAGAGCCGCCGCCGCCGACCGTTGTGGCGACTGAGCCGCCGCTGACGCTGCCCGCGGGCCAGACCCTGGGCGATGCGCTGCCGCAGCTGCCGCAGCTGCCGCGGCGGCTGGCGTCCGGGGCGCAGGCGGGGACGCTGGTGCCGCAGACGAGCTGTGCCGACCAGCTGCCGGCGGATTGCGCGCTCGGCAAGCGCCTGGAGATCACGCTGCCGCCGGAGAAGCCGGGCGAGCCGCCGGTGGTGGGGGAAGTCTGCCTGTGCACAAAGGCGGTGGATCGGGCGGACGCCGACCGCGCGCGGGCCACCGGCAAGCAGCTGGTCGTCGTGGCGGCGTGGCCGGGCGAGCGCAAGGCGGAAGCGGCGTTTGCCGAGGCGCACCACGAGCCGGAGACGCTGCCGCCGGAACGCCAAAAAGCCGGCCACGATGGCGCGGCGTGGGGGACGCTGGTGGCGACGGGCTGGCCGGCGATGCCGGTGGTGGCGATCGCCAGCGCGCGGTTTGCCGATGGGCAGTTCGGCGAGGTCGTCGCCTGGCAGCGCACCGCGCAGGCGCTGCACGTGGACGGCGGCAAGCTGAGCTGGCAACCGCTGGCGGAGCGCGCGTTCCTGTCGCACGACCTGGGGCAGCTGCAGGCGCTGTGTGAGGGCAAAGCGGACGCCGCGCCAGCCGATCGCGAGGCGCCCAATGCCGCCGCGTGCGCGCGCGCGGAGGAAGCGGCGCAGCAGTTGGCGAGCGGTGCCACGGAGCGGCAGGCGCTGCGGCAAAAGCGCTTGAAGGGCCAGGGCGCGGAGAGCGCGGAGAAGGACGCGGATCCGCAGTCGATCTGGCTGCGCGAGGCGAAAAAGCAGCTGAAGGCGGGCCAGTGGCAGGCGGCGATCCAGACGGCGCTGCGCGTGGACATGGTCTGCGGCGAGGCGGTGCAGGATGCGCACGCGCTGGTGGTGGACGCACTGGCGGAGGGTCACGTGGCGCTGGCCAAGGTGTCGCCCAACCAGCCGCTGGCGGAGCTGTGTGAGCCGCTGCCGGACAAGGCGGCGCCCAAGCGGCAGCGCGTGGAGGCCGAGAAGCCGGCCAAGCCCGAGCCGGCGACCAAGGCCAGCAAGGGCGCCAAAGCCGCCAAGCGCCGCCACGGTCACAAGCCGTGACGCTGACGCGCCGCCACGCCTGGCAGGCGCTGGCCGTGCTGGCAGTGGTCGGCGCGGTGTTTGCGCGCGCGCTGGGCTACGGCTTCGTGCTGTGGGATGATCCGCAGTATATTCGCGACAATCCGCTTGTGAATCCAAATGTTGCGTGGCCGGCCGATGGCCTGCTGACGCCGGCGCTCGGCTATCCAATCCCGGTGACGATGGCGCTGTACCGCCTGACGGCGCTGGCGCTGGGCGTGACGCCGGCGGCGTTCCACGGCCTGAACGTGCTGCTGCACGCGCTGAACGCGGCGCTGCTGTTCCTGCTGCTGCAGCGCACCGCGATGCCGCGGGTGGCCTGGCTGGGCACGGCGCTGTGGGCGCTGCATCCGCTTGTCGTTGAGCCAGCGACGTGGTGTACCGCCACCAAGGACCTGCTGTACGCCGCCGGGTTCCTGCTGACGCTGCACGCGGGCGTGGCGCGGGTGCGGGTGCCGCCGTGGCTGCTGCTGGTTGGGTTGGCGGCGATGTTGGCCAAGCCGACGGCGATCGTCCTGCCGGCATGCCTGCTGTGGACCGTGCTGGCGCTGGACGGCCGGCCAGGGCTGCGGCGGCCAGGTCTGGCGCTGGCGGCGGTGGTGCTGGCGGGTCTGGCGCTGGCGATTTTTGCCGCCGGGCTGACGCTGGCGCGCCACGCCGGTCCGGATGGCTACACGACGCTGGACGACACGCCGCACGGCCTGCAGGAACGCCTGGCGGCGGTGCTGCAGGCGCTGGACCTGCAAGCGCGGCATGTGCTGTGGCCGCGCGGGCTGCTGCCGCAGTATTTTCGCCTGACCGATTTGCGGCCGACCGACGCGCCGTTCTGGCGCGGGCTGCTGGTCCTGGCGGCGTTGGCAGCGCTGGCGGTGGCGGTGGCGCGCAGTGGCGATCGGCGGCTGCGCTGGTGGCTGGGCTTGGCGGCGCTGACGTACGCGCCGGTGTCCATGCTGCTGCCGATCAACCGCTTTACCTGCGACAGCTACGCCTACGTGCCGCTGGCGTGTCTGGCGGCGCTGGCGGCGACGGCGCTGGAGACGCAGCTGCAGCGGCGCGGCGTCCAGGCGCTGGCGGCGGTGGTCGTCGCGGCGCTGCTGACGCTGACGGCGCTGCAGCAGCCGCTGTGGCGCGATTCCCTGACGCTGTGGGGCACCAACCTGGCGGCGGATCCGCAACGGTCGCTCTTGATCAAGCGCTACGCCGAGTCCCTGGACGCGGCGCAGCGGCGCGACGAGGACTACGCGTTCCTGCGGCAGAACCTCCTAATTTTACAGCGCGATCGCGCCGTGGACGGCATGGTGCTGGCGGTGTTCAGCGCCAAGGCGCCGGTCGCGGACGCGCGCGCGCTGTACGCCTGGGCGTATGCCAACCAGCCGAATTTGCGGCCGGATGCGCACCGCAATTTCTGCACTTTTGTCGTCCAGCAGGCGCTGCCGCTGACGGCGATTGAGCGGCGCAACCTGGCGCAGGCGCTGGACGCGCTGCGGCGGCACCACGCGCGGCAAGGCGACGTGCCGGCGCTGCTGGCGCTGGGTCCGCTGGCGGCGCAGTACCGGCTGTGGCCGGAGGCGGGCGCGCTGTTTGAGCACGCTTACCTGCTGGGTCACGACCGTCAGGCCGCCGACGCCGCGATTGTGGCCTATCAAAACGCGCACTTGCCGGACGCCGCGGCGCGTGTGCAGTCGACACTGGTCAGCACCCCAGCCGTGCGCTAACCTTCCGCGCCCCGCGGTGCCGTTCCGGACCGCAACACGAGTGAGACCATGGACAAGACGCCCCATTCCGTCGCTGAAATTCGCCAAGCCTTCCTCGACTATTTTGGCCAAAATGGCCACGCCGTCGTCGCTTCGCACTCGCTGCTGCCGCCGGCGGACCCGACGCTGCTCTTCATCAACGCCGGCATGGTCCAGTTCAAGGACTATTTTACCGGCGCCCGCACCGCGCCGTACAAGACCGCGACCTCGACGCAAAAATGCCTGCGCGTCAGCGGAAAGCACAATGATCTCGAGAACGTCGGCCGCACGCGGCGGCACCACACGCTGTTCGAGATGCTCGGCAACTTTTCCTTTGGCGACTATTTCAAGCAGGGCGCGATCACCTACGCCTGGCAGTTCCTGACGGAAGTGCTCAAGCTGGACAAATCCCGCTTGGTGACGACGTATTTTGCCGGCAACGCCGCTGTGCCGGCGGACCTCGAGGCGCGCGATTTGTGGCTGCAGATCGCCGGGCTGCCGGCCGATCGCATCGTGCCGCTGGGCGAAAAGGACAACTTCTGGTCGATGGGTGACACCGGCCCGTGCGGCCCATGTACTGAAATTTACTGGGATTTGGATCCGAGCCAAGGCCCGGAATGCACGCTGGCCAAAGACGACGGCCGCTACATCGAGATCTGGAACTGCGTGTTCATGCAGTACGACCGCCAGGACGGCAAGCTGTCGCCGCTGCCGGCGCCGAGCGTCGACACCGGCATGGGTCTGGAGCGCGTGGCGTCGGTGGCGCAGGGCGCGCAGAGCAACTACGACACCGACCTGTTCCGCGGGCTGATCGCCACCACCGAGCGGCTGGCGAGCCTGAGCTATGGCGGGCTCTTCGACCCGGAAAATGTGCTGAGCCACACCCCGGAAATCGAGCGCGACGTGGCGTTTCGCGTCATCGCCGACCACGCCCGCGCCACGGCGTTCCTGATCGCCGAGGGCATCTATCCCGACAGCGAGGGGCGCGGGTACGTGCTGCGGCGGATCATGCGCCGCGCCATCCGCTTTGGCCGCAAGCTCGGGATGACACAGCTGTTTTTCCACGAAGTGACGGCGCAGGTCGCGGACATGCTGGGCGGCGTGTTCCCGGAGCTGGCGACGGCGCGGCCGATCATCGCGCGGGTGACGCGCACCGAAGAGGAGCGGTTTGGCCAGACGCTGGAGTCCGGGCTGCGGCTGATCGAGGCGGAGATGGCGCGCATCCAGGCCACCGGCGGCGCCAAGGTGCTGCCCGGCGCGGTCGTGTTCCTGCTCCACGACACCCACGGTTTCCCGACCGATTTGACCGCGCTGATCGCCGCCGAGAACGGATATGCCGTTGATCTGGAAGGTTTTTCAGAGGCGATGCAAGCGCAAAAAGCGCGCGGCAAGGCGTCCTGGAAAAAAGGCGCGACGGAGCTGCGGGACCTGGTGCGCGAGCTGCCGGAGTCGGTCAAGCCGACGGTGTTTCGCGGCTACGACCTGGCGACGCTGCACACGACGGTCGACGCGCTGTTCGCGGGCGGCGCGTCCGACGACACGATTGGCGCGGGCCAGCAGGCGGTGCTTGTGCTGGCGGACACGCCGTTTTACGGCGAGGGCGGCGGTCAGGTGGGCGATCGCGGCGACCTGTGGTGGCCGGCGGACGCGGCGGTGCCGGACGGCCACGCCGTGGTCGAAGATGTGCAAAAACACAGCGGATTTTACTTCCACTTCGTGCGCGTCGAGTCCGGCGAGCTGCAAGATGGCGACCTTGTCCGCGCCACGGTCGACGCCGACCACCGCGCCAGCGTGCGTGCCCACCACTCGGCGACGCACCTGCTGCACAAGGCGCTGCGGGACATCCTCGGCAATCACGTCAAGCAGCGCGGCTCGCTTGTGCAGCCCGGACGTTTGCGCTTTGATTTCAGTCACTACGCTGCGCTCACCGACGACGAGATCCGCGCGATTGAGGCCCACGCCAATGCGCGGGTTTTTGCCAACGCCGTCGCCGATACCGCCGAAACGACGATGGACGTGGCGCAAAAGCGCGGCGCGCTGGCGTTTTTTGGCGACAAGTACGGCGACATCGTGCGCGTGCTGCAACTGGGCGACTCGGTGGAGCTGTGCGGCGGCACGCACGTGACGCGGACCGGCGACATCGGCTTTGTCAAAATCGTCAGTGAATCCGCGGTGTCAGCGGGCGTGCGCCGCGTCGAGGCGGTGTGCCGCGAGGCGGCGCTGGCGTACGTGCAGGAAGGCCTGGACGCGCTGACGCAGGTGTCGCGCCGGCTGAACACGACGACGGAGCAACTGCCTGAGCGCATTGAGAAAATGGCCGACCAGATCAAGGCGGCGCGCGACGAGGCGGAGAAGTGGAAGCACAAGGCGCTGTCCGGCAACAGCGGCGGCGGGCAGAACCAGGAGCGGAAATTCGGCAGTCATACCGCGGTGTTTCGCGTGGTGGACGGCGCCGAGGGCGCGGGCCTGCGCACGCTGGCGGATCAGGCGCGCGACCAGCTGGGCTCGGGCATCGTCTGCCTGCTGTCGACGCTGGCGGACGGCAAGGCGCTGCTGCTGGTGGCGGTGACCGCGGACTTGACGGCGCAGCTGCCGGCGGGCCAGACCGTGGCGGCGCTGGCGCCGTTGCTGGGCGGCCGCGGCGGTGGTCGCCCGGATTTTGCCCAGGCGGGCGGCAAGGCGCCTGATGACGTGCCGGCAGTGGCGGAGGCGTTCTTCGCGCGTGTGGCGGCGACGCTCGGGTAGGCGCTAGGAACCAAAGACAATCAGCCGCGGAAATTCTGGATGCGCCCCCAGCGTGCCCAGCAGCAGCGGCGTCTCGGTGCCATCGGCGCGGCGCAGCAGCACGCCGCCGCCGCCCGCCAGACCGTCGCTTGGCACCAGCGCCACGGCTTGTGCCAACTGGTCGGCGATCACCTCGTACGCCCGCTGCGCAACTCGGCCGCGCGGCGTGTTGCCGTCCCATTCGGCGACGACGACCGGGTCGCGCAAGCTGCCATCGGCCACCGCCACCCCGCGCAGCGGCAGGTGCGCGCTGTCGGCAAACACGAGCGCCGCGTCGACGCGCAGCGCCAGCTTGGTCGCCAGCCGCCCGGGGGCGATGCGCGCCAGCTCCGCCTCCATCTCCGCGACCTGCGCCAGCGACGCCGCGCAGTCCAGCGCGCACGGCACGTGCCGCACCAGACAGGCGTCATCCAGCGGCGAGCCGAAATTCAGCCGCCGATCCAGCGTCTGGCTCGCGCGCGCCGCCCGCAGCACCGCGTAGGCGTGCTCGGTGACGCCGGCGTCGGTCGGCCGCTCGCTCATCGCCGCCAGGAACGCGGCGACGCAGCACTCCGGGTAACCCAGCAGCTGGCCCAGCGCGCGGTGCGCCGCCGCCAGCTCCACCGGGTCGGTGCTCGTCGCCGCCAGATCGGCCGCGCGCGCCGCTTCCGCGTCCGCCCGCTCGCGCGCCAGGTAGAGGATCTGCGAGGTCGCGCCCGCGGCGTCAAACTGCAGCGTCGCCTCCGGGTTCAGCGTCACCTGCGCGCCGGGAATCACAAGCAGGCCCGGCGGCGGGTGGGCGCCCAGCACCTCGGCCTCGGCCAAGGACAGCTCGCTGCGCCAGACGCGGCGCAGGCCAAGCCGCACCGCCATTTCCTCCAGCGTTTCATTCGGTTCCGCGACGATCACCACCGGATCGCGGTCCTGCGCCAGCGTCTCCCAGCCCGCCCAGGTCACGCCAGCTGCGGTTGTCGCCTGCAACAAGTCCGCCGGGATGCCGTCACAGCGGCCGCCTTCCCGCGCCGGACAGCCCGCGCACGCCGGCGTGTAGTCCTGCTTGGCGGCGGTGCGTTCGCTGGCGAAAGTCGCCTCGCCGTCCACGCCCTCGGGCAGCGCGCATGCCGGCAGCAGCCGCGCCGCCGTCACCGCGTGCGCCGACTGCCACAGCGCCACCGCCGCCTGCGCCAGCTTGTCCAGCGGCGGCGCCGCCGCACCCAGCACCGGCCGCAGCACCAGCGTCAGGGACGGCAACCCCGTCGCCGCGGCCAATGCGTCCAGCGCTTCGGCGCTCAACTCGGCGACGGTCAGCGCCGAGACGTGCAGCGCCAGCCGGGTCGGCACCTCCGCCGTCGCCAGCGCCTGCAGCACCCGCAGCAACACGGCGTGGCCCGCTGGCCAGCCGATCGCCGCCATGCCGGCCTCCGACCACGCCGGCGTGCGCAATTCGACCAGGTCCGGCTGCAGCGCGCCCAGCCACGCCGCCACGTTCAGCTTGGCCGCTTCCGGCAGATCGACAACCGCCGTCAGCCGGCCATCCGCCGGCTTGGCCGCCGCCCAAGCGCGCGCGTCGTCGGCGCCGATCTGCGTGGCGTGGCGCAGCAGCACCTCGGTTCCCGCCGCCAGCTTCGCCGCCGCCTGGGCGCCCGC
>CAIPXZ010000536.1 GCA_903869075.1 uncultured Myxococcales bacterium | reverse complement strand
GCGGCGGCGCGGGCGGCGCAGGCGGCGCCGGCGGGACGTACATGGGGCCGATCACTTCCACGACGAGGCTCGACGTGATATCATTGAAATCATTGCCAACCCAAGGCGTATCGCCGACGAATTCGCGGCGCCGGCCGCGGAAGCCATCGTGCTCGAACAGCGTCACTTTCAGGCCGGGCGGCACGCGCAGCGAACTCAGGCGGTCCGCGCCAATCGCCAGCTGGCTGGCGTCGTAGTTGCCAGGCGGCAGGAGCTGCGACGGGCCGCTGAAATTGCCGTCCGCGTAGATCACCGCCGCCAGCGCCGGCGCCACCGGGCGATCGCCCCAGTCGGCGCGGCGGCCAAAGCGCGACTCCACCACGACCGACGACGTCACATCATTGAAATCATTGCCAACCCAGGGCGTATCCGCCGAGAACTCGCGCAGTCGCCCGCCGAAGCCGACGTGCTCGTACAGCGTCACTTTCAACCCCGGCGGCACCCGCAGCGAGCTCACCTGGTCGTTGCCGATCAGCAGCTGGCCCACGTCATAGCGCCCCGGCGGCAACGCCTGGCTCGGACCGCTAAAGTTGCCGTCGCGGTACAGCACGGCCACCTCGCCCTGCGGCGGCGGCGGCTCGGGGCGAAAATCGCGGCGTTCTTCACGCCGGCCCTCGCGGTCGCCGTAGCCCGGCTCGTCGCGGCGTTCATCGCGACGTTCCTCGCGTTCGCCGTCACGGCCCGGCTCGGGACGGACCTCCTGAGGCGGCGGCGGCGGGCCGACCCGCTCGACGACGACGGACGATGTGATATCATTGAAATCATTGCCAACCCACGGCGTATCCGCGGTGAACGTGCGCGTTCGGCCGCGAAAGCCCGGGTGCTCAAAAAGCGTCACCTGCAGGCCCGGCGGCACGCGCAGCGAGCTCACCCGGTCGGCGCCAATCGCCAGCTGGCGCGCGTCGTAGCGCCCCGGTGCCATCGCCTGCGCCGCGCCGCCGAAATTGCCGTCGGCGTAGAGGATCGCGACGTCGCTGCGCGGCGGAATCGCCTCCGCGGTCCCAGCCGTCAGCAGATCCACGGCCGGCGCAAGTACGCACAAAATCAGGACAAACGTGAACCAAGCAGCCTTGCGCATCCTTTGCCTCCAACGACAGGGTCATGAAATGGACCGGTCGCAGGGTAACCCGGTCAACGCAGCTAAACAATGGCTTTTTTGGCCCGCCGCTGCCGATTGGCCCGCCGCACTGCGTTGGCCCGCGGCGGCGCCCGCCCCTTTACGCGCCGCGGCAAAATGCCTACCGTGGCGCGACGCGCCCGCGCGCGAATTTCCCCGGAGCTTGGCCATGCGTTTTTCTGCGGCAATCTTTGATCTCGACGGCACGCTCATCGACAGCCTCGCCGACATCGGCACGTCCATGAATCGCGCGCTGGCGACGCACGGTCTGGCGACGCATCCAATTGAAAGCTATCGGCAATTTGTCGGCGAGGGCGTGGAGGTGCTGACGCAAAAGGCCAGCGGCAACCACCCGACGCTGCAGCCGGCGGTGCTGGCGACCTACCGCGGGCTCTACGCCGACAACCTGTTTGGCCACACCGAGCCGTACGCCGGCATCGCGCCGCTGCTGCACACGCTGCGCGACCTGCCGATCCAGCTGGCGGTGCTGAGCAACAAGCCGCACGCCGCGACGCAGCGGCTCGTCGCCGGGCTGTTCAGCGACGTGCCGTTCCGCGCCGTGTACGGCCAGCGTCCGGAGGTGCCGCGCAAGCCGGATCCGGCGGCGGCGTTGACGATTGCGCAGGATTTGAGTGTGAATCCAAAAGATTGTGCGTTCATCGGTGACTCAGCGATTGACATGCGCACCGCCAACGCTGCGGGAATGTTTGCAGTTGGCGTAACCTGGGGCTTCAGGTCGCGGCAGGAGCTGCATGAATTCGGCGCGCACGCCGTCATCGACCACCCAGCCGAGCTGCTGGGCGTGCTGCGAGGGGATGCATGACCGATCCGGGCAAAAACTTTGAAGATACGCCACTTTCCCGCGCCGAGTACATCGCCGGCCTCGTGCACCTGTACCGCGGCGAGGTCTACCGCGCGACGCAGTGGCGGCTGCGGCTGGATACGACGACAAACTGGTCGATCCTCTCAGTCATGGCGCTGGTCACATTCAGCCTCGGCGAGCCGGGGCACTCGCACGCCGCCGTGCTGGTCGGCATGGCGCTTGTGCACACGTTCTTGCACATCGAGGCGCGGCGCTACCGATATTTCATGGTCTGGCAGCACCGGGTACGGGTGATGGAGCGCAACTTCTACGGGCCGATCATCAGCCGCGATCTGCAGAGCCCGAGCGCGCTGTGGGGCCAGCGCGTGGCAGATGACCTGTTGCGGCCGCGGTTTCCGATCACCAAACGTCAAGCAGTGCGTGGCCGTTTGATACGCAACTATTGGCCGCTATTCGGCGTTTTGCTGCTAACGTGGCTGCTCAAGCTCGGCCTGCATCCGGCGTTGCCCGGCGCGCCGTTTTGGCAGCAGATGGCGCTCGGCGCGCTGCCGTTCTGGGTCGCGCCGGCGCTGATCGCCTGCGAGTACCTGTATTTGCTGTGGATTTGGCTGGCACCCAGCCACCATGCCGTCAAGGTCGATGAGCTGGACGATGAGCTGGACGGCCTGTCCGGGCCGCCGCACTAGCCGCGAAACTTGGGCGCCGTGCCCGTGTTTTCGTTGCGCAATCGGCGTCGGTCAGCGATGATGTGGCCCTGACTTGGAGTGGAGTTCGCCATGCGGCATCTGGTTCTTTCGCGCGTCGTCCTGGGCCTGTTCGCGCCGCTGGCATTTGCCGCGTGCGGCTCGACGGCCGCCAACACCGGTAACGGCGCGACGCAGGACGCGACCGGCGGCCAGGACTCCAGTGTGGCTGCCGACGCAGCGGGTGACTCGGCGGCCGACGTCGCCGCAGCCGACGTCGATCAGGGGCCACAGCCCGCCGTGCCGCCCACCTACGCCGGCACCTGCCCCGACCTCACCGCGGGCGGCACCGTGACCATCAGCTCCGGCGGCCAGAACCGCCGCGTCTACGTCTCGTTGCCGGACGGCGGTCCGGGCACCAACATGTCGCTGCTCTTCCTGTTCCACGGCCTCGGCGACTCCGGCAGCAACTTCAGCGCCGCGTTCGGCGCCGGCGACATCGCCAAGGCCAACAACGCCGTTGTCATCACGCCCGACGATTGCTGCGTCAAAGGCCTGTCCTGCTGCGCGCAGCTGAACGGCTGGGCATTCCTCGACGCCGCCGGCGGGGTCGACTCCCAGCTGTTCGACGACCTGCTGTCGTGCGCCACACAGCAGATGAACATCGACACCAAGCACGTCTACGCCGCTGGCTTCTCGGCCGGTGCGCTGTGGACGACCTGGCTGATCCTCAATCGTTCCCAATACCTCGCCGCCGCCGCGCCGTTCTCCGGCGGCGTCGGTCTGATCGACTACATCACGCCGTTCTGGAAAATTCCGGTGCTCGGCAGCTGGGGCGGCGACAACGACATCTTCGCCGGCTACATCACGTTCTACCAGTACATGCAAGATTTTATTGCGGATTTGCGCAAGGACGGCAACTTCGTCATCGCCTGCAACCACGGCATGGGCCACACGGTGCCGCCGGACGGTCCCGCGTACGCCGTCGACTTCCTGTTCCGCAACACTTTTGGCAAGACGGACAACCCGTACGGCGTCGGCGCCGCCCTGCCCAGCGTGTTCCCGACCTACTGCACCATCGCGCCGTGATCTCCTGGCCGCCCCCGCCAACGAGGCTGATCCCCATGAAATTTCTGGTCTATTTCGCGGCGCTCTCGCTCACCTTCGGCTGTGCCTCGGTCCTGCAGCCGCGGGTTAATGACGACCTGGGCTTGAACGCCGCCGTGCTGCACGGCGCGGTCGTCGACGCGTCGCGCGGCTTTCCCATCGCGTTTTATGCAAACCCGGGCCAGGACCCGGAGATGGTCGAGCTGGAGCACACAATCGGCACGACCAAGGTCGCCGGCGCGCTGTGGGTCACCGAACTGGCACGGCAGCTGGACCGCGCCATCGCCAAGGTCAGCCTGTACGACGAGCGGTTTTCGCCCGTAGCGCAACAGGTTTTTGCCTACGACGTCAGCAACGGCGACCTGATCTACGCGTGGCGGGAGCCCGCCGACGGTCTGCCCACCAGCGGCATTCACGTCCGCGTCGCCCGCCTGCGCCTGGACAGCTTCAAGACCACATCGACCGGTGAAGGCGTGCACGTGACGGCTTCGGTCGAGCTCAAGCTCGGCGACTACCGCCAGGTCTACACGTGCGAGCGCGCGGGCGAGCGCTGGGACCGCGAAGTTTTTGCCTGTCTCGGTGAGCAGATCCTCGGCGACGCGGCGCTGTGGCACGCCGCGCAGGCGATGCCCTGACCGCTGCGCCACGCGGCGCGCTGGAACGCGATGCAAACGGTGATCCTGAGCGATGTGCACCTCGCCGACGCTGAAGTCGCCGATCCGCGCCGTCCGCTGTGGAAAGCCTTCAAGCGCAAAGAGCATTTCGTCGACGGCGACATGGCCAGGCTGCTGGACTGGCTGCAAGCTGAGGCGACGGAGCCGCTGGAGCTCATCCTCAACGGCGACATC
>CAIPXZ010000535.1 GCA_903869075.1 uncultured Myxococcales bacterium | reverse complement strand
TGACCGGCGGCGGGTCCTTGGCCAAAGCCGCCGTCATACGTATTGCTGCCGCCGGCACCGCCCGCCGCGCCGCCACCTGGTCCTGTCGTTCCGGCGGCGGCGAAATAGCTGCCTCCGGCGCTGCCGCCGTCGAGCGTCAACGTGCCGTCGATGGTCACGGTGCCGTTGACGCGAATAACGAGCGGATCCGTGGTCTTGGGCGTCAGCGTCGCGCCGGCGCTGATCGTGAGGCTGCTGAACTTGTGGTCATTGCCCAAGAGGGTTGTGTCGCTGCTGATGGTGAAGTCGCCCTCGCCGCCGTCGCCGCACAAGCTGCAGGTGGCGCCGGCGTCGCCGGGAATCAAGCCCCACGTCGCGCCGTTTTGCACCCAGGCGCTGGCCGCCGAGAGCGCGTCGGTGCCGCCGGTGACGAGGTCGAGCGAGGCGCCGTCGGCGAGCGCGTCGGCGCTGGCGGTGTAGACCCGGGCGATCGGCGTGCCCTGGAACGAGACGGCGCCGGCGAACGTCACGCCGCCTTGCACCGTCAAAAGGCCGTTGGCGCCGACGAGGTTGCTGACGACGAGGTCGCCGGTGGCCTGGACCTGCGTGCTGGACAGCGTGCGCACGGCGATGCTCCAGTTGTGCAGTGCGCCGTCGGTGCCGCCCGGGCCGCAGACCGAGTCGATGACCTTCAACTGCCAGTCGCCCTTGGGGTTTTTGCCGAGCCAGCCCTTGAATGCGGACTGGCTGGCGAGGTACGTCGCGGTGAGCGTCGTGCCGGTTTGCGTCTTGTTGTACAGCGTGTAGCTCTGCCCGGCGGGGTCGGTGAGCGCGACGGTGATGCCGGAAATGTCGGAGTTGCCGATGTCGATGCTGACGGTGATTTCCTGCGCGAGGCCGACGTCTGGCACGGTGATGACGTCGCCGACGCCGAGGCCGTAGCAGTCCTTGATGCCGAGGTCCAGCGCTTGGTGGCTGAAAGAATTGGCGAAGACGTTGCTCAACAGGCCGTTGGAGACGGCGCTGATGGCGTCCGCCGGCAAGTTGCCCGGACCCGCCGGCAGGCCGAGCAAGTCCGCGTACTGGCCGCTCAGCGCCACCTTGCTCAGCTGCGCCGTTTGGACGTAATTCGCCAGCTCCGTCGCGAGGTTAGCGCCTGTGACATAGCTCGCCAGCGCCGTCTGCAGCACGTATTGGTCCAGCGACTGCGTCGTCGCGTAGGGCTTGAGCACGCCGGCATCCAGCATCGCCGCCGTCACGCAGCCCGTGCACGCCAGCGACTCCGCGACCTGCGCCCGCAACGCGTACGGCACCGCCGCCAGCGCCTGCCGCGGCAGCTCCGCGTCGGTGCCCAGCTGCAGGGACAGCCACGTCGCGCCCGGCGCCAGCGCGGCGGCGGTCAGCGCGGTCTGCGCGCCCAGCACTTGACCAAAAAGCCCAGACGCGACGGCTACATCCACGGGACCTTCCTGCCACAGCACGTTGCCGGAGCTGGCCGCGTCGTAGAGGCGAAAGGTCACGCCGTACTTGCCGTCGGGCACGCTATGGCCATTGGTGCCGAGCAGCTGGCCTTCGAGGAGCATCGTGCCCGGCACTAGCGCGAACGCCAACGCGGGCCACAGCAACAGGAACGGGACGAGCAGGCGCAAGTGGCGCATCAGGAACCTCATTTGACGAACTGCCAGAGCCAGCCGAGCCAGCCGCTGATGAGCGTGTTGTTCGCGCCGCTGGCCTTGCCGGCGACGATCGAAGCGCCGCCGACGCCCCACGACGCCCCGGGCGCGCGCGGCCACGCGACGGCGACAAAGCGCGCACGCATGGCGACGGGTGGGCCGCCGTCGGCTGTCGCATCGCCAGCGTCCGCGGTGTCGGCGACATCCACCGCGTCGGCAGCATCCGCGACATCCGCAGCATCGGCGACGTCCGCCGCATCCACGGCATCGGCGACGTCCGCGGCATCGGCAGCATCGGCGACGTCCGCGGCATCGGCAGCATCGGCGGTGTCCGCGACATCGAGCGGTTGGGCGACGTCCGTCGCGGCGCCGTCGGCGTCGGCCACATCCGGCGCGATGGCGGTGTCCGCGGTCTCGGCGGACGCTGCGTCCGTGGCGGCATCCGCGGTCACGGCGTCATCGAGCGGTGCAGCGTCGGCCTTGTCCTGAGGCGTGGCGTAGGCGAATTCCGACTTGGCTGGCAGCGCGTAGCAGCCAGTCAGCGTGCAGATGCAGACCGTGGCAATCGCGGACAGGAACGGACGCAGCATCGGCACACCCTCGGGTGGAAAAGCGTGGCATAGTCGGCGGGTGGGCGCAACCGTTCAAAACCGCCCGCGCACTGCGGCGAGGAACCCGCCGTCCCGCGGCGTCCGCGGCCGGATTCATGGTGTAGCCGTTGCAGTCGCTGCTGGCCGCCGCGATCATCCACGCCAGGCCGATGGCCGCCGTCGCCGCCAGCGGCAGCGGTTCCTGCGCCAGCGCCGGGGCCGCCGTCAGGAACACCGCCAACAGCAAACAGCGCGAACGGAGCGTCAAGAGAGCCGGCGACGGCGCGGACATCTGGACTCCGGTTCGCGGCGCGCGTGTGGCGGTAAGCTGACAGCGTGGCAAATCGCCGCGACGGTGCCAAGAAGGCTGCGGCACATGCCGGCCCCCCAGCACGGGCCGCCAGCGCGGGTACTGGAATGGCCCGCCGCGCCGCACCTCGCGCGGCGTTGCCCGCGGCGACTCCCGCAACCGCCGCAGCCACTTGGCGCAGCCGCGCGCGCGCTGGCACGGCGCTTGCACTTCGTGGAGTGCCGCGTCGCTTTACCCACTCGCGGCGCCCGGAGGCCGTGATGTCCCCTGATTCTGGCTTGCCGCCGCACCTCGTGACGCTGCGACCGGCGACCGACCGCGACGCCGCGTTTGTCACCGCGCTGACCCGGCAGACGATGGAGCCGCTGGTGCGCCAAACCTGGCCGGACGCCGCCGCCGTCGCCCGCTACTTCGCCGCCAACGGCTTTGACCGCGACGTGACGCACATCATCCAGCGTGGCGGCGTCGACGTCGGTCGCATCAGCCTGCTGGTCTCGGCGACGGAGGTGTACGTCGATCAGGTGCATGTGCTGCCGCAGTTCCAGGGCCACGGCCTGGGCTCGGCGGTGCTGGCGCGCGTGATCGCCCGGGCGCAGGCGGCAGGCCAGGACGTGCGGCTGCAGTGCCTGCGGGTCAATCCGGCGGCGGCGCTGTACCGACGGCTGGGATTCGCCGAATACGCCGCCAGCGACACGCACTTCTTCCTGCGCATCGCCGCACACGGGAGCGCCCATGCCGCGGCCGCATGACCCAGGCCCGCGCGAGGTCGCGGCGCTGCACCCGCAGGTGCCGTTTCTCATCCTGCTGAAGATGGACCTGCAGCGCCGCGGGTTGCAGCTGACGCCGGCGGCGCTGGACGCGGTGCAGGACCCGCTGTACGACTACGGCCGCAGCTACGTGATTTACGGCCAGGGCGAGGCGGTGCGCAAGAACGCGCCAGGGCCGCTGCTGCTGCGCGACGGCACGTCGGTGCTCGTGCTGGCAGGCGCGCAGACGGCGGATCCGTACACTGTCGATTTTCACGACGGGCGGTTTGTCTTGTATGACGCCGCGGAATTCATCGATGAAGTCGATTTCACGCCGCGGCCCGATTATTACGGCAAGCGCACGAGCCGCGGCGTGCCGATGGAGACGATTGCCACCGCCCGGCCGCAGCGCTTGGACCTCAATCCGTACCGATTTTGCCATTTCTGGGAAGGCGGCAACCAGTGCCGCTACTGCGCGTATTTCACCGACGTCACGGCGACAAAAGCCTTGGTGGACGGCAAGTTTCCGCGCGAGGTCGACCCGGAGGACATCTACGAAACCGTCGCCGAGGCGCTCAAGGAACCCGGGCGTTTCTCGCAAGTCATGCTGACCAGCGGCGCCGATCCGCGCGGCGAGCGGACTTTTGACTTTGAAGTCGGCCGGCAAATTGAGGCGCTGCAGGCGATTGGCCGCAACTTCAAGACCCGGCGCTTCGCCAGCGAGCTGATCGGCTGCGCGTACGACAAACAGCAGCTGCAGCGGCTGCACGACGAGACCGGGCTGACGTCCTATTGTCCGGATATTGAAGTGTGGGATCCCAAATTGTTTGACTGGATCTGCCCCGGCAAGGCCAAGTTCAACGGTCGCGACTGGTGGATCCGCAGCGCGTTGGAAGCTGTCGACATTTTCGGTCCCGGCAATGTCTACACAAACGCCGTCGCTGGCGTCGAGCTGGCGCAGCCGCACGGCTTCAAGACGCTGGATGAGGCGCTGGCGTCGCACTTCGAGGCCTGCGAGTTCTTCGCCAAGCACGGCGTCGTTTACTTGAGCCTTGTGTGGATTCCGTGGCGCGGCTCGCAATTCCACGGCCAGAAACAGCCGCCGCTCGAATTTTATGCGCGGTTGATTCAGGGGTTGCGTGACATCAAGCGGGCGTATGGCTTGAAGGCCGTCAACGACGATTATCGGCACTGCGGCAACCACGGCGACAGTGACCTCGAGCGCATCGACTAGGAGCGCAGATGTCTGATTTTCCTGAAGAACTGCGCGCGCTGCTGCGGCAGCCTGACACCGCCAAGGTCATCGCGACGGTGGGGCGGGAGGGTGCGCCGCACGTCGCCGCGCGGCCGACGCTGCAGCTGCTGGCCAATGGCGACCTGGCGTTCGCTGAGGTGCTGGACTCCAGCCAACTGAGCAAGGATTTGGTCTACGCGCTGTGGTTTGAGCGGCCGATTGCCATCGGCATCAGCCGCGGCGAGGCGGCGTGGCAGCTGACAGCGCGGCCGTGGCGGTGCGTCGTCGCCGGGCCGCTGCTCAAGCAGTTCCTGCTGGCGGCGCGGGCGGCGCAGGGTCCGGATGCCGACATTGCCACGGTGTGGGTGCTGCGCGTCGATGCGGTGCGCGACGACAGCCCAGAGACGCAGCGGCTGGCCGACGCGGCGCTGCGGCCAAACGCCGGCGCGCACTTGGACCGCGAGAGCCTGGTGCGGCGCGCGGTTGTCAGCTGACGGCTACGGGCACGGCGACAGCTTCGTGTCCGCGTCCATGTACAGGCACGCCTGCGTCCGCGCGCGCGCGAACTTGTCCAGCACCTGCCACATCTCCAGCTGCGCCACCGGCGCCGTCACCACCGCGCCGCCGGGCAGCTGCGCCGGGTTCAGCGCCGTGCGCTTTTGCAGGCCCAGCGTGTACGTCTTGGCCGGATCGATCGTCGCCGGGCCGACAAACGCCCAGTTGTTCGGATCCAGCGCCGTCAGTTTTTGCAGCTCGCTGCCGAGAATCTTGGCTGTATACGCGGCGTTGAAGCCCGGCGAACCCGCCGGTTCGCGCTCCACCTTGAACATGTCCAGCATCTGCTGCTGCGTCAGCGGCCCCGGCAGCCAAATCGCCCAGGTCGTGTGCACGTCCACCAGCGCCGCGTCGGTGCCCAGCACCGCGACTTCCGCCTGCGCCGCGATCCGCGCCGCGTCCGCCTGGCCAGCCGCGCCGGCCAGCGTACCCAGCGGTTTGTCCCATTCCGGCGCGTACTTGCGCACCGTCGTGCTGACAAGCTGGTTGATGGCGTCGTCCACCGTCAGCGTGCTGCCAATCGCCAGCCCGGCGGTCGTGTAGCCAACTTGCGTCACCTGCCGCGACTTCAGGTCCACGTCCAGGTCCAGCCGCACCACGTGCGCGCAGAAGGCGCCGGACTGCACAACCGGCGTCGACTTGCCGTCATCGGACGGCGCCTCGGTGAACGAGTGCGAGTGCCCGCTGAGCACCGCGTCCACCTCCGGCACCGCCGCCGCCAGCACGTGGTCGAGGTCCAGGCCGATGTGGTCGATGGCAATCAGCAAATCGACCTCCTTACGGTGCTGCGCGGCGATTGTCTGGGCCTGGCTGATGTAGTCGTAGTTGGCTGTAAACTCTGGATAAAACGGCCCGCCGACGCTGCTGTCGGTCGAGTCCCACGGCCCGGACGTGAAGCCGAAGAAGCCGACTTTGAGGCAGCCGACCTGCAGCGCGACGTACGGCACGGCGGCGAACTGCGTCGGGTCGTCGCCGATGTACTGCATGTTGGTGCTCAGCACCTTGGCGTGTGGATCCTGAGAGTTGGCGAGCACTTCCGCCACGCTCCAGGCGTAATCGTGGTTGCCGATGACGCGGACGTCGAACTGCAGCGCGCGGATCAGCTCGCGCGTCGACACGCCTTGCGAGAGCTGCTCGGCGACGGCGCCTTTTTCGTAGACGTCACCGCCATCGGTGAACAGCGTGTACGGGTTTTGTGCCTTGGAATCCTTGAGGAAACCGACGATGCGCGCCAGCGGGCTGACGCCGTCCAGACCGGGCGTGTACGACGCGTGCAGGTCGTTGACGTGGACAAAACTGACGCGCTGGGTCGTGGCATGCGGGTCACACGCCGGAAATGCCGGCGCGACAGCTGCCGTATCGCCGACGACCTCGGTGTCGGCAGCGGCAGAATCGGCGGTAGTCGCAGCGTCGGCCGTAGCCGTTGAATCTGCTGGAGTTTTTGCCGCAGTGCAGGCGACGAGACCGGCCGCGGCCAGCCAGAACAGGCGATTCATGACAGCTCCGTCAGGCGCTTGGGCGCCAGCGGTGGCAGCATCCGCGGCGCGTGCGTGGCGGCGATGACGGCCAGGTGACGAGTTGACGGCGGCGGCCAGCATGGACGGCCAACGGCTTGAAACTGTGCGCGAACTACGGCTTGACGCCGCCCAGCCCGCTCGGCAGACTGGAGGCCAGCCGCTGCCACGGCGCTTGCCAAGGAATCCGCCGATGCTTCAAGTCCTTGCGACGCTGGTGGCGCTGGCGCTGGGTGCGCCGCCGGCGACGTGTACCTACGACACGTGGACGTGGAGCGTCGTGGCGCGGCGGGCGGTAGCGCATCGGCACGTCAGCAAGCCGTACGCGGCGGTGACCGCGGCGGAGCGGGCGACGGATTGGCCGACGACCGGCTGCACGATGTGTCAGGAAGACCAGGAGCGCGTGGCGGTGGCGGGGATGCCGGCGGTGCGGGTGTGCCGGCATTTTGCGCCGCAAATCCAGACAGCGCTGGAGGCGGCGGCGGCGGCGGGGGCGCGGGTGGAGACGCTCGTCGGCTATCGCGTCGGCCGCGCCGGCGGTCCGGTCGTGCACGGCAAGCGGACGCAGTATGGCTGGCACGCGTTTGGCGAGGCGCTGGACATCAACTCGGCGCAGAACGGGCTGTACGCGCACTGCCGGCGCGACACGGACGCGCCGCACACGCGCGCGGAGCTCGGCCGCTGCCGTCGCCGTCTGGGCGGGACCTGGCAGCCGGAGACAGACGCGGCGCGGAGCCTGACGCCGGACGGCGCGCTTGTGGCAGCGTTTCGCCGCGTGCTGGGCTGGCATTGGGGCGGCGAGCGGCGCGATACCATGAAGGATTTGATGCACTTGTCGCCGGATGGGTATTGAAGGCGCCGGTCCTGGCGCGGGGACTTTGCGGCTGGGCGCGCTACGCGGCGGCTTGGTCGGAACCGCGCCTCGACGTGGCTTCGTGGTGTCGACCGCGTCGGTGCCTGGCGGGCGTCCGAGCCGGGAGGATGTCGTCCGCGTTCGGTCCGACCGGCCACGGCCAGTGCGTCGTCAAGGGCTCCGTCGCCACGACAACCCCGCGCGTCGCGTCTTGGGCGCAGTAGAACACCGGCGCCCCGTCAAGCAGCAACAGAGGACCGACCCGAAGGTCCAGCCCAGTGATCGCACTCGCCCCGCCTCCAAGCCTCCACGCCATCGGCAGTCTGGGATCGCGCAAGCACCCTGACCAGCAGCGGATGAGTTGCCGGATCGGCGCAAGAGGCTCGCCTCGGCGCGCCAGCCGCCGTCAATACGCCATCACCACCTGCTTCACGCCTTGCACAAGCGGCCCGTCGGCGCCGCCGCTCAGCGCGCAGCCGGTCACGTCCGCGTCGTACGACACGCCAAACAGCGCGTAGCCAAAGTGGATGCCGATGTCCGTCGGCGGCGGGCTGCAGGTAAAGCCGGACTTCATTTTTTCAAGGAACGCCGGTGTGCTGATGGCGGCCTGCACGGTCGCAAAGTCGGCCGCGCTCAGCTTGCCGCTGCTGGATTTGCGCTGTTTGGTGGCGGAGAAGCTGCCGTCCGGCGACACCAGCCATGTGGACTTGCAGTTGTCCGTCGGCGCGCAAAAGCCGGTTTGGTTGATGCTGAAGAGCGTCCAGCCGACGGTCGTGACGTCGCCGCTGGTGTCCGCGTCGCTGCCCGCGTCGCTGCCCGCGTCGCTGTCGGCGAGCTGGCTGTCGCCGCCGGTGGTGTCGGTTTCCGTGGCGCCGCTGCCGGTTGCCGCCGTGCAGCCCCACGCCGTGGCGAGTGTGAGCAGTATCCAACCGAGTTTCCCGTGCATCCTCCACCTCATCGCGTCGGCTCGCGCCGCGTTTTGGCAAGGTAGGCGCGGGCGGGCGGCGCGCAAGCGGCTACTGCAGCGGGGCGATTTCGTACTCGAAAAACGGGTCCAAGATCAGTTTGTTCGACGGGTCATACGCCAGCAGGTGCACGTGCGTGCCTGGCCCGGGCCAGAGCACCGTCTTGCCGAGGTGAAAGGTGTGGCTATCGTACGTGGTGAAAGTGTACGGCCCCGCCGGCAGCGGTCCGGCGGTGTGGCGCGGCCCTGGGCCGAACTTCAGCTCGGGCGGCACGCCGGTCGCGGCGAACGTCCACCAGTGGTCAACCGGCCCGCACGTCGTGGCGCCCAGCTGCGGTGAGCGGGCGATGACGGCGTATTGCGGGTCGGCGAACACGTCGGTGAAGGCGCCATCGTGCTGGTCGGTCACGTCGAACACGCAGCTTGTCGCGGCGCTATCGCTCGGTCCCGCGTCCTTGCCACCGCCCGTCGTCCCGAGGTTGGCGCAGCCCGCGAGCACGACGGTCCAGACTGCGGGCTGCCACCGGGACAGACGGAAAGGCGGATTGCGGTGCATCGTCAAGGCCTTCGCGGTGCGGGGACCGCGGTTCAAGGTGCGCGGCAAGTGTGCCGATTTCGCCCGCGGCGTCAATCGCGCGGCGCCACGAGCCGCCAAGTGCCGTGCAGCGGCGGCAACGCCGACTCGGTGCGCATCAGCACCATCTGGTCCTCGCCGATGGAGGCGTGAACGTGCGGAATCGGCACGCCGAGCCGCTGCAAAACCGTCGGCCATTGCGTGGGAATCAGGTACGTGCGGTAGCCCGGCGCTTGGCCGCGGGCGATGGCCCAAAACGCGTCAGAGCCGTCTTCGGCCTTTTGCCGCTCCAGCACAGCCGGCAGGCGCGAGCCTTCGCGCGCCACGTCGGGCTGGTAGGCGTTGACGAGGCCCGCGGGCACCACGACGGCATCCGGTTTGTCGCCCAGCAGCCGGTGCCAATCGCCCTGAATCTCCTCGACGCCCAGCAGCGGATTGCGGTGGTCGACCGCCTCCACGCCCAGCCGCGACACGCGCAGGTGCGCCAGGCGGTCGCGACCAAACCGCGGCTGCGAGACGCCGCCGGCGATGCGAATCCGCGTCCCCGGCGGCAGCTGCGCCAGCCACGCCTCCACCGGCCGGCGCGAATCGGTCCACTGCGCCACCTGCACCGTCAGCGTGTGACCCAGCGCCAGCAGCCACAGCAGGGCCAGCGCGAACTGCGCATTTTTCGCGAACTTTTGCGTCAGCCACGCGCTGCCGACGCCCAGATACGCCGCCATCCAGAAGCCCGTCGGCAGCGCGAACCGCTGGCCCACACGCGCCACAACCAGGGTAAAACACGCCAGAAAGCTCAGGCCGAGCAGCAAGGGCAGGGCGCGCGGCACCGTCGCCGTCCGCGCCGCCACGCCGAGACCGAGCACCAGCAGCGCCAGCACCGGCAGCGGCCACCAGTCGGCGGGCAACGACCAGAGCAGGTCGTGGACGTTGCGCAGCACGCCGGCGAGGCTCGCCTCATACGTCCGCCAGTCCTGACTCGCATGGCCCATCAGGCCGTGCACGCGGTTCCACAGCCCGGGCGGATTGAGCAGACCGCCGCCCAGCACGCCAAGGCCGAGTGCGCCGCCGCCAATCGCCGCCGCAAGCCGCCGCCAATGCTGAGCGCCCGCCGCCAGCGCCGCCGGCCGCAGCGCCGGCCAGAGCACGAGCAGCACCGGCCCCGGCAGCACCCACGCCGCGTAGGCCTGGTCCTTGGTCGCGACCGACGCCGCGACGAGCAGCGCGAACATCCGGTAATCGCGGACAGTTCCGGTCTCGATGACGTCCAGCAGGCGGTCGGCGGCGAGCGCCATCCACATCAGGTACGGGCCGTCCAGGTTGGTCGCCCGGCCGTAGTACGCCACCGACAGGTTCACCGCCGCCCACGCCGCCGCCCACAGCCCAGCGTCCCGCTGCCACAGCCGCCCGACCACGCGCGCCAGCGCCGCCAGCGCGACGAGATTCATCAGCACAGACACGAGCTTGCAGGTCAGGTAGACAACCGTCATCGTGCCGTAGCCCAGCACGTGGCGCATCACCGCGCCGGGCTGCCACGACGGCGCGCAGGCGACAGACACCAACAAAGTCGGCAGGTTGACAAGACCCAGGATCAGGTTGTGCAGCAGCGGGTAAGTGTGCCCCGGGCCCGGCGGCAAGTTCAGCGCGATGCCGGCGAAGAAGTCACGCGGCGCGACGGCGTCGCCTTCCCACTCAAAGGAAGCAGGCAAATCCCAGGCAATTCCGGATAATTGCAGCACAAGGTGCGCCGCCAGCAACCAACGCAGTCCGCGCCAATCGGCTGGCAGCAGCCTGTCGCGGAGGCGCGGGAGCGCGTGCAGGAGCCGCTTCACGTTGTTCCTGTGCTAGCCCGGCTGCGGCGCGCGACCCGGCTGCAAAGCTGCAACGCCGGTCGGCGCGGTTGTCTGGTCCTCGTGCGCGAACGCCAGCAGCGCCAGCGCCGCGCCGCCGAGCGCGACAGGCACGAACAGGCGGATTTCATGCAGCGCGCCGGTGAACAGGCACATCGCGATGTACGGCGAGGCTGCGACGTAGAACGCCACGCACGCCTTGCGGCCGAGCGGTCCGGAAGCGTAGCGCAGCATCGCCCAGGTCCCCGCCAGCCAGACAAACAGCCCGGCGAGCTCCACCGGCGACGTGAGGTTGCGCACCAGCATGTTGTCCTGGAAGACAGCGTGCTCGGTGCCGAGGCGAAACCGCAGGCTCGCGTACGTCAGCAGAAACGCCAGCGTCGCCGCACCGAGCGTCGCCACGTCCGCCAGCCGCGGGCGGCCCTTGCGCGTCATCCAGACGAGCGCCAGGTGGTAGGACAGGTTCAGCGCCGCCGTCTCGCGGTTCAGCGTGCCAATCGCCACCGTCAGCGCCAGCGTCAAGCCCATGTGCAGCGTCGGTTTTTGCACCTGCAGCGCCGACAGACCGAAGCCCAGCAGCAGCAAATCGTAGGCGATGAGGTCGTACGCGCCGACGTCCGCGTTGCTGGCAATCGTCACCGCCGCCAGCGCGATGAACGCGCGCCGCCGTCGCCGGGAAGGCGGCGCACCCGCAGCGGGCAGCCAGCTCTCCGCCAGCAGGAAGACGAAGAACAGCGCGGCGGTCACGTTCAGCGTAAACAGGCCGCGCAGGAAGGAATTGCTGGCGCGATGATCCTTGTCCGGCGGGCCGGACGGCTGGATCAGCTGGAACGTATCGTCCAGCAAAAACACGAGCTTGTGGCTCAGCACGCGGTAGCGGTAGATGCCGGTCGCGTACTGGTTGTCGTAGCCGGCTTTGG
>CAIPXZ010000534.1 GCA_903869075.1 uncultured Myxococcales bacterium | reverse complement strand
GGGCGAACTTGCAACGGCGTTTGACCGGGCGCTTGGGTATGGCGAGACGCACTGCGCCGACGGGAGGCCGAACCTTCTGCACGCATCGCGCGCGCCAAATTCTTGAATCGGGGCGAAGGCGCCGTCGCAGGTGGCGGCCGGGCGGTGCGATCGTAGGATGATCGCCGCGATGCGCATCAGGAAGTGAACACGCCAACCAAATTTCGCGATCAAGCCGTTTTCATCAGCGGCGTGCCACCGAAGGCGCACGCGCTCTGCGCCAGCACCGCAGAACAAAGACCGGGACGGCACCTGCGACGGGCGCTTGACGGTCGATCCGGACTGCGCAAGGTACGGAGACGGCAGCGCGTCGATTTCTGTGCGTCCGTGCATCCTTTTTTGCGCCCATGGCAACCTAGCCGCGGCGTGAAAATTCACGTGCCGCTCTGCCAGATTCGCTGGCACACTTTTTGTCCGACGCGCCACCGCTTCATCCCGAGTGGCAACGGACGTTTGCCCGAGAAGGACGCTCCATGCCCATGTCTTCTGCAGCCCTTTGCGCCCTCGCCGCCCTGTTGGCTCTGTCCGCTTGCGCGAGCCCGGCTTCCTCTGCGGACAGCGCCCCGGTCGCGCCGGCCGCCGCGGCCGATTACCCGCTGGCCTACGTCAAGGCCGTTTGCCACGTTGATGCGGGATGTGCGGCGCCGCAGTACTCGAGCGAAGCGCGGTGCGTGCTTGTCAACTCCGGCATCGTCCAAAAATGGTCGTCCGCGATCCAAGAGGTGGCCGCAGGCAAGTCATCGTATGATGTCGCGGCGGCCCAACGCTGCTTCTCGGCGGTGCAATGCACGCCGCAGTCGCCGTTCTTGAGCCTGGCGCCAACCGAATGCGACGTCGTCTTCACGGGCGCCAGCGCGGACGGCGCCACTTGTGCCCAAGACGTCGACTGCGCCGGCGGCCGTTGCCGCAACTGCGTGTGCCAAGGGCTCAAGCCCCTCGGCGGCGATTGCGTGTTCGCCACCGACTGCGACGCCACGCTCGCCTGCGTCATGGGCAAGTGCGTCGCCGCCGGCAGCGGCAAATCCGGCGACACCTGCAGCGGCAATTCGTGCGCCAGCGGCCTCAAGTGCTGGTCGAACAATGTCTGCGCACCGCTGCCGACCATCGTCCAGATCGGCGAGCCGTGTGGCAACTTCAACGGCGTCGCACACGGCGACTGCGCGCCAGACGGCTGGTGCTTCATCAACAACGACGGTTCGGGCGTCTGCAAACCCCGCAGCCAGGTCGGCGGTTCCTGCTGGAACACAGTCCCGTTCAGCTCCGCGTGCGCCGACGGCTTGCAGTGCCTCCTGACCGCCGCGGGAGTCGCGACGTGCGCGCCCCTGGGCAGCGCCGGTGAGGCTTGCACCTCGAACGGCTGCCGCTTCAAGGACCTCGTGTGCACAGGCGCCGACACCAAGACGACCTGCCAACCGCTCGCGCAAGTCGGCGAGGCGTGCACCATGTGCTCGTCCAGCAGCGGCATCGGCGTCGGCTGCCCCAACCCGTGCATCGGCGAAGCGACGTGCGACAACGGCCTGTGCGTCGCGTTCGGCGGCGACGGCGCTTCCTGCGCGACGCGACCGTGCGCGAGTGGCGTCAACTGCGGCCAGGACAAGGTCTGCCACGCCAAAGTTGCGCTGGGTAGTGCGTGCACGGAATCGCAAGCGTGCGTCACCGGCAAGTGCGACGCCGCCAGCGGCAAGTGCGTGGCCTACTGCAACTGACGAATCCCGAGGTGCTGTGGCGGTTGCCGTCGCGTCCGGCCGGAAGCGGGACGCGGGGGTCACTTCACCCACGTTCCGGAAGACTCCGGCGCGTTCCAATGCCGCACTTGGAACACGCCTTGGGTTGAAATCGCGTCCACCCAGTGCACGCCGCCCGGGGTCCCGCAGGCGTGGTACATGTTCGGCCAGCCGGTCGCGTACGAGGTCGCGCACGTCACGGTCCAATCCCAGCCGCCATCAAACGTCGCGCCGTTGTGCCACGATCCGCCAGCCTGCAGCGCCTCGATGGCTTTGGAGTTGGTGCCGTTTGCCGTGCCGGTCCAGTTGCCAAAGCTGGGGCCGGACGTGAGCTTGACCTGGGCGCTGAGCGACGCCAGCCACAGCATCAAGCCCGGGTCGACGTAGACGCACGGCGTCGAACCATCGACGGTCGTTGACTTGGTCATGGATCCGCATGCGCCGCCGCGCGACACCAGCGTCCAGCCGCCATTGGTCATGTCGCAGTAGAGGTTGGAAGCGCCGATCGGGCCAGCGCCGTCCGGGTCGATGGCGAACGTGCCGTCCGTGGCAAGCGGGTTGGCGACGAGCGCGGCCTTGCAACTGGGATAGCTCGGTTGGCACGTGCCGGTGTTGCAGTTCGTGGCGATGGAGCCACAGTTCGTCGCGCTGGCGAGGCCCGTGCCGCTGTCGTTGCACACGCCGGCGAAGGTGCCAAAGCAGGTCGGCGCGGTGGGCGTGCACAGCTGGTAGGTGGGCGAGCCGGGGACCGCGCCGCTGAAGTCCGTCGACCACGTCGCGCCGCTGAGGCTGACGCTGAGCCCATAGCCCGACGCGTCGAAGACGGTGGCGCCTGAACCCTCGCTCATCGGCCAGCAGCCCACGGACGCGCCCACCGAGCCGAGCGGTTTGCCGGCGGCGAGCGAGGCGATCGCCGTGTCAGCGAGGACGCTGCTGTAGATCGCGACGTCCGCGAGGGTGCCGGCGAACGGGTCGGTGCCGTCCGGTCCGGAGCCGATGGTCAGCGACGTGTCCGCGAGGTTGAAGCCGCTCGTGCCGGTCGCGACGAGCTTGCCGTTGAGGAACAGCTGCGACTGCGTGGCGTTGTGGGTGACGGCGACGTGCTGCCAGACATCGGCGACGATCAGGCCGGTCGCGCTGGTCGCCAAGTCGGCCGTGCCGTACTTGGAGAGGACCAGCGAGCCGCCTGAGCCCACGCAGAACGCGAACTCGCCGCTGGACTTGCTGCCCTTGACCACGAGACCGGCGCTCGCGCCGCCGGTCGGCAGCGCTGTTGGGCGAATCCACGCGGCGATCGTGAGCGTCGACAGCTTGAGCGCCGCGTTCGGGGCGACCGTGCCCACCGCGCCGGGGCCAAAGGTGACGCCCACGGCGAGGCCCGCCGTCGACAACGCGCAGGTGCTGCTGCAGCCGTCGCCGTCCTGGGTGTTGCCGTCGTCACACGTCTCGCTGCCTTCGACGACCGCGTTGCCGCATTTCTGGCACTGGCCGGCGATGCAGTCGAGGCCGGTGGCTGTGCAATCGACGGCGTTGGGCATCGCCGCGGAGCCGAACGCGTCGCAGACCGACGCCTTGGTGCCGTCGCAGTACGCGGCCGTGGGCGTGCAGACCTGCGGCAGGCAGCTGGCGAGGCCGTCGCCGCTGTCGTTGCAGTACTCGGTGGCGGCGCAGGGCAAGCTGACGAGAACGGAGAGGCCGTCGGCGGCGCAGACCTGGAGCTTCTGGCCCGCGCAGGTGATGGCCGCGGCCTGGCACACGAACGGCTTGCATGCGCCCGCAACGCATTTGCCGCCCGTGCATTCCGTGGGACCGGCGCTGTACGCCGAACCGACGCTGTCGCACGTCTGGACCTGGTTGCCGTCGCACGTCGTGGCGTTGGGGGTGCAGATCTGCGCCTTGCACGCCGCGACGCCGCCCGTCGCGGCGCAGTATTCCGTCGCGGCGCAAGGTAGCGAGGCGGCCACAGCGAGGCCGTCGTCGGCACAGGTCTGGATGCTTTGGCCACTGCAGATGACGGCCGACGGCGTGCACACGAACGCCTTGCAGCCGCCGCTGACGCACTTGCCGCCCGTGCATTCCGCCGGGCCCGCGCTGTAGCCAGAACCAACGCTGTTGCACGTCTGCGCCTGGTTGGCTGCGCACGACTTCTGATTCGGCGTGCACACTTGCGCCTTGCAGGAGGCTTTGCCGTCGCCGGTATCGCTGCAGAATTCGGTCGCGCCGCACGCCGTCGCCGCCGCGATGGACTGGCCGTCCGCCGCGCAGGTCTTCAAGGTCTGGCCGTCGCACGTGACCGCGGACGGCATGCACGTGTTGCAGGCGCCGGCCACGCAGATCTTTGTGCCGCAGTCCAGCGGGCTGCCCACGTAGTCCGTGCCGGTGGCGTTGCAGACCACCACTTTGTTGCCGTCGCAGGTCAGCTGATTCGCCGTGCAGATCTTGCTGTAGCAGGCGACCGTGGTGGTGACGCCGTTGTTGCACTGGCCGCACGTCGAACCGGCGCAGTCGTAGAGCGGCGCATTGAAGTCGGGCGCGCTCGCGACGACACCGCAGCAGTCGCCGTTGTTCACGCACGCGGCGTCGCAAAAGCAGCCGCTCGACGCCATCTGCCCGCAGAGACCGTCGCATGGGTGCGGGCCGCCAAAGGGGCCGCATACGGTGCCAGCCTGGCAGCTGCCGCCGACGGTTGAGCCCTTGCCGTCGGCGTCACACTTGAGGACGCTGCCGGGTGTGCTGGCGTCGCACACGAGGGCGTTGGCCGCGCACACCGGCGCCTGACACTTGCCAGCGATGCAGACCTCACCGCTCACCGTGCAGTCCCCGTCGCTGCTGCAGCCCGTCGTGACTGGGACATCCGCTGCGTCGGGTGAAGTCGCGTCCGTGGTGGCCACATCCTTGGTCACGGCGTCGTCGCTGGCAACCGCGTCGGTGCCGCCCGCCGTGTCTGTGTCGACGGCAGCCTGGGTATCCGGGGCCGCCGCGTCGGTGCCACCGTTGGCGGTATCAGTCGCCGCTGCATCGTTGTCGACGGCCTGGACATCGGCGCCTGAACCCGTGCCGGCGCCAGCGTCGATTCCCCGGGAGCAGGCTGCGACGGTCAGGAGCGCCAAGGCCACCGCCGCAAGCTGACTCCCGCCGTCTGCAGCGCGCGCCGACAGACCCATTTCTCGGGCAAAGAACCGCATGCAACCTCTCGTAGCCTTGCCCAGGAAGGGCGCCAAGATAGCCGACCGCTGGGCCCAGCGCCCGTTCAGCTCGTGCGCCCCGGCGATCGCGGCATGCCGACGGGCCTACGGCGCCGCCCGGGACGCAAAATCCCGACGTTTCCATGGACTTTCAACCGCAACCAACCGCGATGCACCGCACACGGCGGCGAATCTACCTGCGGCACAACGGGCGGTCAATCGCACGTTCAGGCCAGCGCACTGATCGACAAACGCGCGGGCGTCAAGCGCCGCAGGTCTTCGCGCGATCACTCCATATCTTCAACAACTTGGCCAGCTGGCGCTGCCGCACGAACTTGTCCCCACCACCCTGCAAAGCCGCACGCATGGGCGCACGTTGCCAAAGGCTCGCATCGCGCACCAAGCCGACAGGCCCGGGGCGCAGATCGCAGCGAACTGCCGATGATGATTCCGTAGGCGCCGGCTACGCCAATTGCCAGCTCGAGACGGCCCGCCGCCCGTGCCGGACTTCCAGCTACCCAGCGCAGTGCGAATTCCCGGCCTCCATCGGCCTGCCGGCGCGGGGACAGCGTGCGCCGCGGCCGCAGTGCTTCAAGAGGGCATTTCGCTGCCATCGCTGGCGACCCGCTGGCCGGCAAGCACCGCTGCCGACGGCTCGCGCAGGCCCCAGATGATGCCGAGCGCCGCGAGCACGCGCAGCGTGTAGTACGTGAAGTCGACTTCCCACCAGTAGAAGCCCTGGCGGGCGGTGTGCATCGCGTGATGGTGGTTGTTGTGCCAGCCTTCACCGAACGTCAGGATCGCCAGCAAGCCGTTGTTGCGCGACTCGTCGCCCGTCGCATAGCGCCGCGAGCCCCAGACGTGCGCCAGCGAGTTGATGCACATCGTCGCGTGAAACACCGCGAGCGTGCTCACGACGAACCCCCAGACGACGCCGGCCGCGCCGCCGATCGCCAGGCAGATGAACGCGTAAGTGACGATGAAGATCCACTCGTGGCTATCGACGTAAACGAGCTCCGGAAAGCGGCTCAGGTCGCGGACGTTGGAGCGTTCGTCGGGTGCCGGCCGCCAGCGGTCGAAATTCCAGCCCAGATGCGCGTACCAAAAGCCGCGCGGCACCGGCGAGTGCGGATCGCGCGGGGTGTCCGAGTACTTGTGGTGGCGGCGGTGGGTGCTCGCCCACCACAGCGGGCCATTTTGCATGGACATGGCGCCCAGCATCGCGAGCACGAGCTGAAACGCGCGGCTTGTCTTGTACGAACGGTGGGCGAAATAGCGGTGATAGCCAGCGGTGACCGCCCACATCCGGAGCGCATAGCCGCCGAGCGCCAGCGCCAGCACCTTGCCCGACACCGGCACGACGAACACAAGCAGCAGCGCCAGGTGCATCAGGACGAACAAGAGGTTCGAGACATGCTCCATGACCCGATAGGGGCGGCGTTGCGCCAGAACTGGCGGCGACTCGGGCGGGGTCGTGGTCGGCCGCAACTTCGAATTCATGTGTTCCCTGCCGATACGCGTCTCGCGCCCGTCTGCCCGCTGGTCTTGCTGGCAACCTCTCGGGTCGCCGTGGCGTTACCGGACCCTACGGCGCCGCGCCCGGTGCCGAGCATGACCTGCGGCAAGCGACCTGTCGAGTCCCGGAATCATCGAAATTGGCGGGATTTTCAGATGCCCAGACGTCCGTGTGCGGCAGCCGCTGCAGCGCCAACTGCCGCCGCCCGACCGTCACGGCTGCGCGCCCAGCCCCGCCGGCAGCGTGATGTGCTGCGGCAGCGCGGCGACGTCGGCGCTCGTCCAGGCAATCGGCCGCAGCGTCATCGCCAGCCAGTCGTTGAGCTGGTCGTGTGCGTGCGGCGCGTCGTGCTGCGCCTGCTCGCCGCCCGCCAGCGCGTGCAGGCCGACAGGCGCGCCGGCCGTCAGCGCCACGCAGAACCGAAACACCGGGCCTTCGGTCTGGTTGAACGGCAGCGGCGGGTCCTTGCCTTTGCTGTCGACAACCGCGTAGTCCCCCGCGTTCACCGTCCGGCAGCCACCGGCGTGCGGCAGCGGCCCGACGCTCCAGCTGTCGTCGGTCAAGTGCGCCAGCTTGGTCGTGTGCACGTCGCCCAGCTGCCACTGCGCCATCGGCTTGCCCGCCTCAAACGCCGTCAGCTCCGTCACGGCTTCCGCCAACGCGCGAACCGCGATGTCATCGGCCGTCTCCACCACATTCGCGGTCGTCGCGTCGTCCCACCACGCCTTGCCCGTGAAACCCGGCGCCAGCCACGCCGCCATGTCGCGCGCGCCGAGGTTGACAAGAAAGCTCGACAGCAGCGGCAGCAGCAGCCCCGGCATGTCGTCGCCAATCGTGTCGGTCGTCAAGTGCGCCAGCCAGACCGTCCACACCGCGCCCGCCGCGCTGTCGACGTCCTGCTGGCCGTTCCAGCCGTGCAGCAGGTGAAACGCGTCGCACGACGGCGTCGGTCCCGCGCCGCACACCCGCGCTTCCTGCTTCAGCAGCAGCGGCAGCAGCCCGTCGGCCAGCACCGAGTGCGTGTCGCCCTGCAGCGCCGCGGCGTCACCCAGCGTTACCGCCTGCGGCAGCGCGGTAATCAGCTCGGAAATGCGCCAAGCCCGCGTGCCGAGGTCGTAAAAATGCCCCCAGTACGGCGTGTCGTTCGCCGGGTTGTTGTCGTTGTCCTGCGGTCCCTGCTGGTTGTTCGCCGTCACGATGTAGCCTTTCGCCGGGTCGGTCAGCTGCGGCACGTCGGTGCCCTGCAGCCAGCCGGTCCACTCCTCCGGACCGGTGCCATCCAGCGGCAGCCATGGCGGGCTCTGCGCCGGCGGGTGCGCGCGCGCCGGAAAGTGCCCCGCGGCGATGTAGGCGATGCGTCCCGTGTGATCCGCCAGCGACCAGTTGACCACGCCGCCGTCCGCGTGCTGCAGCGCCGCCAGCGCGTCGTCCACCGTGTCGGCGCGCAGCAGCTGGTCCAGCGCAATCGCCTCGCCGGTCTCGATCGCAAAACCCGGCCACTTCGCCGAAAACACCTTGCCCAGACCGTCCAGCACGCTGCCGACGCTCGCCGGCAGGATGTCGTTCAGCACCGGACCGTGGTGCGGCACCCAGCGGACGTTGTGCGTCTCCGCCACCGCATCGGCCAGCTTGCCGCCGGCGGGGCGCACCTTGATGACCTCGGCGTACTGCGCGATCGCCACGCACTGGCCTTGAAATTTCACGGACTTGCCGTCGTCACACAGCACTTCGTCATAGAGGTCGGTCGTGTCGGTGAAGCTGTTGGTGATGCCCCAGGCGACGCGCGCTGTCGCGCCAAACGTCAGCCACGGCATGCCGACCGCCTGGTGGCCATACGCGCCGGTGTCGTCAATCGTCGTGTCGGTCAGGTGCATGGCGTAGAGCCGCGACGGGAATTCAAGCGCCATGTGCGGATCATTGCACAGGATTGCGCCGTTGCCGCCGGTGCGTTGGTTGGAAATCACCCAGGAATTGCTGCCGCCCATGACGCCCGGACCGGGCTTGCCCATGGCCTGCGCCAGCAGCCCCGCCATCTGCGCCACCGCGCCGGCGAGCGCAACCCGCTGTTCTGGCTGCAAAATCGGCCGCACCGGTGCGGTATCGTGCGCCAGCGTCAGCGCGCCGGTCAGGTGCGGCCACGGCTCCGGCTGCGCGCCGGTCTCCAAAATGTAGGTCGGCAGCATCGGCTGGAAGCGGAATAAATCCGCAAACTTCTCGGGCCCGAGCAGCAGGTTGGAGCCGTACAGCACAAGCTCGACGTCCCCCTGGAAGTTCTGCGAAAACACCAGCGCTTTCGCCGTCGCGAACACGTCCGCGGGCAGCCACGGCGCCGGCCAGTACGCCGGGTCGATTGTGTCCAGGTCCGCCGCGCGCGTCGCGCCGTTGCGCCCCGCCTGCGCGTCGGCGATGTAGGCGTTCACACCGTTGCAAAAGCTCTCGATTCGGCTGTACGTCGCCGGCTCGTTCGCCTGAAACCACGTCGCCTGCTGCGCACCCAGCCGCTTGAAGCCGAGTGCGCGCTTGACCACGTCGTCGTCGTGCCACTTGCCGTCCGGACCGGCGCCATACGCCTCCGCGCGCTCGCCGTAGACGTAGCGGCGCATCCAGTCCATGTGCCACAGGCGATCGCGCGCCATTTCGTAGCCTTGCGCGAACAGCAAATCGCCGATGCCGGTCGCGCGGATGTGCGGCACACCGCGGTCGTCGCGCCAGACGTCCACCGGGCGCACAAGCGACGTGACGAGGTCGGGATAATCAGGCGCTGGCGTGCTCTTGCTGCAGGCGGCCAACAAAAGAATCGCGAGGAGTTGCAAGTGTTTCATGGCGCGAATTCTAGACGCGACGAACCGGTGGGACAAGTGCCGGCGATTGACCTTCGCTGCGGTTGGACCGCGCCTGTCGCGCGACTGCGCGTCGCCCGCCCGCCGAAATCCGAGGCCAAATGCCCAGTCTTCGGCCGGGGCGGGCGAGAAGCGGTGGTCGCCAAGCTCGTCTGGTTGTGGAACGCGCTGGATTCCGCGGAGATCACCGTCGCGCAGGTGATGACAATGCCGGAGCCGTCTGCCACCAACCGCTCCAGCCACGCCAGCTCTGCGGCGGTCACGCGGTCAGCGTCATCGTTCGCAGGGGACGAAATGGCCCCCGCGCCGCATTCTGGTTATGCTCCCGCCGCCGCTGGCCCTGCCGCCGCGGGTCACAGGAACCGCGCCGCGATGACCGACAGCCCCGTGCGCTACGAAGGCCGCATCTTCCGCCCGCCCAGCGAAGCCGACGCGCTGATCCTGCAAGCGACCATCGGCTGTTCCTGGAATGGCTGCACGTATTGCGACATGTACCGCGACAAGCAGTTCCGCGTCCGCGACCTAGCCGAGACGCTGGCAGACGTCGCCGCCGCGGCGCGCCAGGTTGGCGACCGCGTCGCGAAGGTCTTCGTTGCCGACGGCGACGCGCTGGTGCTGCCGACCGAACATTGGCTGGCGATCCTCGCCGCGTGCCGGCGCGCGTTTCCGCACCTGCGGCGGGTGAGCGCGTACGCGACGGCGCCCAACCTCGCGCAGAAGTCCGCGGACGAGCTGCTGCAGCTGCGCGCGGCGGGGCTGTCGCTGCTGTACATCGGTCCGGAGTCGGGCGACGACGTGACGCTCAAACGCATCGCCAAGGGCGCCGACTTTGCCGCGCATGTGCTGGCAGCCGCGCGGGCGCGCGACGCGGGCATGGCGTTGTCGGCGATTTTTCTGCTGGGCGCGGGCGGTGTGGCGCGCAGCCAGGAACACGCGGCGGCGTCGGCGCGGCTGATTACCGCAATGGACCCGGCGTACGTCTCGGCGCTGACGCTGACGGTGGTGCCGCAGACGCCGCTTGCGACCTTGCAGGCGCGCGGCCAGTTCGTGCTTCCGGACGTCGAGGCGATGCTGGCGGAGCTGCGGGTGCTTGTCGCGGAGTCGGCGCCGACGCACGCGGTGTTTCGCACCAACCACGCGTCGAACTACCTGCCGCTCGCGGGCGTGCTGCCGACCGACCGCGACCGCATCGTGCAGGTCATTGACGCGGCGCTGGCCGGCAAAATCGCGCTGCGGCCGGAGTGGCGGCGGGGGCTGTAGGCGACGTGCCGTCCACCGCGGCGCCGGTCACAACCCGGCCAGGAATTCCAGCGCCGCCTTTGCCGTCAGCTTGAAACCCGCGCGCACGCGGCCGGTTCGCAAAAGCGCACCGGTCACCGCGTCAAAAGCCGCCAGAATCGCGTGCGGATCATCGTCGTCCGGCACGATATCCAGATCCGCGCGCACGCGCCGACCGTCGTCATCGAAAAACGTCAGCGAACTGTGCAGCTGCGCCCGCGCGCTTTGCTCATGCCGCATCAGCACTTCCGTGGCGGTCTTGACCAGGGTGAGGAACGCGCTTTGGTCCAGCGGCTTGGGCGACTTTTTGTCGCGGCCCATCGTCCACGGCCCCACAAGCGCGGGCTCGTCATCGCCCACGCGCGTCATGGACACCGCCCAGCCCTCCTCATCACCGGCAATGACCTCGGCGATCCAGCCCGATTTGCGCCACAGCGTGGGCTCCATCACATCTTTGCTGTTCTGATTTTCATCCATGTTATCCACGCGATCTGGTCGTTGAGGCGCTTGCCAGGCGCGAATCGTAGCACACGCGGTCCGTGAGGTCTCCGCGGCGTTTGCCTTGCCGGCGGCCGGCGCCGCTCGCGTCCGCTGCGCGGGCGGCAGCGCGGGCGCGTCATCCAGCGGGCTCAACGTGTCCAGCGCTCGCCGTGCACCGTGGCGTGGATCAGCTCCGTCAGCGCCGCGGCTGATGCCACGCGCGCGGCCGGAATCCGCGCGTCCAGCAGCAGCATCGCCAGCCCGTGCGGACGGCTCCAATAGGCCACTGCGGCAACGTCGGGGTCGACACCGGGCGGGCTCACAGCCAGCGCCGCATCGCGCAGGAGCCGATACGCCAAGTCGGCATCCTGACCTTCCGCCGTCGGCGCATCGCGGCTGCATTCACTTGTGAACATGAGGCGAAAGTGCTGCGGGTGGGCCAGCGCAAAGCGCACGTAGCTCAGGCCGTAGGCATCCAAACGCGCGACGGGATCCGTGAACGGCGCCATCGCCGCGCTGCCCGCCGCATACAGCCACGCGAATCCTTGCGCGGCGATCGCTGCCAACAACGCTTCCTTGCTGGCGAAATGCCGGTACGGCGCCGCGTGTGACACCCCGACGCGACGCGCGCACTCGCGCAGGCTGAGACCCGACACGCCGTGCTCCGCGAGCACCTGCACGGCAGCATCCAGCAGCGCGGTGCGCAGGTCGCCGTGGTGGTAGGTGTCGGTCCTGGAGGCTGGCGGCGTGTCAGTCACGGTGGTCATGGCCCCAGTTTGCGCGATCATGTTGACAGGCGCAACATCGATCGGCTATGTTGACAGCAGCAACATCAATCCCGTTGCACAAAGGAGCCAACCATGACGACGAGCACGCAACCCAGCCCCGCGCCGCACACGCAACCAACCGATGGACCCACGCCGCCGGGCATCTCCGCCCAACAGCTGACGGTTGACCCCGGCGCGTCGTTCGTCGTCTTCCTCATCGGGATGCGGGTCAACCGCTGGTGGATGCTGCCGGCGATCTGGGTCGTCGTCGCGGCGATGACGCGCATGATGGCTGAGCTCGCCCGGCGCCCAGAATCCGGGCTCCTGTCCCACGAATTCTACGCCGGCCGCACCACGCTGACTGTGCAGTATTGGCGGTCCCTCGACGACTTGCAGCGCTACGCCCACGCCAAGGAGCGCCAGCACGTCCCCGCGTGGCAGCAGTGGATCCAGCGTACCGGCTTGGACGGCGCGATCGGCATCTGGCACGAGACGTACCTGATCGGGCCGGGACAGCACGAGAGCATTTATCACCACATGCCGGAGTTCGGGCTGAGTCGGGCACTGCCGCGCGTGCCGGCGGTCGGGCCGCTGCGGACGGCGCGTGGTCGGCTGGAAGTGGGGGCAGCCTAGCGGCGGTCAGCCGATCCGGGCTTGCCCGCGGTGCCGCCACCGCACCGGTCGGCCCGGCACCGAAGCACCTGTCCAGCGGCCAAGGCGTTGAGGCCAGCTGCCGGCGCGGCTAGACTCCTTCCCAGCCGCAATCCGGAGCCGCAACATGTGCCGCAACATCAAACTCCTCTTCAACTTCACGCCGCCGGTCACTGACGGCGAGATTCACGCCGCCTCGATTCAATTCGTCCGCAAAATCAGCGGCTTCAACAAGCCTTCCAAGGGCAATGAGGCTGCGTTCAACGCCGCCGTGGACGACATCGCCGCCGTTGCCGCCGCGCTGCTGCACACCCTGCAGACCCAGGCACCGCCGCGGACGCGCGAGGAGGAGACGGCCAAGGCGCGGGCGCGCAACGCGCTGCGGTTCATGCGACCGGATCAGCCGCCGCCGGCGAAGGTGCGGGTCAAGGGCGCGTGATTCGCCCGCGAGCGCGGCAATCTCGACCACTTCCAGCACGCGCTCTGCGGTGCCGCGCAGCACCGCCCACGCGTTGGCCGGTCTCCGCCGGGTGTGCAAGCCCGTCCATGCCCAGCAATACGCCGTGGCTGCCGGCCTCCGGGTCACACCACAGTCCGCACACGTCGCGCGCCAGCGGGCGATGGGCGCCTTGACCCGCGGCCGGGCTCGGCGCATCGTCTGTCGGTGAGGTGCGGCAATGACGGTGCGGATTTGCCTGGTTGGTCTGGTGCTCCTTGCCGCCTGTGGCGAAGACCGCGCAGTCGGTCCCGGCACGGCAGAAGCAGCTGACGTCGCCGGCACGGACGCCGCCGCGCTCACGCCGCCAGATGCCGACGTCGCCGATGCGCCACCAGCAGCTGAAGCGGGAAGCGACGGCGTTGACGCGGTGGCAGACGAGGCTGGCGACGGCGACGCCGCACCGACGGACGGGGCGATCGCCGACAACACGGGCGATGCCGACGACGCCTTGGACGCCACCGGCGATGCGGACGCGCTCCTTGCGGACCTCATGGCTGACGTCGGCGTTCTGGAATTGCCGCCTGCGGATTCAGCGCCTGATGGCGCGGTCAGCGATGACGCCGCCGATGCGACTGACGCCGCCCTGGACGAAACGACCGGCAGTGATGCGGATGCGGCCTTGGACGTCGCTGTCGACCTCTGCGCCGGCGTGACGTGCGACGACGGCAACGCGTGCACCAACGACGCTTGCGAACTGGCCGGCAGCTGCACCCACACGGCGAGCAGCGCGGCTTGCGACGACGGCAACCCCTGCACCGTCGGCGATGCCTGCGCCGGCGGCCAGTGCACGGGCGGGGGTGACGCGCTCGGCACCATGACCTGGGGCACTGGCGGCAGCCTCACCGCGCGCGGGCTCGTGCGCACGCTCGCGGGTGGCTACGCCCTCGGCGGCCAGGCGGCACCCGGCGCCAACAGCCCAACCGTGATGTGGTTGACCGTCACCGACGCCGCGGGCGCGACCTTGTGGACCAAGACCTATGGTGGCAGCGGCGACGCCGGCGGCGCTGCGATTGCCGCGATGGCGGACGGCGGGTTCGTGCTCGCCGGCTGGACCACGTCGACGGGTGCGGGCGGCAAGGACTTCTGGACGGTGCGCATCGACGCGGCCGGCGCGATTCTCTGGGACAAAGTGTTTGGCGGTGGGCAGGACGACCAGGCCACCGGCGTTGCCGCCACCAGCGACGGCGGCGCCATCGTCGTCGGCACCCGGAGTGACGGCAGCGGGCTGTCGGCGGCGCTCGTGCGTTACGGCGCGGACGGCAGCGAACTGTGGAGCCAGAGCTTCGGCGCGGGCGTCGCGTCGGGCGAAGCTGTCCTCCAAACCGCCGACGGCGGCTTCGCCTTTGCCGGCAGCAACTGGGCCAACACCGCACAGCTTATGGATTTCTGGCTCGTGAAGGTCGACGGCAACGGCGTCAAGCAATGGGACACAACTTACGGCGGCACGCAGACGGACATGCTGCGGAGCTTCGCGCCCGTACCCGGCGGCGGCTTCGCCCTGACCGGCATGACGTACTCCAAGGGCGCCGGCGACCAGGACTGCTGGCTCGTGCGCACGGACGCCGGCGGCAAGCTCCTGTGGGACGCGGCGTTTGGCGGACCGGGCGGCGACAACTGCGAGGCCGTGACCGCGCTGGCGGACGGCGGCTTTGCCCTCACCGGCGCGGCCGACATCGCCAACCCCGCCAATGCCGCGTTCTGGTTGCTGCGCGTGGACGCGCTGGGCACGCTGCGCTGGCAGGACAAAATCACGCCGAATTCGCTCGACGCCACTGGCTATGCCGTGCTCGCGACTGACGACCTCGGGCACCTCGCCGCCGCGGGCTACCGGACGACGAGCGCGACGCACCGCGACGCGTTGTTGCTCCGCACCGATGCCTTTGGCCACAGCACCTGCGCCGATTCGGGCCTGTGCCTGCCAATCGCCCTCACCACTTGTGACGACGCGGACGTGTGTACCGCCGCCGAGTGCCACGCCGCCACCGGCTGTATCAGCGTCCCCGCCGCCGTCACGGGCTGCGACGACGGCAACCCCTGCACCTTCGGCGACAGCTGCGGCGGCGGCGTCTGCATGCCGGGCACGCAGACGCCCTGCGACGACGGCAACCCGTGCACCAGCGACCTGTGCAGCCTCACGGGCGGCTGCAGCCACAGCTTCGCCGCGGTCGGCACGCCCTGCGCCCCCGGCGGCAGCTGCGATGGCAGCGGCGCTTGCACGTCGCCCACGCCCACCGACATGGTGCTCATCCCCGGCGGCACGTTCTGGATGGGCTGCAATAGCGCCGAAGACAACGCCTGCGATTTCCTCACCGAATTCCCGCAGCACAAGGTCACCGTATCGCCGTATTACATCGACCCGAACGAGGTGACAGTCGGCCAGTACAAGGCGTGCGTCGATGCGGGCGGCTGTACGGCGCCGGCAGTCGTCCAGCCGGCGAAATTCGCGACGTATCCGGGACTCCTGAATTTTCCAGTGAATTTCATCAGCCAGGCGCAAGCGCGGCAGTTCTGCCAGTGGCGTGGACCGAGCTACGACCTGCCGACCGACGCGCAGTGGGAGCTCGCCGCGCGCGGCACCTGCACGCAAAATGGCAGCGCGTCCGACGACCCCGGCTGCACCAGCGCCATGCGCGTTTACCCGTGGGGCAACGCGGTGGCGACCTGCAGCTACGCGGTCATGGTCGGCAGCAACCCCGGGTGTGGCACGGGACTCCTGGCGCCAGTCGGCACGTTCGTGGCCGGCGACAGTCCCTTCGGCGTGCACGACATGGCCGGCAACGTCGCGGAGTGGTCGCGCGACTGGATCGCCACGTCCTACAGCTACCCGGCCGAAGCGCAGACCGACCCGGTCGGGCCAACCAGCGGCATCTACACGCTCCTGCGCGGTGGCGGCTTTCTCGACTTCGCCGCGGGTCTGCGCGCCAGCCGCCGCAACATTGGCGACAGCGCCGAGGCCAGCGCCGAAGACGGCGTGCGCTGCGTCCGCGCGGCGCCCTGAATGCACGGCGACCGCAGCAGCTGTTCGTCGGCAAGACGCAGAATCGGGACCTCGCTCCGCCCGGTTATCCAGAGCGTCAACGTCAGTCAAGAGCGCGGTGCGCCAAGGGATTCCGCCGTGTGGCCGAGTTGCTGTGACACACGGCACAGTGGGGCGTCCTACCCTTTCAGTGCCGCGGATGAAGAGCAAGGCGGCGCGGGCCATCCCGTTGGACGAGCGCGCCCAGGCGATGCGGGCGCCGGCGAAGCTGAAGTGGCCGGACTCGCAGTACATTTTCAGTGCGGGCGGGGAAAGGCCAAGGCAACCTGTGCGCCCGCAACGTCGCGGCGTGCGGGAAGGCGGGGATTGCGCCGCGCGTGGACTTCCACGGGCTCCGCCGGTCGGCGGGTGCGCGGTGGTTGGAGTTTGGGGGCGTCGATTTTGGAGGTGCGTCGGTTGCTTGGCCACCAGGACGTGAGTACGACGGCCAGGCACTACGCGGGGATTGCGGACGCGACTTTGGCGCGGGTCATGGAGCGGAGTGATGCGGCGGAGGGGACGGTCGGTTCAAACGTGGTGCCGATTCGCGTGGTCGGCGGGCGGAAGGGCCAAGGCCGGCGACTGGTTCGCCCCCTGCTCTTCACCATACGCGGCAGTGTCGCGGGCATCGACGGAGCTCACGGGGAGTCAAAGTCGCCGCGCCTCGTCTACTGACTCAGCCTTCCGGCCGCCGTTATCGCTTCGTTGTATGCGCGCTGTGCGTCGGCCGCACACTTCGTCGTGGACTGGCCCGCGTTGCAGCACCCGCTCGGGTTCTTCCTGACCGCATCGTACACGCAGGCTTGCGCCAAATAGTTGTCACGCATTCCTTGCGGATTCTTGTTGCACACGTTCATCCCCGGGCAGTTGCCGCCAGTCGCGACGCCGCTGCTGCCGCCGCCGCCCGAACCGGGTTGCGGAACGGGGCGGTCCAGGGTGCCGACGCCGTTGGCGGCGCTTTGAGTCGGCTGCCGGTACGACTGCTGAATCGCGTTGACCATCATCTGTTCGTTCGCGGCGCGCTGGCGGTTCTCCTCGGCGTCCTTCGCAGCTTTTTCAGCATTGCGTTGCGCGCGCCACGCGGCAAACTCCGCGTCTGAATTTGCCGCATCTGCGGCCCCATGCTCCCGATTGTATGCCGCAGCGACTGTATTGTTCTCTATGCAGATTCTCTGGTCGATGGCGCGGTGGGGGTATGGACCTTGGGAGTCCGGGCAGTTCTGGTTCAGCAGCGAATTTGCTTCGGCTCGATCGCCACTGGTGAGGAGCAACCTGCCTAGCAGGCTGCTGAACTTCTCGCCCCACAAGATCGACTCGAATCTCCTGATCGTGTAGAATCTCAGCAGGTTGCCTGAGGTTCCACCATGCGCGGTCACGTTCCATCCCAAATCTCCAT
>CAIPXZ010000533.1 GCA_903869075.1 uncultured Myxococcales bacterium | reverse complement strand
GCTACGTCGGCCCAAACTGGCAGTTGCGTTCACCCGCTGGGCGATCTACGGTGGCGACCGATGGACCGCGCTGCGGGGCCCAAAGTGGCGTTGCAGGTGAATCGGCGGGACATCCTGGGCCCGCAGGTCGCGGGCACAGCGCCAGAAATGCACGAATTCCTGAAGGGAATGGAGAACAACCGTCATGCCTAATCGTCGGCAATTTGACCACATTGGTAACTTCAACTTCAAAGTCGAAGTCGAAGGCGTCACCACGGGCGCGTTCCGCAACGTGGAAGGTCTTGATTCTGAAACGGAAGTCATTGAGTACCAGGACGGCGACGACCTGATCCTCCGCAAGCGCCCGGGCCGCACCAAGTACACGAACGTGACCTTGAAGCGCGGCTACATCAACAACACCGAGCTCTGGGAATGGCGCAAAAACGTCGTCGAGGGCAAAGTCCAGCGCAAGTCGGGCTCCATCATCCTCTGCGCCGACGACGGCAGCGAGATCATGCGGTACAACTTCTTTGAAGGCTGGCCGACCAAGTGGAAGGGATTCACCCTCGACGGCAAGGGCACCGACGTCAACGTCGAAGAGCTCGAGCTGGCGGTTGAAAAGATCGAGCGCGGCTGAGCCGAGGTTTGAGGCCGTGAGCTGGGGGCGTCGATTCGGGAACGGGTCGGCGCCTTTGGCGTTCTTGGCGCGATTCTCGAAGGATCGCGGATCTCTGGCCTAGCGCCGGGGCCGCCCCCGGCTTCTTGGCCGCCCCCGCCGAAGGGGGCCCAGCACTCGCCGGGCACACCCGTCCACACCTGGGTCCCAGGGTTTCCCCTGCCCAGCCAACCTTCGGCTACCCGTTGGAATTCCTCAATTCCCGTGGCGGCCCGGCGTTGGTTTGTGGGCCCGAAGCTCGTCCTGCCGTACGCCAGGCTTCGCTGCGAACAAGGGCACCGACATTGCCCTCAACTTGGTATTCGCGACCTCGCGCCTTTTGCCGCGGCAAAATCGCCATCGCGCCAAAAGAAGTTCTGCCGTGTCCCGCGACGGCGCCGGCGTCACGCCGCTGATCGTCGCGTCAACCATCGAGAAATCCAGCGAGATCGACATCGCGTCGCGCACGCCGTCGCCGTCCGTGTCGATATCCGACTTCACCAGCGTCGGAACCCGCTGTTTCATCGCATCGTTGCAGCCAGACTGCTCCGCCACCGCCGGGTCGATCGCGTCCTCGGTCACGTCCCCGCAGATCCGCCCGCTGGACGTCGCTATCCAACCTGTTGCGTCAGTGACCGCACCGGAAATCCGCACGCCTGGGACCTTGAGCAAGAACTGCTGCGCGCTCACCTGCATCGGCAAGTACAACACCGGCGCCGTTCCACTCAGCTGCCCAGCCTTCACCGTCGCGTCGCCAAATCGCGTCACCGCCGGGCAGTTCGGCTTGTCACACGACCTCGCATCCACCGTCACAGCCGGGTCCGGGCTCGCCCAGTCAGGTGCCACGCCATGGAAGTGCCCGTTCAGCAAGTTGATCGTGAACGGCAGGCCGTCCGCCGGCCACGCGTTGTTTTCCAGCAACCACACGAGGGCGCCGTTCATCACCGCGTCGTGCAAGCCGAACCAATCAGCGAGTCCGCGGCCGCGAATGCATTGTTGCCAACGCCGTCGCCGTTCAAGTCACACGATTTCGCCTTGTCGCTCAACTGCGCTGCACTTTGCCGCTGCCGTTCGGGCCCCACGTGCTCGGGGTCTGGTCGTCGCAGCCGCCGCCGGACACGCGCGTTGTATCGCACCACTGGTTGCCAGCGCACAGCTTGCCGCGCGGGATGTGGACGCGCAGGTTCGTGCCGCTGTCGCAGGCGGCGAGGAGACAGACCAGCAAAATGGCGCGGATCACGGGGCCCCCGACGCCTGACGCGCGGGCTCACGCTACAGATTCACAAGTGGGGCGTCGATTACTTGCCCAGCGCCCGCATCAGCCGCCGTTTTTGGTCGGGAAACAGGTGCTTGAACTTGATGTCCAGCGCCAGCGTCAGCGGATCGCGCGGCTGCACTTCGCCCAGCGCGCGCACCGGCTCGCCCTCGTCGACGTTCAGGTCCATCCACACGTAGCGGCCGAGATCGACCTGCCCCACGTCCTGAAGATGCACGCCGTCCTGATCGATCGACTCCGCCTCGGTCTCAAAATCCGGCGCTTGGCGGACGGCCCCACGGTGCAGGGCAACGCGGTGGTGATGCAGGGTAATGACGTTGTCCGTGGCCATCCGCAGGGTCCCAGGCGGCATCGGGCCGCGCAAGGCAAGGATGGCGCGGTCCACGCTTGGGTCAACTATTTCACTAGCCGCCGAGCGCGCGATCGATCGCCCCGCGGTCAAAACCGGTAATGATTTTGCCACGCACCGCCAGAATCGGCACGCCTTGCAGCGACGACTGCGGCACGCCCGCGCGTTGCGCCCGCGCCAGCATGTCCTTGCGCGCGTTGGGGTCTTTCTCAATGTCCTTTTCAACGAACTTCACGCCCTTGGCTTTCAGGTACGCCGCGGCTTTCTTGCAATAGCCGCACCAGGACGTGCGGTAGATGATGACGTCGTTATCCTTGACCGCAGCTGCCGCGGCGGACGCCGGCGCCGGCTGACCGGCGGCGGGTGCAGGCGCAGGGGCAGCCGGTGCTGCAGGCGCTTCCGGCGCGGCGGGCGGTGGTTCCGGTGCCGGCTTGGCGGCTGCAAGCTGATTGTCGATCTCGGCGCGGTCGACGACGCGCACTTCATAGCCCTCCGCCGTCTTCTTTGTCAGATCGGCGACGAACAGCCACGGCCCTTGCAAATTCGGGTCCTCCGGCGCGACCAGCACCTGACCGCGCGCGCCTTCGGGCACTTCCGCCGGCGTCTTGGCCGTCACAAACTCACCCGCCGCGGCGGAAAAATAGCGCAGGACGTACGCGCCGCCGGCCTCGCTGACAACCGGCGGCTTGGGCAGCGCGACGGGCGCGGCCTGCTCGTCGGCCGGAACCGCGGCTTTCCCGCAGCCAAGCGCAGTCGACAACAAGACAAAAGCCAGCATCCGCTTCACTTTGCACCTCCCGCCACCAGCTGCTCGACTTCGTACCGGAACGCCGGCGTCCGCGCCGCCAGCTCCGTCAGCTGCGCCGTCACCGCCGGTTCGCGCGCCCCTGCCGTCAGCGCCCGCAGCGCCGCCAGCTGCACGACCGGCGAGGCATCCCCCAGCGCCGCCACCAGCGCCGCCTTGACCGCCGGATCCGCCACCGCGCCCTGCAGCGCCGCCGCAGCCTCCGCCCGCAACAACTCCGTGCCCCGGGTCAGATCTTCCCGCAGCGCCGGCCGCACCGCCACATCGCCCAGCCGCCCGAGCGCCAGCCGGGCGTCGGCTGCCAGCGCCTCATTCGCGTCCGCCGCCGCCAGCCGCAGCGCCGCCAGCACGTCCTCGCGCGTCGCCGCGCCGTGCACGACGGCCAGGCCATCCACCGCCGCCAGCTTCTGCCCCGTCGTCGTGATGTCGCTCGCCAGCACCGCCAACAGCGGCTTCATCGCCGCCAGCTGCACCGGCTTGTCCGCCTGCGCCAGCCGCTCGACGAGCAGCGCGCGGGTCACCCGCTCATCGGTCGTCAGCAGGCCAAAACAGGTGCCCAGCGTGCACACGGCGCGCGTCTGGCCTTCCTGGCAATCGCGGTCATTGCGGCAGGTCCTGCCCGGCCCCAGGCCATGCACGATCGTATCGGCTTCCAGCGCGTAATCGCGGTAGGCCACCGGCGTCTGCGCCGGCGCGCACGCTGGCAGCACAAGTCCCAGCAGCAGCCCGTAGCGTGTGCGCGTCACTCAGCCGCCCAGCAGCGTGAGCGCCGCCGCGACCCGCACGCGCTCATCGGTGTCATCCAGGAACTTCACGAGCAGCTCATTGGCTTCCTTGTCGCCCTTGAGCTTGCCCAGCATGCGAATCGCCGCCACGCGCGAACGCGGCCCCGACGACAGCGCCAGCGACTTGATCTCCGGCGCCACCTTCTTGTTTTCCAAGGCAAATAGCGCCGTCAGCATGCGGATCCGCAGGTCCTCGTCGTCCGAATTCTGCAGCACCTTGTGCAGCACCTTGGCCTCCGACGCCGGCAGCAGGTGCAGGCCAATCAGCGCCTCTTCGCGCAGCGCCGCGCCGTTGTCGTCCTTGCCGGACTGGAACAGCGCGATCTCCAGGAAGCCCTCCATCGTCTGCGTCAGCTCGTGGGTCAGCTCCAGCATCACGCCGCGCGGCAGCCACTTCAGCGCGCGCTCCCAGATCTTCACCGCCTGCGCGATGTCGCTGAGGATGAAGCCGCGCACCGCCTCGGCGCGAATCCGCGGATCGTTGTCGTTCAGCGCGTTCTGCAGGCCCGGCCGCACCGCCGACTCGCCCGACTCCGCCAGCGCCCGCACCACCGTCCGCCGCACCAGCGGATCTTTCTCGCGGGTGAAGAACATCAGCGCCTCATACGCCGTCTTCGACTTGATCGCCGCCAGCGCGCGGATCATCTCCAGCCGCACGTTCTCGGTCTGCTCGCGCTCGATCGCTTCCTTCAGCGGCGACACCGACACCGGCGACTGGATGTAGCCCAGCACGCGCGACGCCGCCAGCCGCACCGCCGGGATGCCGTCGTCCAGGTACTGGTGCATTTCCTTCAGCCGCCCCGGACCGCTCACCCAGCCGAGGTAGAAAACGCCAGTCGCGCGCACGTCGGTATCGGTCGACTCCGCCAGCTTGGCGGCTTCCTGCGACATCGAGCGATCGCCCAGCCGCGCCAGGATTTCGTACACGGCAAACAGCAAATCCGGCGACGGCGCGCCGTTGAGGATCGACTTCAGGCCGCCAATCGCGTCCTTGCCAGCCACGCGGCGGAACGCGTTCAGCAGCGACACCTGCTCTTTGCCCGTCGCCTTTTGGCACACCGCCAGCAGCGCGCCCGCCACCGAGCGATCGTCGTGCTGCGCGCGGATCGCCAGCGCCCGCGGCAACAGCAGCGGATCGTGCGGCTTGAGCGGCGTCAGGAACGCCACCGGCACGCGCTCGTCGGTCTTGTCCGCCACGGCCAGCAGGGACTTGATCACGTCGTCGTTGCCGCCCTGCGCCTTGGCCACCGCGTCCAGCACCTTGGGCTGCAACACCGGGTCCAGCTGCGCCACGCCCTTGACCGCCGTCGCCTGCGCCAGCGAATCCTTGGACGCCAGCGCCGCCACAAGCAACGCCGCCAAATTCGGCCGGTTGCGGTTGACAAGCGCTGCCATGATCTTGTCCTGCAGCGGGTTTTCCTTGTCGGAAAGCACCGCCAACAGCAGCGGAATCGCGTCCTTGTCGGGGATCTCATCCAGCGCCGGCAGCGTGTCGTACGGCGACAGCACGGCCAGACCCAGCGCTTCCTTGATGATTTGCGCCCACTTCGGGTTGTGGGTCGCGTACATCGCCTCCGCGACGCCGCGGCGGACGACCCACTGCGGGTCCAACATCCCGTCTTCCAGCTGCTTTTGCAGATCCTTGTTGCCCTTGTCGAACGCCGCGCCGCGGTACGCCATGCCGCGCGCCGAAAAGTCCGCGGACTTCAAGGCATTGTGCAGGATCGACAGCGCCTGATCCTTGGGCTTGAGCACCACTTTGGGCGCTGCCAGCGCCGGCACCGCGAGGGAGGGCAGCGTCAGGGCGAGGGAGAGACGAACGGCAAAGCGTGAAAGGCGCATGGCAATCCTGGCCCACAAGCGTGCGGGCGCGGGCATGATCGTTTTCCGCGCTTGGAGTGTCAACACGTCCGGCGCAGTCGGCCAGGGCGGTCGCAAGCTCAGCAAGTCGCGCCCACATCCCAACGCCCCGGACTAAAGTCCG
>CAIPXZ010000532.1 GCA_903869075.1 uncultured Myxococcales bacterium | reverse complement strand
GTCACGACGAGCAGCGAGTCGGCGCTGCCCAAGGCGATGGAGCAGATGGAGCGGCTGGGCGTGCCGCGGCGCATCGTCGGCTTCGTGATGCCGACCGGCTACAGCTTCAACCTCGACGGCACGACGCTGTACCTCGCGCTCGGCTCGGTGTTCGTGGCGCAGGCGGCGGAGACGACAATTCCCGGATTTCACATGGGAATCGAGGCGCAGATCACGATGCTGCTGACGCTGATGGTGACCTCGAAGGGCGTCGCGGCGGTGCCGCGGGCATCGCTGGTCATCCTGCTGGCGACGCTCAACACGTTCCTGCCGAACGGCATCGGACCGGCGGGCATCGCGCTGATCTTTGGCGTTGACGAATTGATGGACATGGCGCGTACTGCCACGAATGTGCTGGGAAATTGCCTGGCGACGGTCGTCGTGGCGCGCTGGGAAGGCCAGTTTGACGACGCGCGCGCGTCCGCGTACGGCACGGCGCTCGAGCAGCCGCTGGCCAGTGACGAGCTTGTGCACGAGGCCGCGTAGGCGGCGCAAGGGACGGAACGGACAATGAAGACGGCTTTGATTACAGGTGCTTCCACAGGCATCGGCCTGGCGCTGGCACGGGAGCTGGCCGCGCGCGGTTGGCGGGTTGCGCTGGCGGCGCGGCGCACGGAGCTGCTGGAGGCGGAGGTCGCGGCGCTGACGGCGGCGGGACGGACGGCAATGGCGGTGACTTGCGACGTCGCCGACGCGGCGGCGGTGGCGGCGGCGGTGGCGCAGGTGGAAGCCGCGTGGGGGCCGATCGATCTGGCGATTGCCAACGCCGGGCTGGGCGACCCCAAGCCGGTTACGCAGATGGCGCTCGTGGATGCCGAGTACATCATGCGCGTGAACTTCCTCGGAATGCTGCATCTTTTTGACGCGGTGCGGCCGTCGATGCTGGCGCGCGGCGCGGGCCAGTTCGTCGGCGTTGCGTCGCTGGCGGGGCTGCGCGGCCTGCCGATGTCGGCGATCTACTCGGCGAGCAAAGCGGCGATGCAGGCGTTCCTGGAGGCGGCGCGCATCGAGCTCAAGCCGCACGGCATCACGGTGACGACGGTCAACCCGGGCTTTGTGAAGACGCCGCTGACGGATCGCAACACGGTGACCAAGCCGTTCATGATTTCTGCGGAGCGCGCCGGCGTCATCGTCGCCAACGGCATCCTACGCGGCGATCGCGAGGTCAACTTTCCCGAGCCGACGGCCACGGCGATGCGTTTTGTGCGGCTGCTGCCCAACTGGCTGTATGACTTCGTCGTCGGCATCGGCGCGCGGCAGCTGACCGGTCCGGGGAAGCAGCCGTGACGCAACCGGCGCGGGATGAACTCGCGGAGGCGTTTCGCGCGCGCTACCGGGCGCAGATCGCCGCGGGCTATTCGGGCGCGCGCCACGCGGCGATCGTGTTCGCCTTCGGGCTGGCTGGGATTGCGGCTTGCCTGGGACAGGTCGCAGCCTGGTCGCCGGCCCCGGCGCTGGCGGTCGTCGCCGGCCTGCTGACGATGAACGTCGGCCACTACGCCGTGCATCGCTGGCTTGGCCACCGCAAGACCGCGATTGGCAAGCTGTTTTACGCCCGGCACACTGGCGATCACCACGCGTTTTTCACTTACCAAGCGTACACAATCGACTCGGCCCGCGACCTGCGCGTCGTGCTGTTTCCGGTGTTCCTGCTGTTCGCGCTGGAGCTGACTGTCGTGCCGCTCGGCGTCATTGGCGTCGGCCGGCTCGTCGGCGCGGCGGCGGGCTGGGCGTACGGCGCGGCGCTGCTGATCGGCTATGTTTGGTACGAATTCGTGCATCTTGTCGACCACTTGCCGGACAGTGTTGGGTTGACGCGCTGGCCCGTGCTCGCGGGATTGCGCGCGCACCACCGGCTGCACCACGACCGCGCGCGGGCGACGCGGAACAACCTGAACATCACCTTGCCGCTGACGGATCTGGCCCTCGGCACGCTGGCGCAGAGGCGAAAATGAAGCAGTTCGTACTCGCAGCGGTTTTGCTGACAGCGTGCCAACCGGCGCAGTCGGAGACCTGCACTGCCGCGGGCTGCACTGACATCGACAAGGCGTGCGCGCTGGATCCGCCGCCGCTGGCGCACTACCGCCTGCTGACGGACGGCACGGCGCTGCGCGACGCCATCAGCCGCCGCGTCTACCTCCGCGGCGTCAATGCGTCCGGGCGCGCCAAGCTGCCGCCGTTCGCGCCGTTTGACTACACCGCCGGGCAGTACGACGCCGCGCTCGCCGCCTACCTCGATCGCGCGCAAGCGTGGGGCATCGATGTCATCCGCGCGCCGTTCACCTGGGAAGCCGTGGAGCCGTCGCGCGGCAGCGATTCCGAAGATTTTCTGGGGCGTTACGACGCGCTGATCACCGCCGCGTGGGCGCGCCGCATCTGGACCGTCATCGACTTCCACCAGGACGTCTACACCCGCGCGTTCTGCGGCGACGGCTTTCCCGTCTGGACCTTGCCGCCCGTCGACGCCGACGGCAAGCCGTGGCCGAACCCGCACGCCGACTGCCCGGGCTGGTTCCAGCAGTACTTTTCGGACACGTCCCAAGCCGCGCTGGCGTTCGCGCTGTTCTGGCAGAGCCAGGGCAGCGTGCGCCAGGACTACCGCGCGCTGTGGACGCGGATGGCGACGCGCTACGCCGACCAGCCAGGCGTCATCGCTTTTGAGATCCTCAACGAGCCGATCTCCGGCGGCGTCGGCGGGCCGGCGTGGGAAGCGACGACGCTTTCGCCGTTTTACGAGGAGATGACCGCGCTGCTGCAGGGCGTGGCGCCGAACACGCTGGTGGCCATCGACACCTCGCCGCTGGACGGCATGGCGTTCAGCACCCACTTGGCCAAGCCCGCGACCGGCGGCGTGATTTTTGCACCGCATTGGTACGATTCAGGCGTCTACACCGCGGGCGCGTTCGATTTGGCAGCGCCGGCGACGGCGGTGGCGGCGTGGAAGGCGGTTGGCGATGGCTGGAATGTGCCGACGTGGCTGGGCGAGACCGGCTATCCGCACGACCGCGACGGCGCCGCCGCAGCCGCCTCGGCGCTGTACGACGCGCTCGACGCCAACGCCATGCACGCGACGTGGTGGGAGTACGGCGTCAGCACGACATCGTGGAACTCTGAAGCATTCTCGCTGGTTGACGGCGACGGCACCGAGCACGCCGACATCATCGACGCCATCGCCAGGCCCTACCCGCGCGCGCTGGCCGGCGACAAGCCCACATGGTCGTGGGACCTGAGCCAGCGCCGCTTCCAGCTCAGCTGGAGCGCCAGCGCCAACGGTTTGAGCGAAATTGTCTTGCCGCCACGCGCCTTTCCGCGCGGCTGGAAAGTCAGCGTCACCGGCGACGCCTGCGCCTCGCCGGCGTACGACAAGTCCGGCTTGTTCGTGCAAGCCGCCAGCGCCGGCACGGTCAGCATCGTCGTCACCGGGAAATAGGGCGTACAATCCAGATCTTGCGTCACTGCGCCGGCGTCAGGACCAGCCCAGGGCTCTGCCACAGCTGGCCGGCGGCGTCAACGAGCACGCCCTGGCTGCCGTGCGCCGCGAGGTAGCGCAAACCGTCAGCGCCGCCGAGGATGAACGCAGTTTTTGTCTGCACTTCCGCGGCGATCGCGCTGGGTGCGAGCACCGTGACGCTCTGGCTGGCGGTGGCTGGAAAGCCGGTGCGCGGGTCGAGGATGTGATGGTAGCGGTGGCCGTCGAGGATGGCGAACCGCTCGTAGTCGCCGCTCGTCGAGAACGCCGCGTCGCGGATGTCCAAACTGCCGAGAATTTCGCCTTTTTTGCGCGGATGGGCGATGCCGACCCGCCACGGTCGCTGGCCATTTTGGCCGCCGCAGTAGAGGTCGCCGCCGGCTTGCACGGCAAAGTCGCGGTAGCCCTGGGCGCGCAGCAGCGCGACGACGCGGTCGACCGCCGCGCCCTTGCCGATGCCGCCAAGGTGGATCGCCATGCCCGGTCGCTCCAGCTGCGCCGTGTGCTTTTGCGCGTCCAGCCGCAGGTGCGTGTAGCCGACGAGCGCGAGCAACTTCTTCACCTCGGCGGCGCCCGGCACGCGCGCCAGCTTGGTCGGCTCGTGGCTGCCCGGCGGCGTGTCGAATTTCCACACCGCTCCGAGCGGCGCAAAAGTGATGTCAAACAGGCCGTTGGCGCCCGCTGCGCCCTGCTGCGCAGCTTCCAGCACCTGCCAGGTCTCGGCGGATACCGCCACCGGCGCCTTGCCCGCGGCGGCGTTGATGCGCGACACCTCGCTGTCCGGCGACCAGGTCGTCCACAGGCCTTCCAGCCGCCCCACTTCAGCAAAACCTTGATCGGCAATGGCTTTTGCCGCAGCTTCGCCCGCTGCGTCCGCGGTCAGCGGGCAGACGACGAGCTGAACCTTGGTGCCCATCGCCACGCCGACGCGCGTCTGCGCGCCAGCGCAACCCGCAAGCGGCGGCGTGCCATCCGCGCGCGCGCGCGCCGGCAACAGCGCGAGGGTCAGCAGCACGAGGTGGAGGCAGAGCGCTCGGTGTTGGCGGTTCATCGCAAGCTCGCGCGCCTCGGCGCCTGACGCCGGCGCACTGCTGGCATCGCACAGCCGTCTGCCCGGCGTCAATGGCCAGCGCGCCCATCAAGCGATGGCGCAGTGGCGTGATGCACCGATGAAGACTTGTAACGGCACGGCAGTTTGTCACGGCCGCGTCACGCGGGACGCCGATTCCGCGGCCATTCGAAGGCAGCAGAGGTCGTCTGTTTAGCGTTGGCGTGCCGCCGAGCGGTTGCTGGGCTGCGCGTGTGGCGTACGATCCCAGCCGCGTCATGACTGCGGCGCCGGGAGGGGATAATGAAGGGTGAACGTCTGGTCATTTCTGGTTCTTTTGCGCTGCGCGGCTGCGTGTCGGTGGGCCTGACGTTGGCGCTCGCCACCGCCTGTGGCCGGACGCCGGCAACGCCAGCCGAGCCTGCCGTCGAACCCGCCAAGCCGGAGCCTACGCCTGCCGCACCGCCCGCAGCGGAAGCGTCCCCTGCCGCTGCGCCCGCCGCTGTGACCGCCGCCGCCGCGCTGGACATCAAGCCGGATCTGGTGACTGCGGCATCGCCTAAGCCTGGCGACGTCCCGCTGCCGCGCCTGAACGCGCCCAAGCTGCCGGTGCCGAAGGGCGGCGAACAGTGGGCGGCGGAGTTTGCGCTGACGCCGGCGGTTGGCGAGCTCGGCGGCCCGCGCGCTGGACTGAACGACCAGGAGACGATCGATTTTGTCCGCGGCCGCGCCGCCTTTCGCGACGGCCCCGGCGAGGCCGGCGGCTTGGGTCCAAAATTCATTCAGAAAGCCTGCGGTGAATGCCACTCGCACCCGTTCATCGGCGGCGAGGGCGACATGGACCACGCGCTCACCGTCGGCATTCGCCCGGGCGAGACCGAGGTCGTTTTCCTGCACGAGAAGGCGATCGCCGGTTTTGAGGGCGACAAGGCGCCGAAGGGCATGATCCTCGCCAAGTCGCGGGCGCCGATGCTGTTGGGCGTCGGGCTGATGGACAAGATTCCGGCGGAAGTGATCGCCAAGAACGCCGATCCGGACGACTTGAACCACGACGGCATCAAGGGCCAGGTCAACATGCGCGACAAGACTGTGGCGCGTTGGGGCTTGAAATCACAGGACTTGACGCTGCACCGCCTGATCGTCGGCTCGCTGATTGCCGACTTGGGCTTGACGGTGGCAGAGGTCAAGGACGCGCAGAAGGACGCCGACAAGGTCGACGATCCCGAGGCATCGCCGGAGCTGATCCACCTGTACGAGGCGTTTTTGGGCAACCTGGCGCCGGCGCCGCGCGGGCCGATCACGGACAATGTCCGCGCCGGTGAAAAGGAATTCGCTACCGTCGGCTGTGCCGCGTGCCATATGCCGGACCTGGACGTGGCCAAGGGCATCTACAGCGACCTGCTGATCCACGACATGGGCAAGGACGACGACAACAAGATGCCCGACGCCAAGGCGACCGGCCACGATTGGCGGACGGCGCAGCTGTGGGGCTTGCGGCTGCGCAAGGCGTTCTTCCACGACCACCGCGCCAAGGACTACGACCAGGCCATCGACATGCACCGCGGCGAGAGCGAGAAGTCCCGCCAGGCCGCGCAGGCCCTGCCGCCGGAACGGCGCAAGCAGCTGATGGCGTTTCTCGCGTCGCTGTAACGACTTGCGCGGCGCCTGCTGGTCTGCCAACCTAAGGCCGGAGGCGTCATGCTCGGCAATCTCATCGCAGTTGGTCTCGGCATCCTGACTTGGTCGCTGGCGGAATACTTCCTGCACCGCTACCTGGGCCACGACAAACGCACCTGGCCTAACCTGTTTGCGACCGAGCACATCCGCCACCACAGCCAGGGCGACTATTTTGCGCCGTCGTACAAAAAGGCGCTGGCGGCGCTGGCGGTGCTGCTGGTGTTCGCACCGGTGTCGTCGCTGGCGGTCGGCGGGCTGCGCGGCGCGCTGTTCAGCGGCGCTTTCACGGCGATGTACCTGACGTACGAGTGGCTGCACCGCCGCGCGCACACGCATGCGGGCATCGGCGCGTATGGCCGGTTCCTGCGCCGCCACCACTTCCACCACCATTTTGGCAACCCGAAGAGCAACCACGGCGTGACCTCGCCGGTGTGGGATTGGGTGTTTGGCACGCTGGAGCCGCCGCTGCGCGTGCGCGTTCCAGCGAACCTGGCGATGGCGTGGCTGCTGGACCCGCAGACCGGCGACGTGCGCGTGGAGCACGCCGACGGCTACGAGCTCGTGCGCAAACGGGCGTAGAGACAAACGCTTTTCGCCGGGCCCCGGCATGTGCTAGAACGCGTCGGTCGCGCCGCCAGCCCTCCCAGCGGCCGCCCAAGGAGAGTGCCATGCCTGAGTCGCAAGAGTCGGCGCCCGAGTTCATCCTCAAGCTATTGGGCAGCAAGCCCGATTACGAGTGGCAAATCGCCGACATTCACGACGAGTGCAAGGGCCGCTGGACCAAGTCCAACCTGAACAACGCGCTCGATCGGCTGCTGCGCAAGGGCCAGGTGTCGCGCACCGTGGACCCGAACCGCGCGGCGTGGTGGTCGATCGTCGTCTAAAGCCGCTTTTCCAGCATCTCAATCTGCTCGTACATCTTCGGCGCCGCTCGCAGCGCGGCGGGCGCGACGCTGTCGTCATCGTCTTTCTCCGCCTTGGCTCGCGCGACGTAATCCGACGGATATTCAAGGGTATAGCTCACGCGCCACGTCACTTTGGCGTGCGGCGCCAGCGTCTCCGTCCAGTGCGCCACGCCGTGCGCGTCCGGCTTGACGTGCTTGGGCAGCTCGACGTCATCGACCTCAATCTCGCGCGTCTGCGCCACCGGCACGCGCTCGGCCATTTCCACGGTAATCGGCGTGTCGGCGAGGTTCTCGGCGGTCAGCTGGAACGCCAGCGCCATCTCGGTGCGCTTGCCATTGCGGTGCAGCGTGCTGGTCTTTTGGTCCAGCGTCCGCTCCAGCTTGACCCGATCGTCCACACCGAGGAACACCGAGAACGCCTCGCCCGGCGCGGTGAAGCCCAGCTCGCTGGCACCGACGAACGCGCCCTCGGTGAACAGCGCCACGCGACCGGGCAGGATCGGCGCCTTGCCCTCGTTGTGCATGTCCGCGACGCGCACGGCGTTCAGCGACACCTCCGGTACCGCGACGATCTTGGTCGTCGCCGCGAATTCGCCCGAGGAAATCAGCACCCGCACCGGCTTGCCGTCGCTGCGGACAGTGCGTTCCGCCAGCGCGGTGAAGTGACCGGTCGTGCCGCGGCTCGTCAGCCGGGCGAAGCTCGCCATCGCCCGCGACTGCACATCCGCCTGCCGCGCCAAAGAATCGCGCCAAAACCGCGTGTTGCCCGCCACCGCGGCGTTCTGCTCGGCGTACAGCGTCTGCGCGCGGCTGAAGGACTCGCCCATGTGGCCGATGACATCGCCCAGCCCCGCGCCGTTTTTGTCCAGCATCAGGCCATGCGCCTCGGGCACGTCCAGCACCTCGTCCGGCCGCTGGGTGGAGAACGTCAGCGCCGCTCCCGACCAGTCCTCCCCGGTTGTCTGCACGACCGACGCGAACTGCTGCACCGCCACCGCCGTCGCGCCGCGCCCGACGCGCAGCTCACCCGCCGACTCCCACGCCGCGCCCGGCGTCAGGTACGTCACCCGCAGCTGCGCCTTGCCGCTGCCGCTCAGCTCCACGGTGACCGCGCTCTGCTGCAGCTGCGCACGCGTCTGCACCTCCGCCAGCTCGCGCTGCCGCTGGGACAGCACTGGCTCCAAGTCGCGGCGCTTGTGCGCCAGCTGCCGCAGCTGCTGGCGGTCCTTGCGCACGGCGTCCGTCACGTAGCCCAGCGTATCTGTGAGGCTTTTCAGCTTGACCTCACCGGTCGCCATCTCGCGCGGCACGCGCTCCACAGCAAAATTGCGCAAGCCGTCCAGCCGCGCCAGCTCGTCCGTCAGCGTGCGTTCATCGTCGGCGATCGCCGCGATCTCATCGGTCGTCTCCTGCAGCGCCAGCGTCGCCTTGCGCACCGCGACCTCTGACGCCTCCGCCAAAAACGCTGTGCTGACAGCCACATCGAGGATCCGCCCGGCGCTTGGCGGGTCCAACGCCACGCGCACGGAGTCGGCGTCGATCCAGCCCGGCAGCTTGGCGATCACAACCTTGCCCGGGTCGCGCGGCAGGTCGATGGCCGCGCTGCGCGTGACTTGCGCGCGGTCGGCAAAAACCGTCACCGCGGTGATCTGCGTCGCCAACGGCGGCGGCTCCGCGGCGAGGACGAGGTGGGGGATGGCGCCGGACAGCAGCGCCGTCGCGGTCAAAAACGCACGAAACATGGGAGCCTCCTGCCGACCGGGGTGATGCGCGAGCGCGCACGGCTGGCGGAGGTGGGACGCGCGAGGCGCGGCGACGATCTGCGCTATTTGCAGTCGGCGGCACACGTCTTGGCCGACTCGCCGAGGCTGAACACGCAGTAGCCGTCGCCGCAGTAGCCGCAGTCGATGGGGCAGTCCACGTTGGACTCGCTGCCCTCGCACGTGCCATCGCCGCAAGCGGCGCCGCAGTCGGTGGCGCAGGTGGCGGGCGACTCGCCTGGTTCGCAGGAGTTGTTGCCGCACGCTGACTTCTGGCAATCGCCCGGGCAGGTCTGCGGGCTCTCGCCGGGCTGGCACTTGCTGTCGCCACAGGCGCTGCCGCAGTCGTTCTCGCAGAAGAAGTCTGAGTCCGGCATGCCCGACTCGTCGCATTTGCACACGCCGTCGCCGCAGCCACCGCAGCAGTCTACCGGGCAGTTGACCGGGCTCTCGCCCTTGGCGCAGGTGCCATCGCCGCACGCGCTGCAGTCCGCCGGGCAGGTCGCTGTCGTCTCGCCGCAAGGCGATGGCGTCTGGCACATGCCATCGCCGCAAAAACAGCAGTCGGCAAAGCAGTTGCCGAGCGTTTCACCGGGGTCACACGACTTGTTGTTGCAAAAACAATCGCCAGGACAGTTGAACTCGTTGGTGTCGCAGGTGTTGTTGCCGCAAAAGCAGTCGTGCGGGCACGTCAATGACGTCTCCGTCGTGGAGTCGTCCAGCGTCTTGCGGCACTTGAAGTCGCCGCAGCCCGGCGCGCAGTCGGCGGGGCACTTCTTGTGCGTCTCGGTGGCGCCACAGGTGCCGTCGCCACAGGTGTCGGTGCAGTCCTTGGCGCACGTCAGCGCGTTCTCGCCCGGCTCGCAAGCGCCGTTGCCGCAAACGGTTTTGGGGCCGGTGTCGGCAACGTCGGTGACAACGTCCGTGACCGCATCGGCGATCGCGTCGGTTCCGGCATCCGCCACGGCGTCGGTCACGGCGTCGGCGACGGCGTCGGCCTTCGCGTCGGCAGTGACGTCGGACACGACCTCGAGCGCGGCGGCATCGGCGTCAGCGTCGCCGCCAACCGCGTCCGTCTGCCCTTGCGCCTGCGCCGCCGCCAGCTCCTCCGGCGTCTTGTAGGCGAAGCCGTCAGCGCCGGGCAGCGGCTGGCACGCCACGCCCGCGCACGCCGCCGCGAGCAGCACAAGCGCTCGCAACCAACTCACCAAGCTACGGATTTCGTGGAACATCGCGACCTCCGCAGCTCAGAACCGCACCGCTACGCCGGTGCCAGCCAGCGCAGGCCCGGGCACCCACGCCACGCGGCTCTCCGGCGTCCGGACGATCAACCATGTCCCCACGCCCGCCAGCGCCACGCCCGCGCCCGCCAGCGCGATCGCCGCAATCTCGCGGTTCTGGATGGCGGTGTGTTGGCTCGTTGCCGTCTGCTGGTCCACGCCGACCACCTGCCCCGCGGCGTTGGTCTTGGCCAGCTCGCCGTTGTATTTGTCGATGTCGGGCATCGTCAGCACGTACACCACCACGCCGCCCGCCACCAGCGCCAGCCCCGTCGCCGCGAGACTGTACCCCAGCACCGGCGTCGGGCGCTCCGGCGGCGGCAGCGGCTTGTCGATGACGATCGGCTTGGCCACGGGCGCCACCGGCTTGACCGGCTCCGGCGGCCGCACAACGACGCTCGGATGCAGCTTCTCCGCGATGCCGTCCCGCCGCAGCTTGGCTTGGCTGCGATCCGCCGCGTCCGGCGGCGCGTCCTTCAAGTAGGCGTCAAAAGCCGCCAGCGCGCCGGTCAGGTCGCCCGCCTGCTGCAGCGCGACGCCGGCACGGTAATGCAACTCCACACGCTTGGGCGCTTTTTGCACAACATCGAGCCAGATCTGCGCCGCGAGCTTCAGGTCGCCGCCACGCGCCGCCGTCTCGCCTTCAGCCACCTGCTTGTCCAACCGCGCCGCGGCGGCGTTCTCCAGCAATTCCTGAGCTTTGGCGATGCGCTCGGGCGTCGCCCGCGGATTCGCAACAAATTCCTGCAGATGCGTCGTCGCCGCCTCGAACTTGCCGGCCAGCTGCTCCGCACGCGCCTGGGCGTAGAGGTAGTCCGGCTCCGGGTCGGTGCGGAACGCGTTGGCGTACATTTCGACGGCCCGCTCATAATCGCCTGATTCGTAAGCGATTTGCCCTTGCTCAGCCATCTTGGCCGCCGCGCGCTGCTTGTCAAATGCCGCCGCGGGCACGGCCACCAGCGCCAGGAGCACGGCACCAAGCGTCGTCCACCGCCAAAGCCACTGCAGGAGCCGCCGCGCCGTCGGATCTGGGGACAAAGCTGGTCTCGCCATCTGCCGAATTCCTCGAAAGATGCCGGGATCGTAGCGCGCCCGCCGTGGCCGTCAAGGCCGCCGCTGGCGATTGACGCTGCACGCAACCGCGGCGCAGACTTCCCGCCGGCGCGGACGCTCTTGCGCCACACGGGTGATTCACCATGCGCCACTTTTCTGTCTTTTTCGCGCTTGCGATCTGCTTCTGTGGCTGCGGCGGCAAAGCCACGCCCGCCGACGGTGACGCGACAAGCGCCGACACCGCCGTCGATGCCGCCGCCGATGCCACCGCGACCGCGCCGGAAGTACCGCTGGCCGCAGACGCGCCGTGGCCGAAATTCCGCCGCGACGCCCGGCAAACCGGCCGCACGAGCTTGCCGCACACCGTGAACACAACGAGCGCGCCGTGGACGTTCCAGACCGCCAAAGGCATCTTCTCGTCGCCGATCGTCGGCGCCGGCGACGTCGTCTACGTCGGTTCCGCTGACCGCACCTTCCGCGCGCTGGACGCCACCGGCAAGCTCGTGTGGAAGGTCGAGACCGGGGAAATCATCGACAGCTCCGGGCTTTTGGACGACGCCGGCCACGTCTATTTCGGCTCCGGCGACGGCAAGCTCTACGCCCGCAACGCCGCGACCGGCGCGGAAGTCTGGACGTGGACAGCGGATTCGGCCAAGGACACCGGCGGCATCATCAGCTGGTTCGAGGGCAACGTCGCCATCGCCCCGGACGGCACGCTCATCGTGCCCAACGACAACTTCCGCGTGTACGCCATCGACCGGCTGACCGGCCAGCCGAAGTGGCACGAACAGCACGCCGACCAGACCTGGTCGCTGCCGGCCATCGATGTCGCCAATGGCTTGATTGTCCACGGCAATAATCAGCTGCTGCCGGCGCTGGGCGACAACCTGTTCGCGCTGCATCTGGACGGCACGGCGGCGTGGAGCACGAGCGCGCCGGGCTCGATCGCCGCCAGCCCGCTCGTGACCGGCGGCGGGCTGATCGTCGTCGGCGGCTTTGACGGCGTCGTCCACGCCTACGACGCCAAGACCGGCACGCAGCGCTGGAGCTACGCCACGCGCGACCACGTGTACGCCAGCGCGGCGGAGCTCTCCGACGGCACCGTCGTCATTCCGTCCTGCGACGGCACGGTCTACGCGCTGGACCCGGGCGACGGCCACGTGCGCTGGGCGTTCGACACGCTCGACCCGATCCGCGGCTCACCGGCCGTCGACAGCGACGACCGGATCTACGTCGGCGCCGGCGATGGGCGACTGTATGTACTCGAACCGAATGGCAAAAAGCGCTTCTCGCTGCAGCTGATCAGCGCCGACCGCAACGACCTGAACGCCTCGCCGGCGCTGGGCCACGAGGCGATCTACCTGGGCGGCGAGGACGGCAACGTGTTCGCCGTGCCGTACGATGTGTGCCTGCGGCCGACGGCGCAGAGCAACCCAGCGTGCGACCTGACGCCCGGCGAGGCGCTGCCGGCGGACGGCACGTTCCTGCTGTTCACGACCAAGTTCGGCTCGCCGCTGCAAGTGCCGCCGACGACGATCCAGGCGAACCAGGCGCTGGCGTTTTCGCTGTACGTCCGCGCCGCGGGCGACACGGTGCTGGGTCTGATCGACGACGCGACGCTGCACGTGGACGTCCAGCCGCCGGGCGCGGTTGTGCTGCGGGTGTCAGGCGACCGGCGGTTCTTCACGCTGGCGCCGCAGACGGCGTTCCAGCCGAGCCCGGACGGCAAGGTGACGCTGCACGTGACCGGGCAGTGGCTCAAGGACCCGCAGCGCGATGGCTTGAAGACGACCGGCGGCACCGTCGGCGGTCCGCTGGACCAGACGTTCACGTTCAGCCTGCCCGATGGCACGCTGCCGGCGCTGCCGCTGGCGGTTCCTGCCTCGCCAGGCGACGATGCCGGCGTGTGGGAAATGGCGCGCCTGGCGGCACCGTTGCCAACGATTTTGCCATCTTACAACCAAATCGGCTTCGACTCGCTGCACTGGGAAATCGGTCTCGTGCACGGCGATGGCCACGACGCTGTCGGCTGGGTGATGGGCGCGCTGCCGAGCGACGCCGCGCCAGGCGTCGTGGCAGATCCCGCGACAAAGGCGCTGTTCCCGGTGACGATCCACTTCGTCAACGGGCGGATTACCTTGGAAAATCAGGGAGGTCTGGCGCTCGAGGCGATGGGTGCGTCGCTGTCTTTTGACGATTTTCGCCTCAGCGCGCGGCTGGACGCGACCGGCGAGGCGCAGGACGGCGGCGCGGTGCTGTCGGTCACCAGCACGTGCAGCACGATCGCGTTCTACGGCGCGTTTTTGCAGCAGCTGGGCTTCTGCAATCCGGTGAGCGATCAGCTCGTTGCGTTCGGCGCGGCGCTGCTGCGGCCGCTGGGCGCGGGCGTGCAACACGCGCCTGCGGGCGTGGGCAAGGTGACGGCGCAGCGGACAGCGCTGACGGTCAGTTTCGCCTTGACCGGCGGCACGTTGGACGCGACGCAGCACCGCCTGGGCATCCTGCTGGAAGACGCGACGACTGGCGTGCCGCTGGGGCTGGCGTACGGTCCGAAGACGACGCAGACCGCCGATGGCGCTGGGCATTTGACCGGCGCGGCGCTGGACGTGGCGGGCGCCAACCTACCTGCGAATACAAAGGCTTGGCTGATGGTCGACACGTACCCGGCGGCGGTCCAGGTCCTGGCGGCGCCGTGAACGGCTAGTAAATGTACGCCTGCGTGCCGTCTTCCAGCGCGCAGATGCCGCCTTTGGGGGCGCCGGACGAGCTGATAATCCCCTTGGGATCCGCAGGGATGTAGCCGCCCTGCAGCTCGGAAGTCAGCAGCCGCACGAGCTTGTTCAGCAGCAACTCCACGTCAAAGCACGGGATGTGCGGCTTGGCGTGGCCTTGCGCGGTGCCGACGCCGGAGTCGTCGGTCAGGAACACATAGCGGCCGACCGTCAGCGCCGCGGCGGTGCGCATCACGTACTCGCAGCCGTCGTCGTGGCCGCTCGACGCCACCGGGAACAGCCGCACGCCCTTCTGGTGCAGCGCCTCGAGCGCGCCATAATACGCAACGAAATCCTGATCATGCGGCGAGGCGTCCGCGACGTGGATGGCGACACGCGCGACGTTGCCGGTGCGCCAGCTGAGCTTGCCGGCTTCCTTGAAGCCCTCCTGCACCGCCTCCGGCGTGTCGCCGCCGCCAGCCGCCGTCTGCGCCGCCATGTTGGCCTTGAACGCCGCGATATCCGTCGTAAAATCAAAGGTCTTGGTCAGGTATTCGTCGCCAAAATCGCGGTAGAGCACAAGGCCAAAGCGCAGGTCCGCGCCGCCGGTCGCCGCCTGAACGTTGGACGCAATCGCCTCGACCTCCACCTTGAGGAACTCCAGCTCATCGCCCATCGAGCCGGTCGTGTCGACGATGAACGCCACGTCCATCCCGGCGATCGGCGCACCGGCGTCCGGCGTCACAACCGTCAGCGACGTCTGGCCGTCGGGCAGCGGCACGCTCAGCGGCGCCGACTCGCCGACCTGCACTTCCACCACCCGCTGCGCCGTCGCCACCACCGGCAGC
>CAIPXZ010000531.1 GCA_903869075.1 uncultured Myxococcales bacterium | reverse complement strand
CGTATGGCCGCAGCTTCAGCAACGCGCAGAACGATCCGTTCGGTTCCGTGAGCGTCGGTGTGACGCAGTTCCTCGAAACCGCTGGTGCGCCCGACGCGCGGCGCAGCGCCGCCAAGCTGACCGAGAAAGCTGTGCAGTCGGACTCTGAGCTGACGGTGCGTTCGCTGGCGTTTGACGTCGAGACGGCGTGCGTGGCGTTGACCGCCTCGGCGGCGAAAGTGCAGCTGTACGCCGAAGCGAACGCGGAGCTCGACCGCGCCAACCAGATCGTCAGCGCGCGGGTGCGGGCGGGCGCGGCGCCGCAGTATGACGCCTCGCGCATCGCCGTAGCCGTCGCCCAGGCGCGCGCGGCGCTGGCGGATGCGCACGCGGACCTTTCGCAGTCACGCGGTGATTTTGACGTGTCGGTTGGTCCGGAAGCGGCGCAGCTCGTCGGTCTGCCGGATCTGGACCTTTTCGAGATCGCCACGCCGGCGGCGCTGCCGACGCTGCTGGACGAGACGGAGAAAGGCCGACCGGACATCGCTGGCGCGCGCGAGCGGGCGCAGGCGGCGCAGGCGCAGGTCACGGTGGCGCGGCGCAACGTGCTGCCGGGCTTTTCCCTGCGTGGCGGCGTGTATTTCGGCACGAGCCCGGGTGAATTTGGCGGAACGTTGGGCATCGGCGTGCCGCTGCCGGTCATCGATCACGGCCAAGGCGCTGTGAGCGCAGCGCTGGCGCGGTCGGAAGTGGCGACGGCGATCGCCGACGCGTTGACGCTGCAGGCGACCCAGCGCGTCCGCGCGCTGTATGAGGAAACCCAGCGGCGGCGCGAGAATTTCCGCCAGTATCTGGAGACCGGCGTGACGCAAAGCCACGGCATGGTCGCGGAGGCGGAGGCCGGCTATCGCGCCGGCAAGCTGTCCGTGCTGGAGCTCGTCGATGCGTACGTCGCCAAGCGCGACGCCAAGTTGCGGTCCATTGAGCTCGCCAGTGACGCCCGTCTGGCGGAAGTGCGTCTGCGCCGTGCGGTGCAGGCAGGCACGGCCGCTGGTAACTAGTCGCCGCGCGCGCGGGTCCGAGCCGATCGGGTCATCAAGCGCGGCCATCCGGAGTCCAAAACCCAGTCGCCCTCCGTCGTCCAGGCGCACGACCAACCAGCGTCCCCCAGCCCTTCACCCGCCAGGCACAGCATGAATCGCAAAATCCACCTTGATTTTCGTTGGCAGCAGCTGCTCGTCGTCGCCCTCGTGGCTGGCGGATGCGAGCACATCACCGCGCCGGAGGTCCCACCGACCCATGAGCTGCGCAAGGACGGCTCGGTCGTGCTGAAGGGCGGCTCCGCGGCGTTCGTCAAGGTCGAGACCGTGCAGGCGGCGACCATGCCGCACTCGCGCACGCTCGTCGCGCGCGTGGCTTTTGACGAACGGCGGCTGGCGACGATTGGGCCGCCGGTGTCCGGTCGCGTGGCGGCGGTGGAAGTCGTCACGGGCGACAAGGTCAAAAAGGGCGACATTTTGTTGACGATTCACTCGCCGGACATCGCCTCGGTGCAAGCACAGGTGGCGGAAGCGCGGTCGGCGCGGATCCTCGCGGGGCACACGCTCAAGCGCACGGCCTCGCTGGTGCGCGATGGCGCGGCGAGCCAGGCGGAGCTGCAGCAGGCTGAGGCGCAGCTGGCGCAGGCGGAGGAAGAGGAGCACCGCGCGACGCTTTCGCTGTCGGCGGTCGGCGGTGGCGATGGTTCGGCGGATTATCACCTGCGCTCGCCGATCGACGGCGTCGTCATCGATCGTCAGGTCGCGGTCGGCAAGGAAGTGAATGTCGGCCAGGATCAGCCGCTGATGAGCATCGCCGATCTGAGCAAGGTCTGGGTGATCGCCGACTTGTACGAGCAGGATCTCGGCCTCGTGAAGGTCGACGCGCCGGTGACGGTGTTCACGCCGGCGCTGCCGGGCCGCAAATTCCCGGGTAAAATCGTGTATGTGGGCGATCTGGTGGACTCGACGACGCGCGCCATCCGCACGCGCATCGAGATCGACAATCCCGATACAATCTTGCGGCCGGGCATGTTCGCCCAGGCGGTGGTCGAGACAAAATCGCTCAACGCCGTGGACGTGCCGGTCAGCGCCGTGCTGGCGCGCCGCGACCAGTTCTTCGTGTTCCTGCAGTCGGCGGACGGCAGCTACCACCAGCAGGAAGTGAAGCTGGGCGAGCAACAGGGCGCGCACGTGACGCTGACCGAAGGCGTCAAGCAGGGCGACAAGCTCGTGACGCAAGGCGCGATTTTGCTCGACGCCGAAGCCAATCAGGCCCTGTAGTGATGGCCGCCTCCTTCCCCACGCCAGCCAACGGACGGGTCCCATGATTCGCGACATTGTCGATTTTGCGCTCCGTCAGCGGATCGTCATCCTGATTACCGCGCTGATCTGCGTCGGTTTGGGTGTCAACGCCTTCATTCGCCTGCCGATCGAGGCGTATCCGGACGTCGCCGACACCTGGGTCCAAATCATCACGCAGTGGCCGGGGCACGCCGCCGAGGAAGTCGAGCGGCAAATTACGCTGCCGGCAGAGCGCGTGATGAACGGCG
>CAIPXZ010000530.1 GCA_903869075.1 uncultured Myxococcales bacterium | reverse complement strand
GGGTTGGTCCACAGCCCCGCGCCAACGACATCCGCCGCCGCCGCGCGTTCATTGGCGCGCGCCGCCAACAGCAGCAGGTGGCCGCGGCGCATCGTGTCCAGCGCCTGCGCCAATGAAAAACGCCCGGTCGGCAGGTTCACGCCCTGCGTGTTGGCATCCAGCGGCGCGTGCGGCGGCGTGCGCCCCAGCGCGCCCGGCGCGGCAAGGACCACCGCGGACGTCAAAGTCGAGGCTGAAAGCAGTAAAATCGTTCGAAAATTTCCGTGCATCAAGCAATACTCATCTGGCCGCCGTCGCTGCCGTCGGGCGCTATGCCCCTTCCACAAGATGTCGTCAAGCCGCTGCACCATTCCCGGCTGTCCCGGTTCCGCTGTGCGCTGCGCCCGTGTTTGGACGCTGCAAGTGCTACAACGTGGACATCGTCGATTGATTCACGACCAATCGCAATTCCGCCGCGTGAATCGCCGCAGAATTACCACAAGCGTAACACGCGGCCGGCGCGGCGCCGCTCGCGACGCGACATTTCGGCAAACTGCGCTGGCATCTGGACGGCGTTCTGCCGCATCCTATGCTTGGGCTTGGAGGTCGGAACCATGGGCGAATTGATGACTGTGCAGAAAAAGACAGCGGCGCGCCGCGGCTGGCTCGCCGTCGCTGGCTGGGTCGGCACCGGCTGGGCGGTCTTTGGCGGCCATCTCTTCCTCGCCGTGTTCGTCGCCGGCCTCGCGGTCTACCTGACGCGCAGCTGGTTCCAGTACCGCGCGCAGTGGGGCATGCGGTTTTGAGCCAGCTGCAGCCCAAGATCGTCGCGCTGGGTGGCTCGCTGGACGGTGGCCGGGCGACGCGCCTCGCGCTGGATCACGTGCTGGCGGCGGCGACGCGCGCCGGCGCGGACGTGGAAGTTCTGGCTTTGGCAGAGCTCGACCTACCGCTCTACGTCCACGGTCAGCCACCGCCCGCGGTGGCGCAGCGCGTGACGGCCGCGGTGCGCGCCGCCGATGGGCTTGTGTGGGGCAGCCCGCTGTACCACGGCTCGGTGAGCGGCGCTTTCAAGAACGCCATCGACTGGCTGGAGCTGCTGGGCCGCGACGACCCGCCGTACCTGACCGACAAGGTCGTCGCGCTCGTCGCCGCGGCAGGCGGCGTGCAAGGGCTGCAGGCGATCAACGCCATGGAACAGATGGTGCGGGCGCTGCGCGGCATCACGCTGCCGCTGGTTGTGCCGATCGAGCGCGCGCATCTGGCGTTTGCCACCGACGGCGCGGCCAAGGAGCCGCAGCTGGCGGAGCAGCTGGCACGGCAGGGGACGGAGCTTGTGCGGCTGGCGGCAAAGCTGCGCGGCGGGCGCTGAAGCCTGCACGCAACGGCGCGGCTAGTAGTGGCGTTCGAGCACGTACCAGCCAAACGCCCGCAGCATCAGCTTCGGCAGCGTGTCGGTGACCAGCGGCTCCAGCTTCTGCCACGCCGCCTCCACCATTTCGCGCGCCTGATCTTCGCACGCCTGGATCGCCTGGACGCTGTCGAGCTTCTCAATCACCGCGTCGATCGTCGCGCGATCCTGGGGCTTGGACTGGACTTTCTCCCAGAGCCACGCGCGATCGGCCTGATCCAGCCGGCCCATCGCCTTGGCAACCGGCAGCGTCACTTTGCCGTGGGCGATATCCTCGCCGCGCGACTTCAGATCGCCTTTGAAACCGCGGAGATTCAGCACGTCGTCGATGATCTGGAACGCCAAGCCGATCGACTCGAAGAAGTTGCCGACGCCCTCGATCTGCGCCTCCGAACCGTGACCGGCGATGGCGCCCATGCGCGCCAACGTCGCCGCCGGCACCGCCGTCTTCAGCCGGTGCACCGCCAGCACGCGCCGCTCCAGGAACGGCCCATCGCCGGACGCGACAGCCGCCGGCATCGCGTCGTCAATGCCTGCGATATCCAGCGCTTGGCCGGCATGACCGGCGCGCAGCGTCTCGAAATACAGGTCGTAGATCCGCAGCTTATCGCGATCCGACATCCGGTCCGAGTGCAACAGCTTCTGGCCGAGGAAGTACGCCGCCGTGCCGGCGTTGATCGCGATCGCCTCGCCGTAAATCAGGTGCGCCGTCGGTCCGCCGCGCCGCACCAAGGACTTGTCCTGCACGTCATCGACGATCAGCGAGCCGACGTGCATCAGCTCCGGCATCGCCAACCACTGCACGAACTGCCGCGAATCGCCGCCGACCACATCGCAGCACGCGAGCGCCGCGTAGCTGCGCCAGGACTTGCCTCCGCGGTCGGTGATCTCGCGGATCGGCTTGATGATGTTGTCCGCGAATTGCTGGATGTCCACGCCGTCGATCGCCTGCGGGCGGTCGGGACCGGCGATCAGCGCCAGCGCCTCCTCGGCATTTGGCTGCATCGGCATCACGTTGTTGATCGACTTGCGCACCTGCTTGCCGACGGCGCCAAAGAACTGGTCGAGGTTGTCGATGTCGTTTTGGCCGCTGCGCTCCAAATAGCCCAAGCCGCTCACGGACTTGCCGCGCAGCTCCGCCGTGACGGTGCAGCGCCCTTCCCAGAAGCCGGGCTTGGAGATCAGCGTAATGAACTCCTGATCGTCAAAATCGGCGACGAGTGCCGCCTTGAGGCCGATCGACGGCACTTCCAGCTGCCACGACGTCGGGTATTCGGCGAACGTCCGCGTGCTGCACCAGTTGCCCGCTGGCGTCAGCGTCGTGTCGGCGTACTCGCCTCGCGTGCCGTCCGGCCAAATCACGATCGTGCGGGCGTCCAGGAACTTGTTGGTGTCTTCTTGGACCAGCGCGTAAGCTGAAATCTCTGTGTTGTCATCGAGTTGGATACCCAGCCAGGTCCAGCCGATGTCCTCGCCTTCCTGCTTTTTCTCAGTCATCTTGGCGTGGCGACCGAACTCGTGGTCGTACCAGCCCTGCGCCGACTTGATGGCCTCATCGCCACCGGGAAGGCGAATGGTTCCCGTCACATCGCAGCGCGGCATGAAGTAGTAGAACATGTCCTCGCCGTGCGCGCCGCGGACAACGCCGTCGACGCCGTGGCGCTGCGGCGCCTTCTTCGGCACGAACGTGAGCGACGCGCCGTGCAAGCCGCTGTGCTGCCGCAGCTCCAGCGTATAGCTGCCGTCATCGTTCTTGCGCAGCTGGTTGCCGTCAAAATCCAGCTCCAGACGGTCCCACGACACGAACGGGTCGCGCACGAACGGGATGTCCGGGTGCGGCACGCGACCGCGCTCCAGCACTTCGCGCATGGCGCGCTGCAAGCGGCTGTCGGACGAACCCTCGCCGCGCTCCATCTTCTTGAGCCCCAGCTGCGCGGCTTTTTTGTCGACGAGCGACTCGGAAACGTAAAGCTCCCGCGCCGGCTCGCTCAGCGCCCACGTGCAGCTGTAGGCGTACTGCGGCAGCTTGGTTGCCTCGTCGTAGGCGTTGACAATTGTAAAGAACGACGCGAACAGCGACAGCTTGCGGCCGGCGACCGTCTCGATGTGGGTGTTCAGGTACCACCACTCGGTCGTCGACGACGCGTGCGGAAGATCATGAATTGCAAGGTTAATCGGTCCGGGCTGCGGCCAATCGGCTGGAAAACGGGGTTCAGCCGGGGTGCTGGTCATCGGTGGCTCCACGCGCAAACAGGGGGGCAAAAGGCGGGCGGTTCAGTAGATCCGCAGGCGATCCGTGTGCCACAGCCCGGCGCTGCCGTCCACACCGCGGATGTCACGAGCGTGTGAAGATCCGCTGCCCTACTGCGGCGGCGCAGTCGCGGCGATCGCCGGCAGCACGAGCAGCCGCGCCTCGACGCAGTGCAGCGCCCAGAACCGGCCAGCGAGCACTTCCGGAGCGCGCAGGCGGACATAGCCCATCGCCGCCACCAGCGCCACATCCGCGAGCGTCATCGTCGCACCGACGAGCCAGGTCCGCTCGCTCAGACTCGGCGTGCCGTGCGGTCCCAGCCGCTCCAGCGGCCCCGAGCGGCTCATCAAGGCCAGCTCGCCGGCCTGCAACCCCGCTTCCACCTTGGTCATTTGCCGCAGCAGCCAGCTTTCGTCCTGCTTGTCCGGCGCGCGCCGCTTCTCCATCACCGCCAGCACCAGCGCGTCGCAGACGCCGTCAAACAGCGCCTCCCAGCGCAGCACGTCGATGCGCCGCAGCGGGTCGCGTGGCAGCAGCTCCGGTCCGCTCGGCGCCAGCAGGTCCAGCAGCTGCACGATCACCCGCGAATCGAAGATCGCCGAGCCATCGTCGCGCAGCAACGTCGGCACCTTGGCCAGCGGATTGAGCTGCGGCAACCGGCTCGACGGCACGCTTGCCGGCTCGTCGACGCACGGCAAATCCAGACGCTTGAGCGCGGCGAACATCCGGCATTTGCGCGCATAAGGGCTCGTCGGGGTCATAAAAAGGAGCATGCGCGTCCTCCGCAGCGGTTGCTTGATTCCCCGCGATGGAATCCCCACTTGAGACTTGTGTCAAGCGAGCGGTCGCAGCGCCGGCGGCATCGCCCCCAGCCACGCCAGCACCGCCGGATCGAGGTGGGGCGCCAACAGCGGCACGTCCCGGGCGGCCGCGGCCGCGCGCGCCTGCTCCAGCGCCACGTCTGCCAGCCAGGTCGCCCGCACGCGCCGCGCTTGTGCTTCCGGCTCGGCCACGCGCAGCGGCTCCGGCGGCTCCGGCAGCGGCCACGGTCCCGGCACAACCGGCAGCGGCGCGACGGCCGCCAGCCCCAGCCAGGCATCCGCGCCGTCGAGCGTCCACAGCGCATCCGCCACCGGCGACGGCGCCAGCGGCAGTTCCTGTTGCAGCCACGCGCCCGCGCGGTCGCCCGCCTGCCCGCGCTGCAGCCGCGGATGCGCGCGCAGGCACGCGTCCAGCGCCGCCACCAGGCGATCGTGGAGGCCCGCGCGCCAGATCGCGTCGCTCGGCGCCAACAGCTCGTCGGGCAGCTCGCGAAACCACGCCCGCGCTTCCGCTTGCGTCGCCATCGGCTGCCACTGCACGCCGCCGGGCGCACACGTCGCGGTCATCCCCGGCGGCACCAGCCGCGGCGCCAGTCCCAGCGTTGCCAGCGCGCCGCGGTCATTGCCAAACACGTGCGCGTCGGCCGCCTGCGCCCAGTACAGCCCGCCCACGCCCTGCCAGTCGCGCGCGACGATCGCCGCGCGCTGCGCCTGATGCAACACCGCCAACGTCCCGTGCCAGCGCAGCGCGCCCAGCCCCGGCTGGCCGGACCAGCCAACGGCATGCACCGCCAGACTCGCGTCATCGGTGATCGGCGCGCCGCGTCCCAGCAGCGGCAGCGCCGCAGCGGCGTAGTTGAAGATCACGCCGTCCAGTACGCCAATGGCCTTACCGTCTATCGTTTGACTCGCCTCGGCGTTGCTCACAAGCGCCAGCGATCCGCGCCGCACCTGCGCGCCGGCGAGGCGCTGCAGCCAGTCCGCCAGCACGGTCTCGTTCGGTTGCAGGAGGAGGGTCCAGATACGCCGCATGGCCAGAGCCTTGCACAAATTCACAGAAGAATCACGCCGCGGGGGACTTGTCAGCCGAGACAATCCTTGAAAGCGCGGACAAATGTCCGTAAAGTGTTCAGGCGACGCCGTGTGCGCCGCGCAGGATTCCCTTTTTCACGAGGCACCTTATGCACGCTCGGAACCCCCTGACCACCCTCCTGGCTTCGCTGTCAACCTTGGCGTTCTTGGTGTTTGCCGGCTGCGGCAGCACGACCAACACCAGCGGCAACGCCACCGGCGCGACGTGCGCGATCAGCAACGACTGTCCCGCCGGCCAAATCTGTAGCGCTGGCGTGTGCGTTGCCAAGAGCACCGGCGACATCGCCGTGAACTTTGACAGCAGCGTTCCGGACGCCGGCGGCACCAAGCCGGACGGCACGACCAAGGACGACAGCGGCACGCCCGGCACCGACGCGACGACGCAGCCGGACACCAGCACCGGCCCGAACCTCGCGTGCCAGGCGTGCAAGGTGGATGCCGACTGCGGCGACGCCTCGTACCAGTGCATCACCTTGCTGAACGGCACGTTCTGCGCCAAGAAGTGCAGCACCGTCGGCGAATGCCCGGCCGCCTTCAAGTGCGACAAGGCCGACACCAAGGCCGCCAACAACAACTGCCTGCCGCCGAACTACTCGTGCGACGGCTGCCTCGTCACGCCGTGTGACCCGGGCCAGTCGTGCGTCGCCTCGACCGGCCAGTGCGCCGTCGTCAAGCAGCAGTGCGACAGCTGCAACTCGCAGCTCGACTGCGCCGACGGCCTCAAGTGCGTGCAGATCGGCAGCGCCGGCAAAGTCTGCGCGCCGACGTGCGACGGAGGCGGCGCCTGCCCGGACAACAGCACGTGCCAGAAGACCGTCGTCGGCAACATCTGCGCCTATCAGGCCTCGACCTGCTGCTACGGCGCCAACTGCACCGTCGCCAGCGCGTGCTCCAGCTGCGCTGACAAGTGCTTCGGCGGCGCCTGCGTCGCCTGCTTGAACGACGGCCAGTGCCCCGGCGGCACCTGCGACGCCAACTCGCACACCTGCATCACCAGCGGCGCGTGCCAGGCGCCCACGCCGATCAAGCTCGCCGATGGCACCTGCGTTGAGTGCACGAGCGACACGCACTGCGGCAGCAGCACCGTCGGTCCCAAGTGCGACCTCTCGACCCACAAGTGCGCGGCGACAAGCGCGTCCAACCAGTGCGCCGCGTGCGTCGCGCCGTACCCGGGCTGCGTGCAGCTGAACGGCACCTGGTCGTGCGTTGAATGCACGACCGACGCCGACTGCGCCGCCAAGAATGCCGGCACCTGCAACGGCACGACCTACACCTGCAAGGGCACCGTCTCCGGCGGCACCGGCCCGACGTCCGGCAACTGCAAGTCCGACGCCGACTGCCAGAACGCCGGCACCACGACGTTTACCCTCGCCTGCGACACGTCGAGCGGCCTCTGCTACGACACCACCGGCCAGTGCGACAACATCTCCGCGTTCTGCAACTCCGCCAAGGGTTCCAGCTGCGTGCAGGCCTCGTCGATCCCCGGGTTGCCCACGGGCACCGGCACCGGCGCCAACCCCGGCGTCGGCACGTGCTCGTGCGCATCTTCAGCGGCGGCCGGCGGCGGCGAAAATGCAATCTGCAAGCTCCTGGCGCCCACGTGCGATTGCACCGCCGACCCGAACAGTACGGCTTGCTGCACGGGTTCGCCGTTCGGCTCCTGCTGCCCGGGCAGTTCGTGCGGCAGCAGCGGCGGCTTGCCCGACCTCTCGTGCCTTTCAAACACGACGCCGGCCTCCGATTGCTTTGGCAGCTTGCCCTGCACGTGCGGCTTCGCCAGCCTGCTGGGCGGCTCAGGCGGCGCCAGCGTTCCCAACACCTGCGGCAAGGGCACCCTCGGCGGGCCGTAAGGCGCAGTGCCCGGCGGCCGCAGCGCGGACTCCAAAGACCTCGCCAGCAGCAGCGCGTCGCGCACACAGCGGACCGGATCAACTCGCCGTTCTTCGCCGCGAACGATCTGTCCGATGCGAGCGCGCCGAAGTCAGCCCGCCACAATCCACAGCTTTTTCATGATGTTTTGCCGCTAGCGCGGCGGCACCGCTGGCCCGATGCGAATCGTCCGCACCGTCGCGCCCGCCGGCGACTTGTGCGTCACGTCCACCGGACCCGTCGCCGCCACTTCCGGCGTCCGCGCGTGGGCGGCAACAAGCGCCGCTTCCGCCGCCTTGCCCTTGAGCTTCTTCAGCCGCCGCGCCAGCATCTTGGCCGCCCGCGCATCCGCCTCCGCCTTGGCCTTCGCCGCGCGTTTCTCCTGCTCTTTCGCGAGCTTGGCCGCCTTGCGCTCCGCCCGCCGCGCTTCCCAACCGTTCAGCAAATCGGCCGTCGTCTCGACGCGCAAGACCTGGCCGCGCTGCAGCGTCGGCTCCGCCAGCTTGTTCATCGCCAGCAGCTCATCGACGGTCACGCCCAACTGCCGCGCAATATCCCCCATGTAGCGCTCATCATCGACCACGATCGTGTGCTCTTCCGCCGCCGGCCGCGTCGGGATCACCGCGCGCATCGGCGCCCGTTCCGACGTGCCCGCGCCCGCCGCCACGACCTGCTTTGTCATTTCCTGAATCTGCGGCGCGCGATCGCAAGCGGTGGCGGCCAACAGCAGCACGGCACTTGCCGTCCGCCTTGCGTACAGCCATGCTGGCAGCGTGATTCGACGGCGCATCGCAACCTCCTGCCGGAGCGAAAGCGGCGTCCGGCCGCGCCAGACTCGCCTGTCGCGATTATCCGTCAAGTTTTCCGGTCAAATCGCCGCGTGAAGTGCTGATGCCCCGCCC
>CAIPXZ010000529.1 GCA_903869075.1 uncultured Myxococcales bacterium | reverse complement strand
TTCATCGCCCCGCAGCTCAAGTCCATCCGCGTGCTGGGGTCAATCCAGCTCTTGACCGCGTGGCCGAGCGTGTCCACGACGGTCTCGCGCACGCTGCACGCGCCCTCGCGCTCGCACGGTTTGGCGCGGCGGCAGTCGGCGCTGCTGGCGACGACGCACCAGCCGTTGCGCGGCGTGCAGCGGCCTTCGCGGGCGCACGAGTCGTTTTCCGTGCAGTCTTTTTTCTCTTTAGCCAAACACCGGTCGCCAATCACGCTACAGAAACCCCAGGTTTTGCAGTGGACGGATTTCTGGCAGTCGCTGTCGCGGCCGACGACGCACTTGCCATCGCGGGACGCACAGCGCCCGTCGATGCGGCAGTCGATGCTGCGCTCGCAGTCCAAATGGTCGCCGACGACGCACACGCCGCGGATCGCCGTGCAGCGGCCGAATTGGTGGCACAGCGGCGTGCCCTGGCAGTCGCGCTCGGAGACGGCGCGGCAGACGCCTTTGACCTCGGTGCACAGGCCCTCGTTCAGGCACTGCGGCTGGTTGCTGCACCAGATGTCGCCGGTCTTGACGCACACGCCGTTCAGCGCGCGGCAGGCGCCGCCCTGCTTGCAGACTTCGGCGTCGGCGCAGTCGGCGTCGCTCAGGGCTTTGCAGGCGTGTTCTTTGTCGTCCAGGCTGCACAAGCCCTCGTGGCTGCAGGCAAAAGACGGCGGGCAGTCGTCCTTGCCGGCGATGCAGTGGCCTTCGCCGTCGATTGTGCAGCGGCCGTAGACCAGGCACTGGTTGCCGCAGTGGACGTAGCCGTTGGTCTCGGTGGCGTGGCCGCCCAAGCCGCACGCGCCCATGTCGGCGCGGCAGGCGCCGTTGTCGCGGCAGCCGGCGGACTTGGCGCAGTCGGCGTCGTCCTTGGCTTTGCACGTCAGGCGCGCGGCGCTGCACAAGCCGTTGTCGGCGCAGGCTTTGGCGGACTCGCAGTCGCGGTCGGTCTCGGCCACGCAGTGCTTGCCCCAGGCGGTGCAGAGGCCGTCGACGACGCACTCGCGCCGCGTCCGGCAGCCTTCCGGGTCGCTGCATTGGTTGCCCTGGCAGGTCAGCTCGCCGCGGCAGTCCGTGCGCTTGGTGCAGGGCGCGCCGACGTCGCCGTAGCCAAAACAGCCGGTGCACAGGACAAAGCAGGCGAGGATGGGGAGGGCGCGCAACATCGGACGGCGGTTGTAGCGGGGGCGGCGGATTCGGGCAAGGGTGCGGGTGCTACCGCCACGCCGCCGCCATCACATGCCACCGCCCCGGCAGGCGCTGCCACAGCAGCACGCGCTGCGGCGGCTGCGGCGTCAGCGTCGCCGTCAGCGGGTCCAGCGCCGCGTCCGGCTGCGGCCACAGCGCTGGCGGCGGCGGACCGTCCACGGCAAACGGCAGCGGCGGCGCGGGCAGCGGCAAGGGCGGCGTGTGGCTGACCCAGCGGTCGTGCAGCGTGCAGAACGTGCGCGCCTGCAGGTGCGCGCGCAGGTGGCCGCGCCAGGCGTCAAAAGCCGGCGTCGTCACCAAGGCGCCATCGCGCTCGGTCGCCACCGCGTCCGGGTACAGCCCCAGCAGCTGGCCAAGGAACTCGGAGAACAGCAGCGCCTGATGCGGATAGCGCGCAAACAGCCGGTCGAGGTTGTCCCGCCACGGCAGCGGACCGTGCGGCGTAAAGTAGTCGTTGGCGTCAAACTGCCAGTGCACCTTGGCAAATCGTCGCCGCAGCAGCCAGCGCGCCAGCGGATCGGGCTCGATCGCCGTCACCGTGTCGAAGCGCGCCAGGAACGCCGCCGGCAGGTTCCAGCCGGCGCTCGGGCCAATGACCACAAGCGCGCGCTGCGGCGGCGCCCACAGCGCCAGCACGTCCGCGACCTGCGCGTGGTACGGCTGCCACAGCGTGCGGCGAAACCGCAGCGCCGTCAGGTGGTACGCCAGCCCGCCGGCGCCATTGACGAGGCCGCGCAGCGCAGCCAACGGCGGCTGGGTCGGCGGCGCGAGGGGGGCGAGATCGGACATCGGCGGCTCCACGGTTCCCAAGGCTAACGCAGAACGAGGTCGTTGCCCACGCCGCCGCTGGCGTACGCCAGGGCGGTCGCAAGCTCAGCAAGTCGCGCCCACATCCCAACGCCCCGGACTAAAGTCCGCGGCTATGGTTCAAGAAATCCCTGCGGGATT
>CAIPXZ010000528.1 GCA_903869075.1 uncultured Myxococcales bacterium | reverse complement strand
GAGGTATGGACCGCCAAAATAGCTTTGATATCCGCCCGCTTGGCCGTGCTGGACAAATTCAAGCGCATCCTTGGCCTCCGCGCCATGGCCGCTCGCCGCCAGCGCCACGCCCGCGTACGCCTGGTCGCGCACCCACGCGATGTGCCAGATGCCCGGCGGCAAGCTGGCGACAATCTGGCCGTATGGCGTCTGGTTTTGCCCCGGCGGCCCGCTGTCCGGCTCGCGCACCTGCGCCATCCGCAGCGTCGCCAGGTTGCGCTGCAGCTGCAGCTGCGCCTGCGTGTCCAGCCCCGGCGGCGCCTGCGTCAGCGCGTGCCACGCCAGCCAGTCCGCTTGCTCGTCCACCAGCACCTGCGCTGCGCTGCGCCCCGCCAGCCAGAGATCGGACGCGGCGCTGAACTGCGCGTCGTCGGTGCTCACGCCGTACAGCAGCAGCCAGCCGCGCGTCACCGTCTCGCCCGGCTGCAGCGTCACCGTCGGCCACTGCATGCCGGCCACGCGATCGCTGCCCAGCGTGTTGCTGGCGCCGGAAAAAGCCTCGCCGTTCAGCCACTTGGTGTACGGGTTGGTGCCCTCCAGCGCCGCCGGCACGTCGCCAATCGCGCGGTACAGCATCCGGTGCGGCGTGCTCGCGTCCTGCTCCACAAGCGCGTCGGCGCCCAGCGCGTGGATCGACTCGTCCGCCAGCCCCGGCGGATCGCCCGGACCGAGATGGCAGTTGCCCAGCACGGCCAGCGTCACGGTCTGCGGCTGCGCCGTCGTGTTCGTCAACTGCGCCAGCATCACCGCGCCCGGCGCCGGCAGGGACATCGGCGCGAACGTCAGCGTCGCCACGTCCAGGCCATTTTGCGTGCGGCGGTCGCGGACGATGCCGGTGGCGTCCAGCCAGCCAAAAGTCTCGGCGGTGGCCGGGTGCGGCAGGGACGTCGCCCAAACCGCAGGCGAATCGCCGACTTTCACGCCAAAATAGGCGTCGTACAGCAAATCCGGCGTCGTCTGCTGCGCGTCGGCGTGGGCGTACAGGTGCGGCCAGAAGCCGGTGACTTTGGCGGCAGTCTCATCGACCGTCAGCGCCGCATAGCCGTTGGCCGTCACCCGCACCGCAAACGGCTGCAGCGGCGGCAGCGCTGCTTGCGCCGGCAGGGCCAAAATCGCCAAAATCGCTGGAATCAGAAGCCGCTGCATCGCGCTCGCCCTCGCCGGCCAACGCTACCCGTTTTGCCATGGGGTTGCCAGCCCCCAAATTCGCGTATGGGCGCTTGCATGCAACCGCCTCTCCCTGCTATCACGGCGCGCCGGTCAGTGTCTCTGGCCTGCGAACGGGATTGCGGCGTGTACACAGTCGGTCAAAAGTTGCGGCAACGACGCGAAAGCCGGGGGATTTCCCTGGAAGCGGCGATGCGTGCGACGAAGATGACCCGCGCGGTGATGCTGGCGCTGGAGGAAGACCGCTTCCACGAGCTGTCGGCGCCGGTGTATGTCCGCGGATTCCTCAAGATTTACGCGCAGTATCTGGAGCTGCCGCCGGATGCGGTGGTGGAAGCGTATGAGGCGCAGCTGGCAGCCCAGGACGCGCCCAGCGCGCTGGCCGCGGCGCAACTGCCGGACTACCTGCGGGATCATGCCCGCGCGCCGGGTGGCCTGTCGCCGGCGCAGTCGTTCCTGCTGGTGGCGGTGGCGGCGATCGCGTTCGTGTTCCTCTGGTCGGTCAACCGCGGCAAGAAGCCGGTGCAGATGACCGGGCGGCCGGGGATCTCCGCGCCGGCGACGGCGACGGGTCCGAGCGCCGCGCCGACTTTGCCCAACGCGCGCCGTCCGGTGCCGGGCAAAGACACGCTGGTGGACAAGCCGACGCTGCCCACCCAGCCGCACTAGCCACCGCCCATGCCGCCGCGCCACCGCCTGGACGGCATCGTCATCCGCCAGCAGCCGATCGCTGAAGCCGACCTCATCGTCTCGCTCGTTTCCGCCGAGGAAGGCCGCGTCGACGTGCTTGCGCGCGGCGCCCGGAAGAGCACCAAGCGTTTTGCCGGTGGCATCGCCCTTTTCAGCGCCATCTCCGCCGTCACGGAGCAGGGCCGCGGCCACTTGCCGACGCTCGTCGAGTCCAGCCTGCACGCCGCCTTCCTGCACGCCGCGCCGAGCTACGGCCAGCTGGCGCTGGCGTCCTACGTCGTCGAGCTTGCCGGTTGCGCGGCGCAGCCCAGCCACGCCGATCCGGCGCTTTTCACGTGGCTGCGCGCGAGCTTGGCCCTGGCGGAGACGGCGATGGAGCAGCAGCTGCGCACGCCGCGGTTGGCGATTGAGATCGGCTTTTTGCAAGCGCTGGGCGTCTGTCCGGACCTGCAGGCGTGCAGCCAGTGCGGTCAGGACACGGCGGCGGGCGGGACGTGGCAGGACGCGGACGCCGGGCTCGTGTGCACGCGCTGCCTGCGCCCGCACGCGGAGACGCTGCCGCCGGGGCTCGTGCGGGCGCTGGCGCTGTGGTCGCTGGCGCCGGCGGAGCCGCCGGTGGATGCGCTGCCGGCCTCGGCGGCGCTACGGGTGGCGGAACAGCGCGTGGCGCGGCTGCTGGGCCAGGTCGTGCCGGAGACGCTGCGCTCGGCGCAGGCGCTGCGCGATTTGCTGCGCTTTGAAGCCTGAGGCGCTTGCCGTCCGCGGCCCAATCCGCTACCACAGCGTTGCCATCCGGAGCCGCCCATGACCACGCCGTACGCAGAATTGAGCCAACGCCTCGCCGACTTGACGGCGCTGGAAGAAGTCGTGGGCATCTTGTCCTGGGACCAGGAAATCGTCATGCCTTCCGGCGCTGCGGAGGCGCGTGGCCGGCAGCTGGCGACCGTCCAGGTCGTGGCGCACGAGCGGCTGACCCACCCGCGTCTGGCGGAGCTGCTGGCGGGGCTGCGGCAGGACGCGACGCTGGACGCGACCCAGGCGGCGAACGTGCGCGAAGCGCAGCGCGATGTGGTCAAGGCGGCGCGGGTGCCGGCGGAGCTTGTGCGGGCGCTGGCGGCGACGGCCGTGCGCGGCCACGAGGTGTGGGTGCACGCGCGCAAGCACAAGAATTTTCAGGAATTTGCCCCGGTGCTGACCGAGCTCGTCGACCTGGCCAAGGCACGCGCCGCGGCGATTGCCCCGCACAAGCCGGCGTACGACGTGCTGCTGGACGACTACGAGCCGGGCATGACGATGGCGCGGCTGGATCCGGTGTTTGCGCGGCTGAAGGAAGTGCTGCTGCCGCTGATCGCGCGGGTGCGCGCTGCGCCGCAGCCGGATGTGGCGTGGCTGCGGCAGCCGGTGCCAGCGGAGACGCAGCGGCAGGTCGGCGAGGCCATCGTGCGCGCCATGGGCTACGACTTCACCTGCGGGCGGCTGGACACGTCCGTGCACCCGTTCTGCGGCGGCGCCGGTCCGACGGACGTGCGGATCACGACGCGGTATGACGAAGGCGCGTTCCTCGGCTCGCTCACCGGCATGATCCACGAGACCGGCCACGCGCTGTACGAGCAGGGACGCGACTTGGCGCTGGCCGACCAGCCGGTGTCGCGGCCGCGGTCGATGGGCATCCACGAGAGCCAGTCGCTGCTGTGGGAAAAACAGGTCGGCCACTGCGCGCCGTTCTGGCAGGCGCACTATCCCAAGCTCCAGCAATCGTACGGCTTTTTGGCGGGAAAGCCGCTGTCGGCGTTTTTGCAGGGCGTCAACTACGTCGACCCCAACAACTTCATCCGCGTCGCCGCCGACGAGCTGACCTACCCGCTGCACGTCATCCTCCGCTACGAACTGGAGCGCGAGCTGTTCAGCGGCACGCTGGCGGTGCGCGACTTGCCGGCGGCGTGGAACGCGCGGATGCAGGGCTACCTGGGCATCACGCCGCCCGATGACGCGGTTGGCGTGCTGCAGGACGTGCACTGGTCCGGCGGGGCGTTTGGCTATTTTCCGTGCTACACGCTGGGCGCGCTGTACGCGGCGCAGTTCTACCAGACGGCCGTCGAGCAGCACCCTGAAATTCCTGAGCAATTGGCGCAAGGCGCGGTCGAGCCGCTGCTCGGCTGGCTGCGGACGCACGTGCACAAGGTCGGCTCGCGGCTGGAAACGGACGCGCTTGTGACGGCGGCGACCGGCCGGCCGCTCGACCCCGAGCCATTCTTGCGCTACGCCACGGCGAAATTCACCCGGCTGTACCAGCTGTAGGCGGCGCGATTGGCGGCTTGGCCGCTTGCCGCGTCCACAGCCCGCCAGCGCTGAACGCCCGCCACGCCCACGGCAGCCAGCGCAGCAGCGCCGCCACAAGCCACAGCGCCCACGCCAGCATGCCCACGCGCCACGCCGTCAGCGGCAGCGAGCACACGCCCGGCTGCGGCAGCGCGCCGGCGACGCGGTCGACGTACCAGGTCAGCGTCTGCGCCGACGAACCCGCGCCGCTGACCTGCATGTCAATGTTGCCAATCAGGTTTTCCTGGATCGCAAAATACAGCACGCCAAAGAACACCGCCGTCAGCGCGATGAGCGCCAGCTGCGCGCCGTTGCCCAGCAGCACCGGCCAGAAGCCGACAAGCGCGCCGCGCCGCTGCCGCCACGCCAGCGCCGCAAACCACGCCACCACGACAACCAGCAGCCCCGCCGGCACCTGCGCCAGGCCCAGGCCCAGCAGCAGCCAGTGGCCGGTGCGCAGCGGCAGGCCGCGCAGCCGACCCAGCAGCAGCGCCGCCAGCGCCAGCAGCAGCAGGTGGCTCCAGAACAGCACCGCCGGACCCCACGCCGGGCCGTGCGCCCACAGCAGCCAGCGCTCCTCGCCCAGATGCAGCGTTGTCTGCACGTTCACCGCCGCGCCGCCGAGGTCCACTGGCGGCACCACCTCGTGCGCGCTGCGCTGCCACGGCTGCTGCCACTTGACCACCACGAGCTGCTCGCCCGGGTCCAGCGGCAGCGCCAGCTTGCGGCCCTGCGGCCGGATCGCCCGCGGCACGTCGCCCCAGCTGACGGACTGCACCGCCGCGCCCTCGGGCAGCGTCAGCGTCTGCGTGCCGCCCTGCGAGGTGCGGATCGTCAGCGTCAGCGTCGCCTCCAGCAGCCGCTGGCCGGGCGTCACGTCGTACTGCGCTGCGTCGATCGTCACCGCCGGACCCTTGGCGCCCAGCGGCTTTTGCACGTCGAGCTGCAGCGTCTCGCCCGGCCATGGCTGCCACAGCGGCTCAAACTGCGCCGAGCCCGCCGGGTCGCGGGTGTGCACCGGTGGCAGGCCGTGGAACGTGCAGCGCCACATCGCGCTGCAGCTGAGCCGCCACGTCTCCGTCCACGGCTGGCCCGCCAGCTTGGGCGCTGTCAGCGTCAGCTGCGGCGCCACCGGTAGCTCAGCGTCAAAGGCGATCTGCCCGTCCTCGCGGCCAAAATGCAGCACGGCCAGGTGCTTGCCGTCGGCGTCGCTCTCCACCGTCACGCCGTCGGTAATCACGCGCTCCGAACCCACCAGCGGCACCTTCAGCACCTCGGCACGGCCCAGCTTGTCGCGCGTCACCGTCGTGTGCACCTGCCACGGCAGGCCCAGCAGCAGGTGCCGCTCGACGTGGAACCACGGCGGCAGCTCCAGGGACTCGCTGTCGCTCTCCACCGCCGTCTGCGCGCCCGGCAGCCCGGCCGCCCGCGTCAGCTGCAGCGAGTCCTTCACCTGCCCCGGCAGCAAGCCGTCTGCCGTCCAGTCCGTGCTCGTGAGCGTGACGTGCCGCGGCAGCGCGGTCGGGTCCAGCTGCAGCGTCACAACGGAGCGCCGCACCAGCTGGCCCTCGACAACGACTGTGTGCGCGCCGGTCGGCACCCGCACCGCGATCAGCCCGCCGGCCAAGCGCCGCAGCGCGCGGGTCGGCTGGCCGTCCATGCGCACCTCGCTGATTTGCAGCGGATCCCACGGCCCCGGCAGGCCCCAGCCGGTGTCGCGCTGCGCCGAGACCTCCGCCGTCACCGTCAGCCGCTGGCCATCGGCCGCCAGCCGCAGGTCGCTGACCACCACGCACGGCCCGTCGCACACCTCGGCCGCCACGAGCCGCCGCGCCAGGTCGTCCAGCATCGGCTGCAGCGGAATATCCGCCCGCGCCTCGCGCGGTTGCGCCACGCCGACCACTGCCGCCAGCAGCACAAGCGCGCCCAGCCGCCCGGCGAGCGCCCGCAGCCGCGCGCGATCGAGCAGCCGCAGGCCCAGCAGCACCACCAGCAGCACCCGCAGCAGCGCCAGCGCCAGCTGGGCGCCCGGCGACAACAGCAGCAGCTGAATCGCGTGGTCCTGCCGCACCGGTCCCGACCAGCCCAGCGGCAGCGCCGTCCACTGCCACTTGGGCACGCCCGGGCCGGTCTGCACCACTGCGCCGGGGTCCAGCTGGCGCATCTGCTGCACCGGCGCGTCCTGATTCGCCTTGGCTGCGCCGCCACCGGCACCGCTGCGCGACAGCAGGCCCAGACTCGGCGCCGCTGGCTTTGCCGCCCCGTTCTTGTCCTCGGCCAGGCGGTCATCGGCTGCGCTGGGCGCCGCCGCCGCGCCTGTCACCTCAACGCTGGCCAGCCCGCCCCACGAGTCGCTACGGCCCGTGCCGCTCGCCTGCATCGGCGCCTTGCCCCACTGCGCGACCTGCGGGTACAGCCCTTCACGCACCTGATCGCGGGCAAACGGCACGATCGCCAGCACCAACGCCAGCACCGCCGCGCCGTGCCACAGCCGCAGCACCAGCGCCAGCTTGCCGTGGGTCACCGCGCGGGTCAGCGCCAGCGCCAGCAGCACGTTGAGCCACAGGCCCTGCGGCGCGTCCGGCTCGTCGTGGCACAGCGCCAGCGCCAGCAGGGCCAGCGCACCCCACGGCTTGCCCAGCAGCTTGGCCGCCGCCGCCGCCACCATCAGCACAAAAAAGAAGTCGAACAGCGTCCAGGAATCCAGCCACGTCTGCGGCGGCCGATCCACGCCCGTCACGCCCAGCAGCTTCCAGCCCGGCGGCAGGTGCAGCGTCGCGCCCAGCTGCTGCACGTCCGCTTGCCAGCCGACGACCGCCAGCTGCCGCGTCCCCGGCCAGCTGCCCGGCGCCAGCGCCACGCGGGAATCGGCTTCCAGCTTCAGGTTGCCATCGCGCAGCTCCACGCCCAGCCGCTTGGTCTCCGGCTGCTCGGTGATCAGCAGCGCGCCCGACTGCCCCGGGATCGTCACGCGGCCCAGCGCGCTGCCCGCCGCCACGTCCAGCCGCCAGCCGGTCCGCAAATCACCGGCGAACTTGTCGCGCGCCGTCAGCATCGCCCCGTCCAGGTCCAGCCACAGTTCACGTTGCAGCTGCAGCCGGCTGGGCGGCGGCTCGGTCTCGCCGCGCCGCGCCTGCTTGAGCACAAGCGACTGCCCCGGCGTCGCCACGTAGCACCGCCCGGCGTGTTTCCAGTCCTCGGCAAGCTGCGTCCGGTCCGGGTCGATCGGCGCCAGGCCGCTGAGCTCCACCGACCGCAGCGTCTCATCCGGCACCCACACCCACGTCTCCTGCGGCTCCGCGCCCGGGATCGCCAGCTGCGGCACGGTCAGCGACGCGGCGTCGCCCAGCTGCACCGCCTCGATGTCCACCGTGTGCGTCCCCGGCCGGCCGTGCACACGCAGCGCGCCATCGGCCGCCACTTGCATCGGCAGGTCGCTCTGCGCCGTCACCGGCCGGGCGCCCGCCAGCAGCGCGTTGCCCAGCACCAGGTCGCGCGGCCGCCCCGCCACCCGCAGCGTCAGGCGCGTCACAACCCGCAGCGGCACGCCGTCGCGCACCTGCCGGGCGATCGCCACCGTCAGCGCGTCCTGCTCAGCCGCCTCGTTTGATTGGTCCTGGCGCAGGAACAGCCGGCCTTCGCCATCGCGGCGCGGCTGCTCGACTTTTTGCCCGCCCAGCGTCAGCTCGACGATGCCGATCGCGTCCGGGACGACGAGCAGCTCCGGCGTCTGGCCGAACTCGAAGCGCCCGGTCACCGTGTGGTGGCCGGCTTGCAGCGCCACGCCGGGCCGATCGTCGACCGCCTCGACAAGCGCCGGCAGGTTGTCGGCCAGCACGCCCAGCGGCCACGCCGCGCGATCGCCCGGCAGCGCCACCCGCCGCGGCGTGTCCAGCCAGACGTCCAGCGCAAACTGGCCGTGCTGGCCCTCGATCGTCACAGCCAGGTCGCCCGGCCAGTCGCAGGCGCGGCCTTCGCCCAGGCCGGTGCACATCAGGTCGCGGTGATCCTCCAGCGCCCACTGCATCCACGGCCGCAGCGGCGGCGGGATCGCTGGCGCCGGCGGTCGCGCCGACGCGGGCAGCGCGGCAAACAGGGTGAGGCCGAGGGCAAACAGCAGGATCGGTCGCTTCATCGGGGGCTCCAGCGGGCGCGTGCGGTCGTTGGACGCGTGGGGGATGGCTTCGATCTCGATTGTCCGGCCAAAGGGCGACGGCGGCAAGCGCGCTTGAGATCGCCGCCGATAGGGGCCAAGATGGCGCTTGGTCTGCGCGTGGGGTGCACATGAAAACCGGCAAGGGATGGACACAGGCGCTGCTGGTGGCGGCGCTGGCGGCGGGCTGCGGCACGGCGACAGGCGGTGGCGGCGGCGGCGGCGCGGCGGTTCAGGACGTGGCGCCGGACATGGCGCTGTCGTTTGGCGGCAAGGATGCAACCGCTGCCAAGGACACGGGCGGCGG
>CAIPXZ010000527.1 GCA_903869075.1 uncultured Myxococcales bacterium | reverse complement strand
TTGTGTCCCGCGCGGCGCCCGGCCTGGTTGCTGTGGGCCATCCGCTCCCTCGAGCGCGCGCCCGAGTTCCCGAAGAGCATCGCGCCCGACACGCGCGACAAGATCATGTTCGTCCGCTGCCGACTTTTGCCGCGGAACTATTTTGCGCCGCCGCAAAAAAGCCGCGCCGTGCTGCTGCCCGTCCCGCACGCGGCTTGACGCTCGCCGCGACCGGCCGGACACTCGCCGCCATCCCCCGTCGCGGCCGCGCCGTCGCACCCACAGCCTCCGCCTTGGAGTCCGTCCATGCCGTTGTTCACAACCACCCGCCTCATTCCCGCCCGCGCGCCCGAGATCTTCGCCGCCCTCGCCACGCCCGCGCGCCTCGCCCGCTGGTGGGGGCCGGCCGGCTTCACCAACACGTTCACGCACTGCGATTTTGCCCCCGGCGGCCGCTGGTTGCTGACGATGCACGGCCCCGATGGCCGCGACTACCCGAATGAATACCGCTTCGCCCACATCGACGCGCCGCACACAGTGGAGATCCAGCACGTGCTCGCGCCGCAGTTCCGCCTGACCATTCGCCTCACGCCCGCGGCGGACGGCGCGGGCACGGTCGTGTCGTGGGCGCAGGCGTTTGCCGACGCTGGGCTGGCAGCGCGCATGGCGTCGATCGTCGTGCCGGCGAATGAACAGAACCTCGACCGGCTGACGGCGGAGGTGGTGGGCAAGGTCGGCGACAGTTGACCTTTTTCGCCGCCGCGGCAACCAAAACCCTCGCAGGAGGCGAGGTGGCAATGGCGCGGAGGTGGATTGCAGCAGCCGTGGTCGCTTGGTGTGCCGTCGGTTGCACGTCTGGCGCGGGTGACGCCGGCGACACCGCAGCGGACGCCGCCGAAACCAGCGTGATCGCGCCAAGCGATGCGGCCGACATGGCGGCAGCCAGCGCTGTAGACGCCGAAGTGGCCACCGACCCGTGTGCCGCCTACTGCGACGACGGCAATGCCTGCACAATCGACGCCTGCACCGGCTATGGCTGCAGCCACGTCCCCGCCAACTGCGCCGACGCCGACGACTGCACGGCGGAGACCTGCGATCCGGCGTCCGGCTGCACCTTCGCCCTGACGGTTTCCGGCCCCAAGCCCAGCTGCCACGACAGCGACGACTGCACTTTTGACGCCTGCGTCGTCGGCCTGGGCTGCGCGCCGACGCTGACCATCAGCGGTCCGATGCCCAGCTGCCACGACGCTGACGACTGCACCGCGGACGCCTGCGTCATCGGCTCGGGCTGCACCCACACGCCGACGGTCAGCGGCGCCAAGCCCAGCTGCGACGACGGCATCGCCTGCACGCTCGACCAATGCGTCCCCGGTCTCGGCTGCACGCACGACGTCGGCGCCAACGGTCCGCTCGCGCCGTGCGACGACGGCATCGCCTGCACCGTCGACAGCTGTGGCGGCACCGTCGGTTGCCTGCACGCGCCGAACGCCGCCAGCTGTGCCGACGACGACGCCTGCACGACCGATCTCTGCGCGCCGGCGACTGGCTGCGTCCACATCTCCAGCTGCGACGATGGCGACCCGTGCACCGCCGACACCTGCGCGCCCGTCACGCTCGCCTGCGCGCACACGGCCATCGCCGACGGCGGCAGCTGCAGCGCTTGCTCGGGCGCAGTCTGCTTCGCCGGCGTGTGCACGGGCAACGCCGACCCGTGCTTTGACAGCGACCCGTGCACCGAGGACCTCTGCGACGCCGCGAGCGCCATGTGCTGGCACAAGCCCAAGCCGTGCAACCTCCCCACGCCGCAGATCTGCCTCGGCGGCGGCGACTGCGACTGCGTGACGCCGCCCGGCGCCGCGATGCCGTGTACGCCGTACAAGGCTTGGATGGACTGCACCGCCGCCAGCACCTGCGTCTTCCATCCGTACTGCCCGCTGTCGTGGGGAATGGGGCCGATTCTCGGCCTGTGCGTCCCGCCGGACGATCTCTCCGCCCACTGCCCAGCCGCCGATGGCTCGGGCACGATTTGTTTTCCGCTCGGCTGCAAGGTGAACGCCGCGACCGCCCAGGATGCCTGCGCGCCATGCGTCAACGACAGCGCCTGCCCCAACGACACGCACTGCTACAAAGGCCAGTGCGTCATCGGCCCGGTCGGTCCGCCGTGCAGCAGCAACCTTGACTGCGCCGACGCCGCGTTCTGCAGCGCCACCGGCTGCATGGCGGACGTCTGCAACGGTCCGCGCTGCATCGACGACAGGTACGGCACCGACGGCGGCAAGTGCTTGACGTGCGCCGCCGACGGCAGCGGCTACGTCGGTAAGCCCATCGACTGCAGCGACGGCGACCCGTGCACGTGGGAAGCGTGGAGCCCGAGCGCCGGCTGCAGCCACGGCAAGAAGGCGGACTTCGAACCGTGCGCCGTCGGCTTGACGATGTGGTGCCAAAAAGGCCTGTGCGTCGCGCCGTAGCGCTCTTGCGTCGCCTGATTCACCCGCACTTCCCGCCCGTGCACCACAACGTCCCGGTGGCGCAGTCCGCGCAGCCGCCGCCTGGCCCGCAGTTCGTGCCGTCCACGAACGGCGCGTGCGTGCATTGCCCGGCGGTGCAGCCGTCATCGGAGCACGGGTCGGCGTCCCCGCACGCGTCCTGGGCTTTTGCGGCGCAGCCGGCGGATTGGGCGCAGGACGCGTTGCCCCATCCGTCGGTGCTGACGAGCGCTTGGCTCGGGCCGCCGCCGGACGCTGCGGTGACGAACGCCACGCCGTTGCTGGTGCTGACAAGCGCGCTGCCGCCGTCGCCGGCGATCGGCACGCTCCAGCGCAGCGCGCCGGTGCTGGCCAGACGCTGCAGCTGCGTCTTGCCGCTGGCGTTGGTGAGCGCGGCGAAGTCGCCGCCGGGCAGGGCGGCAAGGCCGCTGACCGCGCCGGTGAGCATGGTTCCGCTGCCTGGCACCGGCGGCGTGGCGACCCGACTCCACGTCACGCTGCCCGCGGCGTCCAGCCGGTAGATCCGCGACGAGAACTTGGCTTCCGCCGTGACGACTGCGCCGTTTGCATCCGCGGCGATGACGTCGCCGCCGTTGTGGACCCAGACCTTGGCGCCGCTGCTGTCGACGCGCACGAGCTCGTGCAGCCAGGTGCCAGCGCCGACGTGGACGTTGTGGCCAAAGGCGAAGCCGCCGTCGGTCGTGGCGGTGAAGCCGGTGAGGCTGCTCGACTCGGTCGGGCCGGCACCGGGATAGTCGTGTTCCCACGCCGGGTTGCCCGCGGCGTCCAACCGCCACAGCCACGGCGCGTCCTGGTTCGTCGCGGCGCGCGTGCCAGCGACGACGCAGCCGCCGTCCTGCGTGGCGCCGACGTGTGCCGGTACGCCGTGGCCGGGTGCGCCGGCGGGAACCCAGCTGGTTGTCGCGACGGTCGCGCCGCTGCCGTCCGTGCGCCACAGCCAGCCGTGGGTGTTGTCGCCGCCGGTGACGGCGAGGCCGCCGGTGCTGAGCACGGCGACGTCCACAGTCGCGCTGCTGACGCTGTCGAGCGTGCGCTGCCACAGGAAGTGCCCGAGCGCGTCCGTGCGTCCCAGCCACGCGCTGCCGCCGCGCGTGCCCGCGAGCGCGAAGCCGCCGTCGGCGAATTTGGCCAGCGCCGCGACGTGCAAGTCCGCACACGGCCAGCTCTTGCTGTAGAACGGGCAGGTGGGTGAGCCGGCGTCTGCCAGTTCCGCCGGCGTCGGGTCGCACGGTCCGGGCGTGGCGGTGACGTCCGCGGCGGCGGTC
>CAIPXZ010000526.1 GCA_903869075.1 uncultured Myxococcales bacterium | reverse complement strand
GTCGCTGGCCGTGGCGCTGGCCCGCGCGGGTCAGCCGGTGCAGCTCGTGGCGCGGCGCGCCGAGCGGCGGACGGAAGTGACGGCGTGGCTGCAGCGGCAAGCGCTGGCGGTGACCGTCGTGGCGCAGCCGACGCCGACGCCGACGACGGTTCTCGCCGTGCCGGATCGGGCGCTAGGGCTGGCGGCGCGGCAGCTGGCGGAGCAGATCCCGGTGGCGGTGGACGCAGTGTGGCTGCACCTCTCCGGCGCGGCGCCGTGGCAGTTGCTGCAGGTTCCGGGCGGCGCGTCGGAGCTGGCGGCGCTGCACCCGCTGGCGGCGCTGCCGGACCCGCTGGACCTGGACGATGCCGACGCCGCGGCGCGGCCGCTGCGTGGCGCGACTTATGCAGTGGCCGGGACCCCGCGCGCGGCGGCGCAGGCGCAGGCGCTGGTGGCGCTGCTGGGCGGCCACGTCGTGGCAGTGGCCGATGCGGCGCGACCGCTTTATCACGCCGCCGCGGCGCTGGCTGCCAACGATCTTGTGGCGCTGCTGCACGTCGCCGAACAAGCGGCTGTGGCGGCTGGACTCACGCCGGAGCAGGCGCGCGCCGGGCTGGGCCACCTCATGCAGACCGCGTTGGACGCCGTACGCCGGCTGCCGCTGGACGCGCCGCTGCGGCTGGGGCTGACGGGTGCGGTGGCGCGTGGCGACGCGGCGACGCTGGCGCGGCACATGCAAGCGCTGACGGCACACGACCCGGCGGCGGCGCTGATTCACACGGAGCTGTCGTCGCGGCTTGTCGATTTGATGCGGGCGAGCGCGCTCGGCCCGGCGGCGCTGGCGGCGCTGGACACGGTGCTGGCGCAGACGCTGCGGCCCGACGACTGACCGCCGCCGCTACAGGTTGCCCGGCCGCCGCGGCGTGCCCGTCTCGTTCTGGTCCATCCGCCGATACAGCGTGGCGCGGCTGATGTTGAGCCGCAGCGCCGTCAGCTGCATGTTGTGCTCCAGCCGACGCATCGCCAGCCGAATACCGGCGCGCTCCAAGTCTTCGACCGTCGGCAGCAAGTCCTTGGACGGAAAAGCAAATTCAAGCGCGGCGTTGAGCCGATCCGCCAAGGAGCCCTGCCGCAGCTGCGCGCTGACGTCGTGATCATGCAGCGCCGCGGCCGTCGGCGCCGGCACCGTCTCCAGATGCCGCGGCGTGTGCCCAGAGGCGTCCGCCGTCGGCGCGAGCGGCAGCAGCTCCTGCACAAAGCTCGCCGGCAAGTCGCGCAGCGCGATCGTCTCGGTGTCGCATTGCAACGCCGAACGCGCGATAATATTCTGCAATTGCCGGACGTTACCTGGCCACGGGTGCGACTCGAACAGCCGCATGACTTCCGGCGTCACGCCTTTGATCGCCTTGCTCTCCTCGCGCGCCGACTGCTTGACGAAGTGCTCGACAAGCAGCGGAATATCGCCCTTGCGCTCCTGCAGCGGCGGCAGCGTCAGCGTGAACACCGCGAGACGATAGAACAAATCCTCGCGAAATGTGCCGCCGCGCACCATCCCCAGCAGCTCGCGGTTCGTCGCCGCGATGATGCGCGAGTCGGTCTGCACGAGCGTATTGCCGCCCAGCCGCTCGAAGCGGCCGTCCTGCAACACGCGCAGCAGCTTCGCCTGCAGCGGCAACGACATTTCGCCAATCTCGTCGAGGAACAGCGTGCCGCCCGACGCCGCCTCGAACTTGCCGATCTTGCGGTTCTGCGCGCCGGTGAAAGCGCCGCGCTCGTAGCCGAACAGCTCACTTTCCAGCAGCGTGTCCGGGATGCCGGCGCAGTTGATCGCCACGAACGGCCCTTGCGCGCGCGGTCCGCTGTCGTGAATGGTCCGCGCCACGACCTCCTTACCGGTGCCGCTCTGGCCGGAAATCAGCACGTTGACGCGGCTGTGGCTGAGCCGGTCGATCGCCGCGCGCACCGGCTCCATCGCTGAAGAGTGCGAAATCAGCGCCGAATAGCGGTCGCGCCGCGCCAGGGAAGTCGCCAGGTGCGTCACATGGACTTCCTGGGCGATGGCGGCAAACGCGTTGCGCACGGTCACCCGCACGCGCTCGGTCAAGTCCGGACCCTTGGTGATGAAGTCAAACGCGCCCGCTTGCGTCGCGCCGATCACGATGTCCAGGTTGTCGTACGCCGTCATGATGATGACGCGGTGGCGCGGCTCGATGGTCAGCAGCTTGCGCAGCAGCTCCAGGTCCTGGCTGTCCGGCAGGCTGAGGTCCAGCAGCACGACGCCCGGCGGCATCGCCCGCACCGCGACCTGCGCCTCGTAGGCACTCTGCACCTTGACGCAGCGGTGGCCTTCGCGGGTCAGCAACTTTTCGATCAGCGATGAAACATCGCGATCATCCTCGACAATCAAGACATCGCCACCCGCCGGCGCCGCCGAGACCACGGCAGCCGCATCCGGCGCGCCGGTCGGGCGATGGTGCGGGTGCGATTCCAGCGTCATGACAGACTCCGGTCGTGGCCTGAACGGTCGCGCGGGGACGGCCGACGCCGAACCAGAACCGCTGCCGCCGAATGTGTTTCAACTTGAGACACATGATACGCCAACCGGCTCCGACGTCAAGCGCGCTGCGGCGGCTTTTTGCGGTGACGCGCGGCCGGTGCGCCAGTACACTGCGCCAGCCCGGCTGCCGGGCGTGCGGACGATTCTGGTGGATCAAGCGAATCCTTTTCAGGACATCGACCTGCTGTCGCTGCCGCGGCCGGCGCTCAAGGCGCTGTTCAAGACCGCCGGCGAGCCGGCTTTTCGCGCCGAACAACTGTTTCGCTGGCTGCACGTGCGGCTGGAGCGCGATTGGGCGCGGATGACGGACCTGCCCGCCGGGCTGCGCGCGCAGCTCGCCCACGCACGCCCGCTGGCGGTGCTGGTGCCGACGCTGGAGCGGATCTCGGCGCTGGACGCCAGCCAGAAGATCGTCCTGAACACCGACGACGGTCACGCGATTGAAACCGTGATTATGCCAATGGAATCCGGGCACGTGACGCAGTGCCTGTCCAGCCAGGTCGGCTGCAAGATGGGCTGCGACTTTTGCGCGACTGCGCGGCTGCCCGTGCGGCAAAACCTCAGCGCCGGGCAGATCGTCGAGCAGGTCGCTTACGCATGCCGCGTCGGCTTTGCGCTGGGGCTGCGGCGCGGCGGCGTGGCGGGCGGCGAGGAAGGTCCGCTATCGGCGCGGCCGCACAACCTCGTGTTCATGGGCATGGGCGAGCCGCTGGACAACCTGCCGGCGCTGATCGACGCACTGGATATCCTCTGCGATGCCAAGGGCTTCGACTTTTCGCCGCGGCGTATCACGGTGTCGACGGCGGGCGTGGCCAAGAACGTCGCACCGCTTGTCGCGGCGCATCCCAACGTCAACCTGGCGTGGAGCCTGACGGCAACGACCGACGCCGTGCGCGACCGCCTGATGCCGGTGAACAAGGGCGTGCCGATCCGCAGGATGGTCGACGTGCTGCTGGCGCTGCCGCCGAGTGCGCATCGCAAAATCACCTGTGAATACGCGCTGCTCAAGGGCGTGAACGACACCGATGACGACGCGCGGCGGCTGGCGGAGATGGCGCGCGAGCTGAGCGCTCACGTCAACGCGATCCCGTTCAACGCCTGGCCGGGCGCCGACTACCATCGTCCGGAGCGCGTAGTGATTCAGCGGTTTGTCGACGTGGCGCGGCGCGCGGGCGCCAGCATCACGCTGCGCGAGTCCAAAGGTCAGGACATCGGCGCGGCGTGCGGCCAGCTGGCGGGCGAAAAAGCTGCGTAATCTTTAGGCGTTGCGGCGACGGCGCAGGACCAGCGCGCCGGCGATCAGGCCCAACAGCGCGAGACCGCTGGTACCGTGGCTCGTCGTGCCAGCCGTGCAGCCGGACTTGGCGGGCGCGGTGTCGCTGCCGACGGTGCTGCCGGCGTCGCTGACGGCGGCCGAGTCGCTGCCACTCGTGGCGTCCAAGTCCTGCGCTGCGCCCGCGGCGTCGGCGCCGCCCGGCGCGGTCTGGGTGTCGCCGTTGGCAAAGACCGGCGACGCATCGCCGTCTTTGGTACCGCCGCCGCCCGAGTTGGCGGTGCCGGTGCTGTCGCCCATGCTCAGGCCCAGCGACCAGGAATCGTCGGTCGTCGCCGCGGCCATGAACGCCTTGGCGGCGGTCTCGCAGTTCTTCTGGATCGCATCGCAGCCATTGGGCGCCTGCGTCGCCGCGCACTGCTCCAGCACCGGCAACTCCGCCGGCGCCACCTTGTCCAGCACCCACACGCTGCACAGCGCCACGCACTGCGCCTGCGCTTCGGGACCGGGCGTCACGTCCGGCGCGCCGGCGTCGATCTGCGGCATGTTGGTGTCGTAGGACGCCAGCACGTCCGGCGCCCAGTCCGTCGCGTCCGGGTAGGTGGGAATGCCGCCAGACGAGGCGTCCGCGTCGCTCGGCGGCGTGCCGCCACCGCCGCCACTGCTGCCAGAGCTGGAGCTACCGCTGCCGAAGGCCAGGTTGCATGGTACGAGCGCCTTGCAGAACGCGTCGCAGCCCGCCTGCGCCGGCACTTTGGTCAGGACCGGCACGCACACGCCGGGGCTCTTGGGGCAGGTCGAGGGCGGCGGGTCGACCGGGCCACCGTCGTACGGGCCAAAGCTGGCGTCCATCGGCGGCGGGCCAAAGGCGTCGGCGCCCATCGGCGGGCCGCTGGAGGCGTCGCCGGGGATCGGGATTCCGCCCATGCCGTCGTAGCTGCCGCCGCCGCTCGAGCCGGCGTCGGTGGAGATCCAGGCCGTGGCGTCGCCGGACGACGAGCTCGCGTCGGCGTAGACCGGGCCACCGCCGGTGCTTGTGCTGCCGCCGCCGCTCAGGCCGGTCGGGCAGGTGAAGTCGCATTTTTCCCAGGCCTGACAGGCGCTGTCGCCGGTGCACAGCTTGGCGCTGGGCACGCAGTAGCTGCCTTGGCACGTCTCGCCCGCGTTCGCGCACGGCGTCTGGCTGGAGCAATACCCGCCCGCCCACGCCGGCAGCGCCCATGCTGAAAGAACCACCGCCACCGCCACCGTCCGCTGCCACTGCTTCTGCATCTTGACCTCCATCGTCTTGCTGCGGCCCGGCCTCCCCGGTTACGCGCCCTTTCAGACGATGCAGGAAGCGTGCCAGAAGATCGCCGGGAAAGCGAGCGCGCGGCGTGGCGCAAAATGGCCCGGCACAACGCGGACATGCGCGCGAAGTTGGGCGATCAGCCGTCGGCCGCTCCTGGTCGCGCGCCGCTGCTAGTGTGTTGGAATTCTCAACATGTGGCGATTTACAACGACTACAGCCCGCGCACGAGGCTGTAAATCAAGCCGACGCCGTAGCCGCTGCCGCGGTTGTCGAGGAACGCCGGACCGGCGAGGTCGATGTGCGCCCAGCGGATGTCCAGATCGTCGATGTGCATCCAGACCCAGAGGCCGGACGCCGACGACGGGGCGTTGGCGCGATCGGCGACGCTGTTGCGCATGTCCGCGACATTGCTCTTGTAATCGCCGGTGTGCAGCTCGGGGCTGAACAACACGCCCATGCAGTGATCGCCCGACGCGAGACCCGCGGCGATGACCTTGGCTTCCAACTCGCCGTCGTTGCTGACGATCGCCGCGTGCCATTTGCCGGTGGCGATCAGCTGCGCGCCGGTCAAGGTCGCGGCATCAATCAGGATCTTCGGGCCGTATTTGCGCGCGACGTAGCTGGCGGCGTCGGCCAGCGCGATGCGGCCCTCGGCGTCGGTGTTGTTGACTTCCATGGTCTTGCCGCTGTGCATCTCGATGATGTCGTCCGGCCGGTAACTATCTGGACCAATTGCATTTTCCGCCATCGCCAGC
>CAIPXZ010000525.1 GCA_903869075.1 uncultured Myxococcales bacterium | reverse complement strand
CTGGCCCTCGTGGACCTCGCCGAGACCCAAGCGGACAAAATCGCCCAGGGTCAAATCATCGTGCGATTCCAAGTAGTTCAGCGACAGGCTTGCATCGTCAAAGAGGCCACCCAGGCTGCGCGGCCAGCCCGCCAGCAGCGCGCCGACGTCCTGGCGGTTGGCGCCGCCCATGCCTTCTCCGAAAATAAAGCCGCGATTATGCTGAGGATTTTGGCCCTTGATGCCGTTGCGAAAGCGGTCATTCCACACGGTGTGGCCCATGCGCGCGAGGTCGGCGGGGCGGTAGCCGGCCATGCTCCACGGCTCGCTGATGAGGATCGCCCGCGGGTACTGCGCCCGCGTCGCCTGGCGCAGCGCCCGCAGCGTCGCGTCGTCAAGGATCGCCGCGAGATCCAAGCGCAAGCCGTCGACGTGGTACGCGCGCATCCAGTGCACCGCCGCGTCCACAACCAGCGCCGCCATCGCGGGGTCGCGGGTGTCGAGATCGTTGCCACAGCCGGAATGCGCACGCAACAGTCCGTTTTCACGACAAAACCACGTCCCCGGATCGAGCTTGAGCAGCGGGTTGTCGTCGTGCAGCGACACGTGGTTGAACACCAGATCCAGCACCACGGCGATGCCGTCCCGGTGCAACAGCCGAATCATCTCGCGCAGTTCGTCCCCGGGATCGTGAAAGGTTCCGTCATCGTCCACGCCGACCCACGCGCCCGGCTGCGGCGACACGCCGCGGACGCTGTAGCGCTCGGTGGGCGCGAAGAAGAAGCTGGGCATATACCCCCAGTGATTCCGACCAGTTGGGTTCACATAGCCGCCATCTTTCGGCGGTGGCTCCAGCAGCGGGAACGCCGTCACCGGCAGCAGTTCCACGCAGTCCACGCCGAGGTCGCGCAGCGCATTCAGCCCGCCCGCCGCGCCCGGCGCCGCTTCAGCCAGGCCCAGATACGCACCTCGGTGCGTGACGCCGCTCGACTTATCAATCGTGAAATCGCGGACATGCACTTCAAGAATGATGGCTTCATGCACCGCAATCGCCGGCCGCACGTCGCCTTGCCAGCTGAACGTCGTCTGGCGCGCCACCGACCAAGTCGGGTGCCCAGGGGCGAACTGCCGCGCCACCGCTTCGCTGCGCGGATCGGCGATATCAAAGCGCGCGCCGTGCTGCTGCACGCGGTAGCGGTAGAACGGCAGCGGCGCCGGCTCGATCGCCTCGAACGCCTGGCCGTGCGGGTGGCTGATCGGCGCCATCGTCGTCACGCGCTCGGTCGTTGGGTCCGCCGGATGGCTGCGCTGCACCAGCCAAACGTGATCGGCAAGCGGCGCCAGCAGCCTGAACGCGTGCTCGGCGGCGGACCAGCCCAACGCCGGCGCATGGCCACGCGCACCCGCCGCGCGCTTGGCACTCATGACAGCCGCTCCAGCACCAGCACGGCATACGGCGGCAGGTCGACGTGCGCGATCGGCCGCGCCAGCTGCGTCTCCACCACCGCGTTCACCGGCTCAGGAAGCGCATCGAGCGATCCACCAAACTCCTTGAGATCGCTGTGCAAAATCCAGCGCCAGTGGCCTTCCGCCGGCAGCGGCAGCCAGTAGTCGGCGCGGCGTACCGGCGTGAAGTGCAGGACAACCACGAGCGACCGGTCGCCTCCCAGCCGCTGGGTCACGAGCACCGACGCCGCCGCGTCCGCGCCTTCCACCCACTGCATCCCGCCGCCGTGGCAATCGCCGCGGTGCAGCGCCGGCTGTTGGCGGTACAGCACGTTCAGCGCCCGCAGCCAGGCGTGCAGCGTCGCCCGCTGCGGATCTGCCGCCAGGCCCCACTGCAGCTCGGCGTCGGCGTTCCACTCGCGCTCCTGCGCCAGCTCGCCGCCCATGAACAGCAGCTTTTTGCCGGGATGCAGCCATTGGTAGCCAAAAAGCTGGCGCAGCTGCGCAATCTTTTGCTCTGGCGGCGCTGCCATTTTGCGCCACAGGCTGCCCTTCAGGTGCACGACCTCGTCGTGCGACAGCGGCAGCACGAACGCCTCCGAGAACGCGTACGCCGCGGCAAAGCAGATCGTGTCGTGGTGGTGGGCGCGAAACAGCGGGTCGGTCGCGACGTAGCGCAGCGTATCGTGCATCCACCCCATGTTCCACTTGAAATCAAAGCCGATTCCGTCGTGCTCCAGCGCGCCGGTCACGTGCGGAAATGCTGTCGACTCCTCGGCCACGGTGATCGCGCCGGGGTGCTGGCTGTGCACCAACCAATTGAACCGCTTGAGGAATTCAATGGCTTCCAGGTTCCAATTGCCGCCGTAGCGGTTCGGCAGCCACGCGCCGTCGGCACGCGAATAGTCGAGGTACAGCATCGAAGCCACGGCGTCGACGCGGAACCCATCGATATGAAAGGACGTCAGCCAATAATCGGCCGCTGCCAGCAGGAACGACAGCACTTCCTGGCGGCCGTAGTCGAACACGAGCGTGCCCCAGTCCGGGTGCTCACCGCGCCGCGGGTCCGGGTGCTCAAACAGCGGCGTGCCGTCAAAACGCCCCAAGCCATGGGCATCCTTGGGAAAATGCGCCGGCACCCAGTCCAGCAGCACGCCGATACCGGCGGCATGCAGCGCGTCGATGAACGCCCGCAGCTCGTCCGGCGTGCCCCAACGCGACGTCGGCGCAAAATAGCCGGTGACCTGGTAGCCCCAAGACGGATCGTACGGGTGTTCGTACACCGGCATCAGCTGAATATGCGTGAATTCAAGGGATTTCACATGCGCAATCAGCGGCTCGGTCAGCTCAGGCCACGTGTACTGGCGGCCATCCGGATGGCGCCGCCACGAGCCGACGTGCAGCTCATAGATCGCGATCGGCGCCTCGCGCGACTGCCGCTGCCGGCGTTGCGCCTGCCAGTCGGCGTCGTGCCACGGGTGCTCGGCGGCGCGGCACAGCACGGACGCCGTCAGCGGACGGAGTTCAGCAAAGGCGGCGAACGGGTCGGCGCGGTCGGACGTCACGCCATCGGCGCCGGTGATCTGGAACTTGTAGCGCTGACCGGCCTGCGGCGTCGGCAAAAACACGTGCCAAAATGCCGACCAGCGCTGCATCCGCACCGGCCGCCACTGGCCAAAATCGCCGATCAGCGCGACCTCGCGCGCGTTCGGCGCCCACAGCACGAACTGCCAGCCGTCCTGCCCGCGCTGCACCGCCTCGTGCGCGCCGAGCACGCGCCACGCGTCATGGCCGTGGCCGCTGAGGTATCGTTCGAGGATCGCGCGGTCGGTTTTGTTCAGCATCGGCCGCCGAGTGTCGCAGGTACGCCGCGTCCTGTGTAGGGGCAGCCGTTGGCTTCCGCGCCACGCCGGGCTATCCTGCTGGCCCATGACCAACCGCCTTTACGTCACGACGCCCATCTTTTACGTCAACGACAAGCCGCACATCGGCCACGCGTATTGCACGATCCTCGCCGACGCGCTGGGGCGCTATGCCCGGCTCAACGGCGGCGAGACGTACTTTTTGACCGGCACCGATGAGCACGGCCAAAAAGTGCAGCAGGCGGCGGACAAGCGCGGCGTGACCCCGCAGGCGCATGTGGGCGAATTGTTCTCGGCGTTCAAGGACTTGTGGCCGACACTGGAGTGCCAGCCCGACCGCTTCATCCGCACCACCGAGCCCGCGCACGTCCACGTTGTGCAGCGCGCGCTGTGGCAGCTGTACGACCAGGGGCTGATCGTCGACCGCACGTTCGAGGGCTGGTATTGCGTGCCGGACGAGCGATTTTGGACCGAAAAAGAGATCGTCGCCGGCAACTGTCCGGATTGCGGCCGACCGGTGACGCGGCTGCAGGAGCGCAACTGGTTCTTCCTGATGAGCCAGTTCCAGGCGCGGCTTGTCGACGCGGTGCAGACGGGCGAGATGGCGATCGTCCCGGCGAACCGCGCCAACGAGGTGCTCGGGTTCTTGCGCGAGCCGCTGCAGGATCTGTGCATTTCCCGGCCAAAATCGCGGCTTTCCTGGGGCATCGAGCTGCCATTTGATCGCGATTTTGTCGCCTACGTCTGGTTTGACGCGCTGTTGAACTACATCACCGCGCTGGCGCCGCCGCTGCCGGCGCCGACGCCGGACGACCACGCGCTGACGCCGCACCTGCTGGCCAGCCCGGCCTACCAGAAGTGGTGGCCGAATGTAACCCATTGTCTAGGAAAGGATATTCTGACGACGCACGCTGTGTATTGGCCGACGATGCTGCTGGCGCTCGGTCTGCCGGTGCCGCGACGGCTGGTGACGACGGGCTGGTGGCTGATGGACGACGCGAAGATGTCCAAGTCGCTGGGCAATGTTGTCGATCCGCAGGAGCTGCGCGATAAATATGGCGCGGATGTGATGCGTTACTTCTTCCTGCGGGAGATGGCCGTCGGCCAGGACGCCAACTTTTCGGAAGAGGCGATTGTGCGCCGCAATAACGCGGACTTGGCCAATGATCTTGGGAACTTGCTGCAGCGCGTCATCGGCATGTGCGTGCGCTCATTTGACGGCAAAATCCCGGCGGCGACGCGCGCGCCCTCGCACGTGCTGGCGGACGCGCTGGCGTACGCGGAGGCGCTGCAACAGCCTGACGCGACGCGAGATTTTGAGCCAGTTGCGGTGTCCTCGGCGCACGCCCGGCTGAACCGGACCCTCGCCGACACGATGGCGCTGACGCAGAAGCTCAACGGCGTGTTGACCGCGGACGCGCCGTTCAAGACCGTGCTGACGGACCGCGAGGCGGCGGCGACAACGCTATTCCACGTCCTGCAAGGCATCGTCGTTGCGGCACGGCTGCTGGCGCCGGTGATCCCGGCGGCGAGCGCCGAGATGTTGCGGCGGCTGCAGGCGCACGACGGCGCGGTGCAGCCCGGCACGCAACTGCTGGAAGGTCCGCCACTTTTCCCGAAGCACGAATGGAAGGCACCGATGCCCGGCCAGCCCGAGACAACGCCGCCGCCGGCCAAACCGGCGACTGAGACCAAGGAGCAGCCCGGCGCGGCACAGGCGACGTCCGGGCGCGGGCTGCAGGACTTCCGCACCGGCGAGTTCCGGGCGGAGCAGGAGCCGAGTGATCTCGTCGACATCGACACGTTCGCGCGCAGCCAGCTGCGGGTCGGGCGGGTGCTGACGGCGGAGGCGATCCCGAAGTCCAAGAAATTGCTGCGGTTGACAATCGACTTGGGCGAAGCGACGCCGCGGCAAATCCTCTCCGGCATCGCCGAAACGATGGCGCCGGCGGACCTCATCGGCACGCAGGTGCTGGTGATCGCCAACCTGCCGCCGCGGCAGATGATGGGCATGGAGAGCCACGGCATGCTGCTTGTCGCCGAAGACGCCGAGGGCAAGCGGGTAGCGCTGCATCCCGCGCGCGACGTGCCGAACGGCGCACTTGTGAAGTAGCCGATGACGCTTCGACCAGCAAGACCGCGCATTTTTGCCGTTTTGAGCTTGGTCGCAAGTCTGATCGCCCTGCCCGCGGTCGGCGATCCAGCGGCGACGACGGGCTGGTGGCACCCGAGCGACCTGATCGACTACGGCATCATCGGCGGGTCGCTGGGGATCTTCACGGCGGTGCACCTGTCAACGCCGCTGGAGACGGCTGGCATTGGCCCGCGGTTTGACCCGCAACACCCGGCGGCGATCCTCAACCCGGCGCTGAGCGGCACGCTCGGCCGCAAGTATCTGCTGGAAGACAAAGAGGAAACCGTGCCGGCGCTGTGGGTTGAGCTGGCGGTGCCGGTCATCGGCGGCTGGCTGGCGCTGCAGGAAGGCTTGCCGGGCAACCGCGACGCCCGGCACCTGCACGACACGCTCGTCGGCTTTGGCGAGGCGATGTCGCTGACGCTGATGACCACGGAAGTGTTGAAGTTTTCGTTCGGCCGGCTGCGCCCCGACTTCCAGGACCGGGTCCGGCGGTACTATTGCAACCGACCGGACCACGCGGACGTGGACTGCACCGGCTTTACCGAGGGCCCGCTCAGCACCGACCCGGTGCAAAATGAGAAGATCTGGGCGGACGGCCGCCGCAGCTTCCCGAGCGGTCACGCCTCGACCAGCTTCGCGCTGGCGACATATGCCGCGCTCGTCACCGGCGGCCACTACGTCTGGGGCCGCGACGCGACGAACACCACACGCACGTGGGGAATTCCCATCCAAGTCGCGCTCTTCGGCATCGCCAGCTTTGTCGCTTGGTCCCGCGTCAACGACGGCCGGCACAACGTCTCCGACGTCCTCACTGGCGCCGCGCTCGGCACCGCGCTCTCCAGCCTCTCCTACTGGCGACGCTTCGACACCGCCGGACGCAGCCGCAACGCCGACTTCCTGGCCAACGGCCTCAGCCTCACCGGCGGGCCAGGGGCCGCGGGCGTGGGGCTCATGCTGAAGTTCTAGGCCACGACGGGCGCACTTCGGGCTTCGCGCCGGGCCTCCACGCGGCCAAGCCAAAGCCTCCCCCACTGTGCGCCCAGCTGACGCTGGACGCACCCCACCAGGAACTCCGCGCCGCTTTCGCGGCCCGGAATTCGCGCGGACCCACGGCGTATCCGCCGCGCCGCCCTACCGTTGACAGCGAGCGCTCGCGCGCCCACCTCCGGCAGCTG
>CAIPXZ010000524.1 GCA_903869075.1 uncultured Myxococcales bacterium | reverse complement strand
CGCGCCAGCGCCGCCGGGTCGACGCCGCGGATCCGCGTGCCCAGCCGCTGGTTGGTCTTGGCGACGAAGTGCTCGACAAGCAACGGCAAATCCTCGCGCCGGTCGCGTAGCGGCGGCACCGTCAGCTCGATCACCGCCAGCCGGTAGTACAGGTCCTCGCGGAACAGCCCCTGCCGCACGCGATCGCGGATGCCAATCGCGCTGGCCGCCACCACCCGCACATCGACCTGCGTCGGCTTGTTGGCGCCGACGCGGCGGATCTCGCCTTCTTGCAGCGCGCGCAGCAGCTTGACCTGCAAAAGCAGCGGCAGATCGACGATTTCATCCAAAAACAGCGTGCCGGTGTGCGCCTCCTCGAACAGGCCTTTGCGGTCCATCGAGGCGTCGGTGAAGGCGCCTTTGGTGTGGCCGAACAGCTCGGACTCCAAGAGCATTTGCGGGATCGCGGCGCAGTTGACGGCGACGAAAGGCCGGTCGCGCCGCGGGCTCGCGTCGTGCAGCGCACGGGCGATCAGCTCCTTGCCGGTGCCGGATTCGCCCTGGATGACGACGGTCGAGCCAAACCGCGCCACGCGCTCGATCTGCCGGTACAGCGTCTGCATCGCCGTCGCCGTGCCGACCATGCCGTGGAACAGCCCTTGCCGCGGTGCTTCCTCCGCCGGACGCTGCCGCGCCGCCGCCGGCTTGCCGGACTTGGCCAGCGCCAGCCGCAGCTTCAGCTCCGCTTCGGCCATGCGGAACGGCTTGGACAAAAAGTCGGCTGCGCCCAAGCGAATCGCCTCGAGCGCCACTTCATAGCCGCCAAAAGCGCTCATCACGATCGTCGCCGGCAGCCTGGCCTCGCGCGCCAGCTGGGCGACGACCTCCAAGCCGGTCAGCCCCGGCATGTGCAGGTCGATCAGCAGGGCATCTGGTTTGTGTTCCGCCACTTGCAGCAGCGCGGCGCGACCGTCGGCGGCTTGCAACACCTGAAAACCGGCGGCCTGCAAGTGCTCCGCCAGCAGCTGTCCAAACGCCGCTTCGTCATCCACGACCAGGAGAGTCGGCGTCGCGTGGGCCATCGGGACTCACGATCCCGCGCGCTTTGCGGCGTCCAGATACGCGGTGCGGATGTCGTGCAGCACGCGCTCCAGCAGCTCACTCTCGCGGCCATCCAGGTTGCCGTGCGTCTTTTGCCGCAGCATCGTCAAGATGTCGATCGTCTGGCGCGCCAGCTCCAGATTCGGCTCGTGCTTCTCGCCCGCCGGGTCCGGCACGGCGCCCAGGTGCACCATCGCCGAGCCGGTCAGCGACAGGACAAAAGTGGCAAAATCGATGGTATGCGGCGTGCTCATGGTGTGGCGATCCTTGTCTGGCCGTGGTGGCGACGGGGTTTTCCGCCGCGGCAGGCGTGGGGGAATGATGGGACGAGGGGATGTGTTGTCAAGGGTCCGCCGTGTCAGATGCGGTTTGTCTCGACGCCCCGGAGAACGAGGAGTATCATGTACAGCGCCGCGGCCCAAGTGCCCATGCAAAGAAAATACAGCACCATGACAGAGAAAAGCCCCAATTTCCCCACCCTTCCGCATCGCAGTGAGCCACGGATGAGTCAAAATCGCGAGCCGATTCTGAAGGACACCCTGGAGCAATATCTGGCCGAGGTGAACCGGTATCCGCTGTTGACCCGCGAACAGGAATACAAGCTCGCGAAGCGGTTCCAGGAGACCGGCGACCCGGACGCGGCGCGCGCGCTGGTCACCGCGAATTTGCGCTTTGTCGTGAAAATTGCCTATCAATTCACGCACTACGAGATCAAGCTGACCGACCTCGTGCAAGAAGGCAACATCGGCCTGATGAAGGCCGTCGCCAAGTTCAAGCCCGACCGCGGCTACCGGCTGATTTCCTACGCCGTCTGGTGGATCAAGGCGTATATCCAGAATTACATTATCAATTCCTGGGCGCTGGTGAAGGTCGGGCCGGTGTCGCAGCAGCGGCGCGTGCTGTTTGGCAAGCGCGGCTTGCCGTCGCCGGAAGAGGGCGCGGAGCCGGAGGTCGAGCTGCTGGCCGGGGACGGCGCCGAAGACGAAGTGCTTGAAGTGGAAGTGATGGATACGCCATCGGATTTGGAGGGTCAGGAGACGTTCCTGATCGCCGCCGAGGCCCGCGGTTCCAAGCCCGCGCGCGTGGCGCGGACGCCCACCGAGGCCGAAGTCGAGACCTGGCGGCGCGCTGCCAACGCCGCGCGGCACGACCTGAACCTGGACTCGGCGATCGGCGACGATGGCCGCATGACGTTGGCCGAGACCATGGCGTCGCCGGGACCGAGCCTGGAGGAGCAGTTCGCCAGCGCCGAAGTCACGGACATCGTCTCCAAGCGCCTGACGGAGCTGCGCGATCAGCTGACCGACAAGGAGCTGGCGATCCTGCACCAGCGGCTGCTGGCGGATCAGGAAGTGACGCTGCAGGACATCGGCGACGAATTTGGCATCTCGCGCGAGCGCGTGCGGCAAATCGAGACCAACCTGAAGAAGAAGATCGCCAAGCTGCTCGACGGCTTGCAGGTCACCGGCCAGCCGGTCGGCCTGCTGGAGCACGAGCACTTTTCCAAGCGCTGACGCGCGCCGGGCGCCTTACGCCCGCGGCCGCCGCACAACGCCAGTCTTGCTGACGGGGCGAACTTCGGCCTCCGGCACCACCACTTCCACCTTGGCTCGCGTCGCGGAACGCGCTGAAACCGTTGCGGAATCGTCGCGCACGGGCGGCGCCTTTGTCGGCTTCTTGGCGGCCGGCTTCTTGGCGGCGGGCGCCTTCGCCGTCTTGGTTGCCGGGAATTTCGCCGCCTTCGCGCCCTTGGCCGCCGGTGCCGCACGACCGCCGCGACCCTTGGTCTTGGCCTTGACCGCCTTGCCGTAATCGCGCAGCCGGTCGACCGCCATCTCCAGCGTCACCTCCGCCTTCTGCACGCCGCGCTCCAGCGAGGCATTCACCGCGCCGTTGGTCAGGTACGGACCGAACCGCCCATCAATCAAGCGGATTTCCGCCTTGCTCTCCGGATCCACGCCGATCAGCTTGCCCGCCCGCGCTTCCGCCGCCGCCGCCAGCAGCGCGTCCACGTCCGCGACCTGCAGCGTCTCGATGTCCACGTTCGGCGGCAGCGTCTTGTTCGTCGTCCCGTCCGTGATGTACCGGCCAAAGCGCCCCTGCCACACCGCCAGCAGCTTGCCGTCGCTTTCGCGCACGCCGATGTCGCGCACGTGCACCTTGCCAGCGACCGACTTTGGCTGCCGCAGCACGTTCAGCGCTTCGTCCAGCGTCACGGTCGCCGCGAAAATACCGGTCGGCAGCGTGCGCGACTCCTCGCCGCACTTCACGTAGTCGCCGTAGCGGCCAACCATCGCCACAACGGGCTCGCCCGACTTGGCGTCCTTGCCCAGCGTCCGCGGCAGCTGCAGCTGCAGCAGCGCCGTCTCCAGCGTCACGCGCTCAGGCACCATGCCCTTGGAAAGGCTGACCATTTTCGGCTTTTCGGCGGCGTCTTTGACCGCCACGCCGAGCTGCAGGTACGGGCCAAAACGGCCGTTGCGGACAAAAATCGGCAGCCCCGTCGCCGGGTCGTTGGCCAGCGGCGCTTCACCGCGGGCTTTGTCATCGGCCAGCTGCACGGCTTTTTGCACCGTCAGCTCGTCCGGCGCCAGGTCATCGGGCACATTCGCTGTCCGCTCGCCGACCTTGAGGAACGTGCCAAAGCGGCCAATCCGCACGACAACGACTTCCCCGGCGTCGGTCTTGCCGATCGGCACCGAGCTCGCTTCCGCCGGGTCGATCTGATCGCGCACCGCCGCCAGCATCTCCGTCAGGCCGCGCGTCTTGGCGCCTTCCACGAAACCTTTCTCATAAAAATCGCGCAGATACGCGCCGGCTTGGTCTTCGCCACGGGCGATCGCGTCCAGCCGATCTTCCATCTTCGCCGTAAAGCCGTAGTCGACCAGGTGCGGCATGTGCCGCTCCAGCATCTGCGTCACCGCCATGCCCATGAAGGTCGCCACCAGCGCGTTGCCCTTGCGAAAGGCGTACGCCTTGTCGATCAGGTTCTGCAAAATTGCCGCGTAAGTGCTTGGCCGGCCAATGCCTTTTTCTTCCAGCGCCTTGACCAGGCTCGCGTCGGTCAGCCGCGCCGGCGGACGCGTGTCGTGGCCGCGCGCCTCCAGGTTCGGCTTCTCGTCCCAGCCGACGACGTCGCCGGCTTTGAGAATCGGCAGCGCGCGGTCGCCCTCGTCTTTCTTGTCGTCGTCCGCCTCGTCGGATTCCTCGCCGTAGACCCGCAAAAAGCCGGTGAAGCGCGTGGTCCGGCCGCTGGCGCGGAACACCGCGTCGACAATGCCGATGTCGACCGTCGTCTGCTCGACCTGCGCGTCCGGCATCTGGCTGGCGATCGTCCGCTTCCAGATCAGCTCGTACAGCCGCGCCGCGTCGCGACCCAGCGACCGCTCGACCTCACTCAGCGCCGGGAACTGCGTGCCTGCCGGGCGGATCGCCTCGTGCGCTTCCTGGGCGTTCGCCGTCTTGGTCTGGTAGCGGCGCGGGCTCGGCGGCAGCCATTTCTCACCGTACTGCGCGGCGATCACGTCGCGCGCCGCAAAAATTGCCTGATCGGACAGCGACACCGAGTCGGTACGCATGTAGGTGATAAAGCCGCTTTCATACAGCTTTTGCGCCACTTGCATCGTCTG
>CAIPXZ010000523.1 GCA_903869075.1 uncultured Myxococcales bacterium | reverse complement strand
GTCTTGGCGTCGCAGCTGTCCACGGTGCACGGGTTGCCGTCGTCGCACAGGCCAACGGGTCCGGCACCGCACACGCCGTTGGCGCAGCGGTCGCCGATCGTGCACGGATTGCCATCGTCGCACGCTGCGCCGCTGCTGGCGGTCGCCGCGCACTTGCCGAGCGTGCAGGTGTCGGTGGTGCAGACGTTGCCGTCGTTGCAGTCCGCCGCGGTCGTGCACGGGTTGCCGCAGCCGCCGACGGCGGTGTGGCTGCATGCGCCGCTTGTCGGGTCGCATGCGTCCAGCGTGCAGGCGTTCTTGTCGTCACACGCCGTGCTGGCGGTGCCTTGGCAGACGCCGGCTTGGCAGACGTCGCTGACGGTGCACAGGTTGCCGTCGTCGCAGAAGTTGCCGGTCAAGGCGGGCGCGTGCTGGCACTTGCCGGTGGCGGCGGTGCAGCCGTCCTTGGTGCACGGGTTGGCGTCGTTGCAGTCCAGCGCGGCGCCCTTGCAGATGCCGCCGCTGCACGCGTCGCTGGCGGTGCAGGCGTTGCCGTCGTCGCAGGTGGCGCCGGTCAGCGGCGTGTCCTGGCACTGGCCGGCGACGCAGTCGGTCTGGATGCACACCGACTTGACCGCGCAGTCCTTGGCGACCGTGCAGGCGTTGCCGCACTTGGGAATCGCTGTGTAGACGCACTTGCCGGTGGTCGCCTGGCAGTGGTCGACGGTGCAGGCGTTGGCGTCATTGCACACGGTGGCGCTGCCGACGCACGCGCCGGCGCTGCAGGCGTCGCCGGTCGTGCAGGCGTTGCCGTCGTTGCAGGCGCTGCCGGTCGCGGCGGGCGTGTACGCGCAGGCGCCCTTGGCGCTGTCGCATGCGTCCACGGTGCACGGGTTGCCGTCGTTGCAGCTCACGGCCTTGCCAGGCTGGCACGCGCCGCCCTGGCAGACGTCGCCCTGCGTGCAGCCGTTGCCGTCGCTGCAGGTCGTGCCGTCGGCGGGGCCGCTGACGCAGTGGCCGGCGGTGCAGCTCTCGCCGGTGCACACATTCTTGTCGTCGCAGTCGGCGTCCACCTTGCACGCGGCGCCGCACAGCGGGATGGCGGTGTGGACGCAGCTGCCGGTGCTGGCGTCGCAGCTGTCCGCGGTGCAGCTGTCGCCGTCGTCGCACGCCAGCTGTGCGGTGCCGAGGCAGACGCCTGCCTTGCACGCGTCGCCGCTTGTGCACAGGTTGCCGTCGTCGCACGGCACGTTGTTGGGTCCGGGGCCGACGATGCACGCGCCCGTCTGCGGGTTGCAGCCGTCCTTGGTGCAGACGTTGCCGTCGTCGCAGACCGTCGCCGTGCCCTTGCACACGCCCTGGCCGTTGACGATGGCGCACGCGTCGCCGTATGTGCACGCGTTGCCGTCGCTGCAGGTGGTGCCGGCGGTGGGCGTCTGCACGCACTTGCCGGCAACGCACGCGTCCGCGGTGCAGCCGTTCTTGTCGTTGCACTGCGCGTCGGTCTTGCACGCCGCGCCGCAGGTGGCGATCGCCGTGTGGCTGCAAGCGCCGGTGGCGGCGGTGCAAGCGTCAAACGTGCAGGCGTCGCCGTCGTCGCAGCTCACCGCGGCGCCGACGCACACGCCCGCCTTGCACGCGTCGCCGGTCGTGCAGGCTTTGCCGTCGCTGCAGGCCGTGCCGTCGGCTTCGGGACCGTGGCTGCATGCGCCGCTGGCCTTGTCGCAGGTGTCGATCGTGCACGGGTCGCCGTCAGTGCAGTTTTCCTTGACGCCGGGCGCGCAGACGCCGGCCTTGCATTGGTCGCCCAGCGTGCAGGCGTTGCCGTCCTCGCAGGCCTTGCCGTTGCCGCTGGGCACGAACGCGCACTGGCCGGTGCCGGGCGCGCAGGTGTCAAAAGTGCACGGGTTCTTGTCATCGCAGACAACCGGCTTGGCGGTGCAGACGCCGGCGGCGCAGGCATCGCCGGTTGTGCACGGGTCGCCGTCGCTGCAGGTTTTGCCATCGGCGACGGCGGCTTGCTGGCAAAATCCGCTGACGCAGCTGGCGGTGACGCAGCCGTTGGCCGTGGCGCAGTCGGCGTCCAGCACGCACTGGCTGCCGCAGCCGGCGATCGCGGTAAACACGCACGCGCCGGTCTGCAGCGCGCAGCTGTCGGCGGTGCAGGCGTTCTTGTCGTCGCAGCTGGTCGCCGTGCCGAGGCACTGGCCGCCGGCGCAGGCGTCGCCGGTCGTGCACGGGTTGCTGTCGTCGCAGGTGCCGGTGAGCGCCAGCGGCAGGCACTGGCCGGTTGCGGCGGCGCACAGGCTGCCGAGACACGCGCTTGCGTTGCCGCAGACCTTGGCGGTGCCGACGCAGCTGCCGCCGACGCACGCATCGCCGCTCGTGCACAAGCTCGCGTCATCGCACGGCTTGCCGCTGGCGGCGCTGTGGCTGCAGGCGCCGGACTTCGCGTCGCAGGCGTCGTCGGTGCACGGATTGCCGTCGCTGCAGCTGTTCGCGGTGCCGCTGCACGCGCCGCCGCTGCAGGTGTCGCCGGTGGTGCAGGCTTGGCCGTCGTCGCACGCGCCGCCGTTCTGGGCGGCAAAGGCGCACTTGCCGGCGGTGCAGCTGTCAGCAGTGCACGGGTTCTTGTCGTCGCAGTCGGCGGCGCTGGCGCAGGTGGCGCCGCACGTGGGGATGGCGGTAAACACGCAGCCACCGGCCTTGGCGTCGCAGGTGTCGGTCGTGCACGGGTTGCCGTCGTCGCAGCCGCTGGCTTTGCCGGCGCAGGTGCCGCCGGTGCAGACGTCGCCGCTGGTGCAGGACACGCCGTCGTCGCAGGCGCCACCGTCGGCGATGGCGGTGGCGGTACAGCTGCCGGTCTTGGGGTCGCAGGCGTCGGCGGTGCACGGGTCGCCGTCGTTGCAGCCGACGGGCTGGCCGGCGCATTCACCCGCGGTGCAGCTCTCGCCGGTCGTGCATTTCTGGCCGTCGTCGCACGGCGTGCCGTCGGCTTGCGGCGTGGAGGTGCAGGTGCCGCTCTTGGCGTCGCAGGTGTCGACGGTGCAGTTGTTGCCGTCATCGCACTGCGCGGCGCTTGTGCAGGCGGTGCCGGTGCAGGTGCCGTTGGGCGTGAAGACGCAGGCGCCGGTCTTGGCCGCGCAGCTGTCGGTTGTACACAAGCTGCCGTCGTCGCAGACTTTCGGCTGGCCGGCGCAGGCGCCGGCTTGGCAGCTGGGGCTGGTTGTGCACGGGTCGGTGGCGGCGCACGGCGTGCCGTCGATGGCGGCTTTGGTGCCGCAGACGCCGGCGATGCACGCCGCGACGGTGCAGTCGCCCAGCGTGACCTTGCCGTCGCAGTCGAGGTCCTCGACGCACTCCGGCGTCGCCGTGTCGGCCGTCGTGTCGGCGTCGGCGGTGACGTCGCTGTTGTCCGGCAGCTCGCCCCAGATCGACGTGTCCACGGCGATCGCCGCGTCCGTGCCATCGGCGCCCAACGCCACGTCGTCGCCGCCCGTCGCATCGGCGTTGGGATCGCCGGAAGTAATCGCCGTGCCGTCGCCGCCGCAGCCGCTGGCGATCAGCAAAACGCCCATAATTCCAAGATAGCCGGTGTTGCCGATCCAGCGCGCCATGTCTTGCCCCCCAATTCGCGCGGCCGCCCCCAGCCGCTTTGGCAGTATCGCCGCCGGCCGCCGCCCGCGCAACGACGCGTCATGCCGGGTAGTGTTGAGTTCTGCGAAGTTGCGGCGTCACCGCGCGCCCGTCACCGGCCACAGCGCGTTTTCCCGCGCCGCCGTCACTGCTTGGCGCTCGCGCTCGACCGGAATCTCCCCCAGCAGCGCCTTCCAGGTCTGGAAACTGCCGCCGGCGCGCGCCGCTTGGACAATCGCCGGCGCCAGCTCCTGGCCGCCCAGACTCAGCCGGTATTCCAGCCACGCCCAGCGCGGCGAGTCAAAACGCACATCCACGCGCCCGCCCAGACCGCGTTGAATTCGCTTCAATTTTACCATCTGCGTCTGCGGATCCTCAAACGGCGCCTCCGCCAGCGGCGTGTGCAGCTTGGGCACGAACGGCGAGAGCGTGATCGTCGTCGACATCCGCTTGGACAGCCGCTGGCCCAGGTCGATCAGCTCGGCAATATCCGCGTCGTTCTCGTCCGGCAGGCCGATGATCACGTACATTTTGAAGCTGCGCATGCCGACGCGGCGTGCCTGCTCGGCGGCGCCGACAAGGTGGCGTTCCCGCAAGCCTTTCATCATCTTGCCGCGCATGCGCTGGCTGGGCGCGTCGCTGGCGACGGTCATTGTGCGGTAGCCGCCTTGCCACAAAAGATCAACGAATTCATTGTCTTCATCCAGACGATCGGCGCGCAGGCTGGAGATGCCGATCTGCTTGCCGCGTTCCAGCGCCGCCCGCAGCGCGTCCTTGATCGGCGCCCAATCGCTGACGGCGGCACCGACAAAGCCGACGCGCGGCGCATCCAGGTACTCCGGACGGTCGAGCGCGGCGATCACCCGCTCCAGCGCCGGGTCGCGCATCGGCGCCACGGGCGCGCGCACGACGCAGAATTTGCAGAACCGCGGGCAGCCGCGGCTCGCCTCCAGCAGCATCATGTCCTTGAATTCCGCTTGCGGACTGCGCCATTGGCCCAGCGCCGGCAGGCAGTGGGCTTCCACGCTCAGCTGGTTCGGCACCGCGTCGCCTTGCGCTTCCGGCAGCCAGAAACCGCGGACGTCCTGGGCGGCGCGCAGCAGCGCGGCTTTGTCCATCCCGGCCTCGAACCAGTCCAGCAGCGTAAACACCGCCTCGTCGGCCTCGCCCATCACCACAACGTCGGCAAACGGCCCCAACGGCAGCACGTTGGACGTCGTCAGCGGCCCGCCGACGATGATCGGCGGAAATTGCGGTCCGCGGTCCTTGGCCAGCGGCGGGATGCCGGCGTCGTCCAGCAGGTGCACGAGGTTGACAAGGTCCAGCTCGTAGGCAATCGACACGAGGATCGCGTCATAGCTCGCCAATTCCTTGGCGAATTCAAGGCTGCGCACCGGCTTGGGCCGCTTGTCTTCCTCGAACACCGCGCGGTGGCAGGCGACGCCTTCGCGGCTGTTGAGCGCGCGGTAGATCACCTGGAAGCCGAGCGAACTGCCGGCGACGCGGTAGGAATTCGGGTAGCACAGGACGACTTCCTGGCCAGCGCGGCGCAGCAGCGTGCCGACCTCGTCGCGGATCAGCGGGTTGACGTCGTTGCGGGCCATCGTGCGGGACACCTGGCGCAGCGGGCGCGCGGCGGCAGCCTAGCAGAGCAAGCCCGCGGTGTCGCCAAAACCGCGACGGCTGTCACTGCGCCAGCGCCGATTTCTCGTGGCGGTAGAACCACATTTTGACGGCCTGCGTCGCCAACAAGTACGTCGCCACCACGGCCAGCAGCACGGCGAGAAACGGCAGCGGCAGCGGCGTGAAGCCCAGCCACGCCGCCAGCGGCGTAAACGGCAGCACGAAAGTCAGCGCCACGACGCCCAGCGACGCGCCGATCAGCGCCCGGCTGGGCATCGACGCCCACGGCAGGCCGCGGGTGCGGATCACGAAAATGACAAGCACCTGGGTGGCCATGGATTCGATGAACCACCCGGTATGAAAGGCTTTTTCGTCTTTGCCGAACCACCACCACAGCAGGCCAAAAGTGCCGATGTCAAACAGCGACGACAGCGGTCCGAGCGTGATCATGAAGTTGCGGATGAAGCGCATGTCCCAGCGGTGCGGCCGCTCCAGCCAGCGGTCGTCGACGCGGTCGAGCGGAATCGGCAACTCGGAGAGATCGTACAGGAAATTGTTCAGCAACACCTGCACCGGCAGCATCGGCAAAAACGGCAGGATCAGCGACGACGCCGCCATGCTGAACATGTTGCCGAAGTTGGAGCTGGTGGCCATCATCACGTATTTCAAGATGTTGGCGAACGTGCGGCGGCCTTCCGCGATGCCGTCGTTCAGCACGGCCAGGTCCTGCTGCAACAGGATCATGTCCGCGGCTTCCTTGGCCACGTCCGCGCCCGAGTCCACCGAGATGCCGACGTCGGCGGCGTGCAGCGGCGGCGCGTCGTTGATGCCGTCGCCCATGTAGCCCACGACGTGGCCGCGCGCGCGCAAGGCCTTGACCACACGTTCTTTTTGCGTCGGGTTCATCCGACAAAAAATCGTCGTCGCGTCCAGCCGCGCCGCCAGCGCCGGCTCATCCAGCGCCTCCAACTCGGCGCCGGTCAGGTGCCCGGTCACGTTCAGGCCGACCTGCGCGCAGACGTGCAGCGTCACCTGTTCATTGTCGCCGCTGACGACCTTGACCGTCACGCCGCGCGCCGCCAACTCCGCCAGCGCCGCCTTCGCCGAGGCCTTGGGCGGATCCTCAAACGCGGCGAACCCGCAGAACGTCAAGGCCATTTCGTCGTCGATCCGCGCGTGGTCCAGCTCCGGCGGCGCCACTTTCCACGCCACGCCCAGCACGCGAAAGCCTTCCTGTCCCAGGCCGTCAAACCGCTGGTTGATCTGCGCGCGGTCGGCGTCGGTCAGCGGCCGCAGGTCGTCGGGACCATCGCCCTCCCAGCGCGTCGACAGCCGCGCGATGTCCTCGAGCGCGCCTTTGACAATCAGCAGCCGCTGGCCATCGCCGTGCTGCACAAGCACCGACACGCGCCTCCGCTCAAAGTCGAACGGCACCTCGTCCACTTTTTGCCAGCCGGTGATGTCGACCTCGGTGTGGCGCAAAATCGCCTCGTCCATCGGCGATTTCAGTCCCGACTCAAAGCGGCTGTTCAGCAGCGCCAGCCAAAGAACACGCGCCGAATCACGGCCTTGCGCATCGACGTGGCGCTCCAGACGGATCTTCGCCTCCGTCAGCGTGCCGGTCTTGTCCGTACACAGCACGTCCATGCTGCCGAGGTCGTGGATCGCGCCCAAACGCTTGACAATCACTTGCTTTTTGGCCATCCGCAGCGCGCCGCGGGCCAGCGTCACCGACACGACCATCGGCAGCAGCTCGGGCGTCAGGCCGACCGCCAGCGCCGCCGAGAACAGGATCGCCTCCAGCAGCGGCCGCTGCCGCGCCAGGCAGACAATGAGCACGAAAGTGACCATCACGCCGGCCAACCGCAGGATCATCAAGCCAAAACGCTGCGTGCCGGTCTCAAACGCCGTCGGCGGCGCCACAACGTCCAGCGTCTTGCCAATGCCGCCCAGCGCCGACCGCGCGCCGGTGCGCACCACAACCGCCGTCGCGCTGCCGGAGACGACCGTCGTGCCCATGAACAGCAGGTGCGTGGCGTCGGCCGGCTCCACGGACGTCGCGGAATCGCTGGGTTTTTTCTCCACCGGGTACGACTCGCCGGTCAGCAGCGACTGGTTCACAAAACAATCTCGCGCCGTCAGCAGTCGCACGTCGGCCGGCACCAGCGCGCCCGCCGCCAGCTCGACGACGTCGCCCAGCACCAGCGTCTCCGCCGGCTGTTCCGCCAGCACGCCGTCGCGCCAGACCGCCACGCGATGCGCCACGGCGTCGCGCAGCTTGGCCGCGGCCTTGCCGGCGCGCCGTTCCTGAACAAAATCCAAGGTGATGGACAGCAGCACCACGAGCGCGGTGATCACCGAGCTGGCCACGTCACCCGTGCCAGCCGACAGCGCGCTCGCCACAAGCAGCAGCAGAACAAGCGGATTTTTGAACCGCGCCAGGAACTGCAGCACAAGCGGCCGCTCAGCGCGCATCACAAGCACATTGGCGCCGTTGGCCATCCGCCGGCGCTGCGCCTCGGCCGCGGTCAAGCCGGTCGGCTGGCTCTGCAGCGCGCGGAGGGCGTCGGTCAGCGGTTGCAGCAGCGGCGCGTGGTTGTCGGGCATGGCCGGACGATACCACTGCCGCCGCCGCGTGTCGCGAATCCGCCGATTGCCTCGCTCCCGCTGGCATGCCACGCTCACGCCGCGCACCGGATGCGCGCCAGGTGTCCCATGTCGTCGCTGTTCGCCCCGCTGACCGCCGCCGAAACCGCCGAGCTCGTGCACTGGCGCCGTTGCCTGCACCAGGAGCCGGAGCTGTCGCTGGAGGAGCACGACACGCAGGCGTGGCTGCTGCAGACGCTGACCGCGCTGGGCGCGCCGGACGTGCGCAAGGTGGGGGATACCGGGCTGGCGCTGCATTTTGGCCGCGGCGAGACCGACCGCACGCTGCTGCTGCGCGCCGACATGGACGCGCTGCCGGTGGAAGAGCAGACCGGCCTGCCGTTCGCCTCGCGCCGGCCCGGGCACATGCACGCGTGCGGGCACGATGGCCACATGGCGTCGCTGCTGGCGGTGACAAAGCGGCTGATTGCGCATGGCGCCGAGATCGCCGGCCACGTCGTCGTCGCGTTCCAGCCGGGCGAGGAGGGCGGTCGCGGCGCGGTGAAGATGATCGACGACGGCCTGCTGGACGGCCGCTGGCTCGATGGCCGCGGTCCCAAGGTGCAAGCGGCGTACGGGCTGCACCTGTGGAGCCCGCTGCCCGTCGGCGTCATCAGCTGCGCGGCGGGACCGACGATGGCGGCGGTCGATGACTTCACCATCGTCGTGCGCGGCCGCGGCGGCCATGGCGCGCTGCCGCACACGGCGGATGACGCGATCGTCGCGGCGGCGCACGTCGTCATCGCGCTGCAGTCGATCGCTTCGCGGCGCACCGATCCGCTCGAGCCGGTGGTGGTCACGGTCGGCAGCTTGCATGGCGGCAGCGCGTTCAACGTCATCGCCGAGGAGGTCGTGCTGCGCGGCACGGTCCGCAGCTTTGGCAAGGCGCTCGGCGCGCAGTTGCCGGGCTGGCTGACGCACATCGCCCAAGCGACGGCGCAGGCGCACGGCGCGACGGCGGAGGTCGATTACAAACGCTACACCGTGGCGCTGCGCAATGACGCGGCGATGGCGGAGCGCCTGGCGCGCGTCGCGGCGCAGACGCCGGGCGTGACGGCCGTGGACCGCGAGCTGCGGATGATGGCCGGCGAGGATATGGCGTTTTTCCTCGACGCCGTGCCCGGTTGCTTCTATTTCGTCGGCTGCGGCGGCCCGCACGCCGAGCCGCACCATTCGCCGCGGTTCGTCGTCGATGAAGCGGCGCTGCCAATCGGTGCGAACGTGATGCTCGGCGCCGTCGCCGAATTTTTCGGCGGGTAGGGCACGCTCAAGCCAGCCGGGCGATCACCGCTTCGACGATGGCGCGCTCCGGCAGCTGCGCCCGCGTCGTCACCGCCAGCGCCTCGCCGAGCGCCAGCCCCGCCGGCTCCGCTTGGCCCGCCACCAGCAGCAGCTGGCCCTGCAGCAGCAGCCCGGCACCGAGGCTGCGCTGATCGCCGGCCAGCCGCAGCAGCGCCACCGCTTCGCCCACCGCCGCCACCGCCGCCGCGGTGTCGCCGATCGCCAGCAGCAGCCGCGCCCGCACCAGCCCGGCCTCGCCGCGCAGCAGCGGTGGCAGGCTGTCGGGCGCCCGCAGCGCCGCCTGCAGGTGCGCCAGCGTCGCCGCGCCGTCATTGGCTGCCAACGCCAGCTGGGCCAGATCCAGCTGGCACGCCGCAAATTCCACGGGCAGCTCCAAGGTTTGCGCGTCCGCCGCCAGCGCTTGCAGCCGCGCTTGCGCGCCCGCCGTGTCGCCGTTCGCCGCCAGCACATTCGCCAGCCCGCGCTGCGCGCGCAGCGCCACCGGCCACAGCTCCGCCTGCAGCGCCAGCTCCACCGCCTGGCCCAGCCAGTACCGCGCCTTGTCCAGTGCCAGCTGCCGCCACGCCACCTGGCCGACGAGCCACGCCGCCTGCGCCATCACCGCCGGCGTCCCGGCCGTTTGCGCCAGCGGTCCCGCGCGCCGTGCCGCTTCATCGGCCAGCGACAGGTCGCCCGCCGCCAGCGCCAGCTCGGCGCGCTCCAGCAGCAGCGCGGCGTGCGTCGCGGTGTCGGCAGCGGTCAGCTGGGCGATCGCCACATCCAGCACCGTCTGCGCCAGCGCGTGCTCGCCACGGGCGCGGGCGGCTTGGCAAAACGCCAGTGTTTCCAAGCGCTCCGCCGTCACGGCGCTACCTCTGGTATTCGCTGGCGCGGCGGTATTTGTCCAGCCGCGCGGCGACGCTCGCCAGCACTTCCGCCAGACCGGCATCCAGCGACACTTCCGCCTCGAATCCCAAAATGGCCTTGGCATGCGCCGGGTTGCACAGCAGGCGCATGACCTCGCTGCCGGCTGGCCGCACGCGCTGGTCCTCGCTGACGATCGGCATTTGGCGGCCGGCCAGGGTCATCATCCGCTGCGCCAGTTCGCCAATCGTCACGCCGACGCCGGTGCCGACGTGCACGGTCTCGCCCTCGATGCCGGCGACAGTGCCCGCCAGCACAAAAGCCCGCGCCGTATCCCGGCAAAACAGCAGGTCCCGCACCGGATCCAGGCTGCCCAGCCGCAGCTCCGGCTGGTTGGACAGCAGCTGGCTGGCAATCGTCGGGATAACCGCGCGCGCCGACTGCCGCGGCCCGTAGGTGTTGAACGGCCGCAGCGTCACGACCGGCGTCTGGAAGCTGAGAAAATAGCTCTCCGCCAGCTTGTCCGCGCCGATTTTGCTGGCCGAATACGGCGACTGGCCCTGCAGCGGGTGCGCCTCGTCGATCGGCACGTAGCGCGCGGTGCCGTAGACCTCGCTCGTGGACGTGTGGACGAGCCGCCGCGCCCCGCAAATCCGCGCTGCTTCCAAGAGGTTCTGCGTGCCGACGACGTTTGTCATCACGTAATTCTGCG
>CAIPXZ010000522.1 GCA_903869075.1 uncultured Myxococcales bacterium | reverse complement strand
GCCGACAGGTCCGCGCCGCGCGCCGCTGGCTGAGCTTTTCACCGATCTGGCGGACACGGACGCGGTGCTCGTTCACGTCTCCAACTTCCGGCCGGTCAAGCGGATCGCCGACGTCGTGGCGATCTTCCAGGCGGTCCACGCCCAGCGGCCGGCGCGGCTGCTGCTGATTGGCGATGGCCCGGACTGTCCGCTGGCGCAGGACCTGCTGGCGGCGGCGGGACTGCAGGACCGCGCGGCGTTCCTCGGCCGGCAGGAGCATTTTGACCAGTGGCTGGGCGCTGCCGACGTGTTCCTGCTGCCGAGCGAGACCGAGAGCTTTGGCCTGGCAGCGCTGGAGGCGATGGCGTGCGGCGTGCCGGTTGTGGCGTCGGACGTCGGCGGGCTGCCGGAAGTCGTGCTGGCGGGCGAGACCGGGCTGCTGGCGCCGGTCGGTGACGTGGCGGCATTTGCGGCGCAGGTGCTGTGGCTGCTGGCGGATCCGGCGCGGCAGGCGCAGTTTGCCGCGGCGGCGGTGGCGCGCGTCCACAGCACGTTCCAGGCGGCAGCGGCGGTCACGGCGTACGAGGCCATCTACCGCGGTGAAGTCGGCGCTTGACCGCCGCGGCGGCGGCAACCAGACTGGCAGCTGCGGGAACGGAATCAGCACAGGCGAGGGCAGATGGCGCAGTCGGCGAGCCGACACGGGGCGGTGGTTGTGGCGTTGCTGGGCGGCTGTACAAGCGCGCCACCGCCGCAAACGGTGTTGGGGCCGCCGGTGGAGCTGATCGCCACGGATCCGGCCGTGCTGGCGGCGTGCCGGGCGGAACTGTCCACGACGTATTGTTCCGCGGACGCGGCTGCGGCGGCATTGAAGACGTGCGCGGCACAAGTTCCGGCCGACCCGAGCGCGGTTGCCACCTACACGCCCGCGCGCGCGGGGCCATGCGCGCCGGGGCCGACGTACGCCGACGCAGCGCAGTGCGCGACCCCGGTGGCGGACAACTGCGCCTTCTACCGCGCCTGCCTGGAGCCGGCGCACCCGTGCGGCGCGACCGGCTACGCATTGGCGTTTGGCGAGCCGCTCTGCTACCTGTTCATCGCCCACCGCGCCGACTTTTCCGCGGCTGGCCAGCGCTGGCTGCAAGGCGTGCGGACGTGCCTACAGGACAAGTTGGCGCTGCAGCTGGCGACTTCGGCGACCGACTGCGACACCTGGTCGGCGGCGGCCTATGCCTCGCATGTGCCGTGCTACACAGCGCCGGGCAACTCGTTTTGCGACCTGGCGCCCGCGGACGTCGCGGCGCTGGAGACGCTTGTGCTGCCGTACCTCGACAATCCGCAGGTGGCGCAGGCGATTGGCGCGGTTGCGGCGATCTGCGCGTCGATCAAACCGTAGCGCTACAGCGCGCCGACGGTTGCCAGCAGCGCCCGCTTGGCGGCGGCATCGAGCGCGGCAAAAGCATCGCGGGCGTGCGTCGCTTCACCGCCATGGGCGAGGATCGCCGCCTCGACCGTCGCCGCGCGGCCATCGTGCAGGTACGGCCCGGCGTTCAGGTGCATCGCCCACAGCGGCGTTGTCCGGGAATACGCCGCCGGCGTGTTCTCCATCTGCTGCTTGTCCGCCAGCGCCGGGCCGAGATCGTGGGTCAACAGGTCGGTGTACAGCTGCGGCGTCGGCTTGCCCTCGACGGTAAACGCCGACCAGTGGCACTTGGCGCAGCCGATCGTCTGGAACGTCTGCAGCCCCGCGGCGTGCTCCGGCGGCAGCGCCCGCGCCGGCGGCGGCGACAGCGCGACGAAGTTGGCGAGGTCAACGACCGAATCGAACGTCATCTCCGGGTCCGGCACCGCGTCATCGTCCTTGTCAAACGCGCGGTTGGGCGTGGTGATGCCCAGCTCCGCGTGCAGCGCGCCGATGATGAACTCGTCCACCGTCGCCACGCCCGGCTTGAGGCCAAACCGCAGCGTCCCGCGCGCCGCTTCGCGCTTTTCCGGCACCCAGCCCTGTGGTTCCAGGTACTTGCCAGGCTCCGCCTTGGCCACGTGCGGCTGCGCGCGGATCTGCTCGCCCGGGATCGCCTCCAGCCAGCCCAAGCCCAGCAGCTGCGGCGGCATGCGCTCGCCGGATAGGGCAAAATGCGGCGGCATCGGGAACGGCGCGTGGCCTTCCGCTGTGTAACGCGGCATCAGCCGTGGGTTTTTGGACTCATCCGCGTCGTTGCCTGGATAAACGCCGGCCCAGAAATGCGTTATCTCGTCCGCGACGCCGTGGCCCAGCGGTTCCGGCTGGTTGTGGCACGCGAGGCAGCTCGTGTTGTTGTGGAACGGCCCGAGGCCGGTCTGCGGCGTAAAGGTCCGCACGAACAAGGCGCGGCCGCGCTCCACGCTCGCCTTGCCGGCGGCATCCAGTTCACCGGTCGCCAGCACGTGGGCGCGCCAGTCCACGCGCGCCTTGAGCGCGGCAAAGTCAAAGCCCGTCGGGAAGGACGGCGCCGCAGCGGTTGGCGTGGCAGCAGCCGGCGGTGCGACGGCGGGCGCCGCGGGCGCGGGCGCGGGTGCGGCGGGTGGCGCAGGCGGTGGTGGTGGCGCGGCGGGCTTGCCACACGCGGCGGCGAGGGCGACGAGCGCGGCAAAGGCGGCGGAGCGGTAAACGGACATGACGGCGGACCTCCAGGCGCGGCGCGGGCGAAAAAGCCGGGCGCACGGGCGGAGTCTGCTGCGGACGAGGCCGCTTGGTCAACCGCGGCGGCTACTTCTTGGCGGCCCAGTCGGTCAGCGCTTTGGTGACCTGATCTTTGTAGTAAAAGTTCGGATCCTTGTCGCCCAGATCCTTGGCCACCTGCGCGAACTTCAGCGCCTCGGCGTTGTTGCCCTGGCGGTGCAGGATGTCGGCCTTGATCCAGTTGTTCAGCCAGGTCGACTTCAGCGCCAGCGAGTTGTCGACCGCCGTCAGCGCGCCCGGATAGTCCGCCTTTTTCTCCGCCAAATACCGCGCCGCCTGGGCGTAGGGCCGCCACGCGTTGTCCAGCGTCGTTTTGATGCTGCCCGCCACGTGCGTCGCGGTGTCCACCTTGATCGGCACGGAAACGCGCAGCTTGTCCCACTCGAGGTCGAGCGAGGTCTCGTCGTCCTTGGTGTTGTCAAACAAGAACGCCAGGCGCTCGCGGTGCGGGATGGCGCTCGTCGTGGCCTTGACGCGGACGAGCTCGTCCTTGGCGTCGTAGGTGTGGTCGGTGACGTTGATCGACAAGTCCTTGTTCAGCGCGACGATCCAGCCTTTTTCCGACGGGATGGTGACGATGGCGTAGGTGCCGGCGAGCACGTCGGCGCCGCCGAAGCGGACTTCGCGGCTGAAGGTGATTTTGGTCGACGCGTTGGCGCCCGTGCGCCAGGCTTTGTCCCACGGCACGACGCCGCCGAAGATTTTGCGGCCGTCGACCGCCGGGCTGGAGTACTCCAGGCTGATGTCCGTGATGCCGACGCGCTGCGCAACCTTGGCGGCGGGGCTGGGCGCGGGCAACTCCAGGTCCGCCCACGCGGCGGTGGCGCTGAGCGTGAATGTTGTCGCGAGGGCGACGGCGATGCGGGACGATGGGAAGCGGAAACGGATCATGGCTGGACCTCAAGGTGGGCGCCACCTGGCGCGCGGGCAGTGTAGCGGGCGCTTGGCGCGTGTCTACCGCCCGGCGAAAAAGCAGCAGCTGCGCCAAACAGTGGGCGATCGGCTAGGGCTTGGGCGGCGCCGGCGGCTTGCCGAGGAACTTGATGCGCGGCGCATAGCCGACTTCAAAGCCGATGACGCGCCCTGAATCCTGCCAGCCGCCCATCACGCCCACGCGCGCCGAGCCCCACTTGCCGAGATCGCGCTCCAGATCCGCCGTCACGACCGCGTCGACGTTGCCTTCACCGTGGATCGTCGTCGCCAGCGCCGGCGCGATGTCCCAGTCGTCGTTCAAATCGAAGCTCCAGTCCACGCCCGCCAGCACGCCCGATGGACGGTGCCATGTGTCGACGTCCTGCGGATCGATGAAGCCGCCCACGCTGATGACGCCCTGCCAGTGCAGCCCGCGCAGCCCCAGCAGCGCCAGCGCCTGGTAGCCAAAGCCCCAGGTGTTGGGCATCACGGCGAAGCGCGGACCTTCCTGCAGGCCAAAAGCCCAAGCCTGGTCCTTGCCGTGGCTGTCCCAAATCAGGTGCTTGGCGGAGATCCACAGCTGGTCCTGCGCCAGCCACGCGCCGGTGGCCATGTCCATGCCGGCTTGCGCGTCGATGTCGAATTCCAGCCGCCGGTCGATGCCGAAGTCCAGCGCGAAGTCCGGCAGCACGACGTTGTTGTTGTCCTGCGTGTGCAGCACGCCAAGCCGCGTGTCCAGCTCCAAGTCGCCGACTTCTTCCATGTCCAAATCTTTGGGAAAGAACGTCGCCCGCCGCAGCCCCGCCTGCGCCGGCAGCGCCAGCAGGCTGAGCAGCGCCGCCAGCAGCAGCAACGACGCGCGGCGCATGGACTACGGGCGGTCCAGGAACTGCAGCTCGCCGAGGTAATCGGCTTTGCCCAGCTCAACGCCGGCGTGGCGCAGCAGGTCGTAGGCGGTCGTGACGTGGAAGTAGAAATTCGGCGTGAAGCGGCCAATCACCGCTTCTTCCGCGTACATCGCCTTGTTGGGCGGGTAGGCAATCGGCACCAGCGTCGTCGCCGTCACGTGGGCAAAATCCGCCGGCGTGAACGAGGCCAGGTACGCGCGGCACTTCGCGATGCGGCCGCGGACGTCGGCGAACGTCGTCTCGTTGTCCTCGTGCTTGGGCGCGACCTGGCCCGCCAGCGCCGCGGCCAGGCCCTTGGGACCATCACAGGCGATGCGGATCTGCACGAGGAACGGCAGCATGTCCGGCGCCAGCCGCAGCGCGAGGTAGTTGTCCGGGCTGAACTTACGCGACTCGGCGAAGGCTTCGGCCTTGCCGAGGACCGCGTCGAGGTTGCCGAGCACCTTGTGGAACTGTTGGATCGTCGCGAAATACATGGTCGGTCTCCGGTGATGGCGATGAGCGCGGCGCGGATGATGGCGGCGCCGGCGGGGCCGGTCAAGGCATAAATCCGGCGGCTCCGGCGGTGCCATGCCGACCGCTGGCCCGGACGTGCGCCCGCTGCGGCGTTCTGCTACCCTTGGCGCCCTTTGCCGAGGTCGTCCGCCCGTGATCCTTCCCGCCTTTCTCGCCCGCGCTCGCCTGGAACCGCTGACCGCGCTGGCTTGGCTGCTGGTCCTGACCGCCTGCGTCTGGCCGCTGTGGGCGTCGGCGCTGCTGCCGTTCATGGACCTGCCGCAGCACCTCGCGACGGTGCGCGTGCTGCACAGCTACAACGACCCGCTGTACGGCGTCTCGCATTATTTCGCCATCGCGCTCGGCCACACGCAGTACCTCGCCTGGTATTTCCTCGTCGATTGGCTGACTTACCTCATGCCGCTCGAGACTGCCGCCCGCGTCGTGTTTTCGCTCTACGCCGTCGGCCTGCCGCTGTCCCTGGCGGCGCTGCTGCGCGCCCATGGCCGCGACCCGCGCGTGGCGTTGCTGGCGGCGCCGTTTGTCTACAATCCGTTCCTGTTCATGGGCTTTGCCAACTACGTCACGGCGCTGCCGCTTGTGTTCTGGGCGCTGGCGCTGCTGCAGCGGCAGCTTGACGCGTTCTCGTGGCGCGGCCTGCTCGGGCTGATTCTGGTGACGACGCTGCTGTTTTACGACCACGCCCAGGCTTTTGTGCTCTACGGCGCGCTGGCGGGCGTGACGGTGCTGCTCGGCGCGCGCGGCTTGCATCCGCGGCACTGGTGCCGGCAAGCGCTGCATTTGGCGCCCGTCGGCGTGGCGATGGCGTGGTGGCTGAGCCAGTCGCTCATCCTCGCCGGCGCCGAGGAGTGGCACAAAGGCATGGGCGGTCGCAACGTCGCGCCCGTGGACATCCGCTTCAAGCCGCTGCTGGAGCGGTTCACGTCCTTTCCGGAATTTCTGCTCGACGCCTATCCCGACGACGCCGACGAGAAAATCCTCGTGGCCTGGCTGCTGATTTTGGCTTTGGCGTGGGTGATTGGCCGCGGTACGCCGCAGCGGCAGACGCCGACCACGCGCGACGCCCTGCGCGCGCACGTGCCCGAGGCTTTGCTGGCGACGGCTTTTTTCATTTATCTCGCCAGCCCGATTTCCTACAAGTGGATTTGGCCCATCGCCGACCGCCTTGTGCCGGCCGTGGCGCTGCTGGCGCTGCCGGCGCTGGCGCGGCAGTCGACGCCGTACCGCACGTTTACGCTTGTGATTCCGGCGACGGTGCTGGCGCTGTGGATGGCGACGCTGCACGCCGACCGCGCGCGGCAGTTCACAACCGAAGCGGGGCCGATCCACGCCGTCGTCGCCAAAGCCGAGCGCGGCAAACGCCTGATGTCGCTGATTTACCAGCCGCAGAGCATGGTGATGAAGTGGCCGACTTTCCTGCACTTTGGCCAATACTATACGGTCGAGCGCGGCGGCATGGCCAATTTTTCCTTTGCGAACTTTCCACAATCACCGGTGCTTTTCCCCGATGAAGGCGGCCCGCCGAAAGTGCCGCCGCGGTTTGAGTGGACGCCGGAGGTCTTTACCATGGCCGATCAAGGTTTTTGGTATGATTATTTTCTGATCCGCGACGCCAACGCCGCGCGCAACCCGTTCGGCGCCGACCGCGACAAGGTGGAGCTTGTGGTGCGCGATGGGCCGTGGGCGTTGTACCGGAATTTGCGACCGGGGAAGCGGTAGTTACGGCGTATTCGCTGGCCAGCCGCACGCGGCGTTTGGCGCGCGGCACTGGCCGCCGACGCAGCGGCTGCCAATGACGAGCGTCTCTGGCCATACGCAGTCGTCATCGCTGGTGCAGGCATCGTCCAGCCGCGCAGCCAAACACTTGCCATCGGCGGTGCAAAACGGGTCGGCGCAGCTGGCAGCGCTGCACGCGGGATAGGCCACGCACTGGTCGAGCGCGGGGCTGCAAAAGCTCAGCTCGCATGCATCGATCCGGTAGTCACAAGGGTCGCCAAGCTGGCGATTCTTGCTGCAGGAGCCAGCGCCGTTAGCGTCTTTGCAATACGTGCCGACTGGACAAGATCCGGTGCCGCATGGCGTGGAATTGGGGGCGCTCCAGCACCTGCCCACGTTTTTGTCCGGCGTCGAGTCCCCCGCGTCAAGTACCCCGCACCCTCCGCGACAATTAAAAACCCGCACGTCGCGACGGCGTAGCCGAGCGCGTGTTCAGCGATGGCGAAGCTCATC
>CAIPXZ010000521.1 GCA_903869075.1 uncultured Myxococcales bacterium | reverse complement strand
CCTTCACGCGCCGAATCGGGTGCCGCTCGGGCACGAACTTGTCCGGCGAGACCAGCGCCAGCATGGAGAGTTGGGATGGAACGTGACCGCGCATGGTGGAACCTCAGGCAACCTGCTGAGATTCTACACGATCAGTGGATCGGAGTCGATCTTGTGGGGCGAGAAGTTCAGCAGCCTGCTAGGCGCGAGGCGCGGACAGACCATGAGAATTTTCAATGGCGAAACGTAGAAAATTCAAGAGGTCGCGGGAGCGCCGCGAAATTCCGCCATCGCTGCGGGGGCTTGGCGCGCATTGCGGCCGGCGGCTTGACGCGCGCGTCGGCCGACCTAACTTGTTGATGGTTGAAGTACTTCCGCCGTCCGGCCCGGTGGCCGCGTTGCTTTCGCGCGCGGCATCGCGGCGTTTCTTTGCGGTCTACTTGGCGCGCGTCGCGCCTCTGAAGCGGTCCATTTATGTGGAATCGAAGTATTGCCGGCGGCTTGGCCGCGGCGTGGTTGGCTTTTACCCTCGCACCGTCGGAAGCCCGCGCCGTCGAGCCAATCGCCGAGCGAACCATTGGAATCGGCTTGGAATTTGGCCACGGCCCCGGCCTGTCCGTGAAGTATGAGCCAGCAGCCACGCACGCGCTGCAATTTGGCGTTTACGCGTTTGACTATTGAATTTATCGCCAATATGCGCTGGATCACGGCAATGCCTACTACGGCTATGCCTATGGCTATTCTGGCTTTTTGGTCCACGGCGACTACTTGAACACCCCGGGCGTTTTGGTGCGCAACCGTGTCGTCGACATGCCCTGGTATTGGGGCGGTGGCTTGGACCTCGGCGTCGGTGCTGGCGCTGCAGCGTTTGCCGTACACGGCAACCTCGGGCTGGCGCTGAAATTCCGGCCGCTGCCGGTGGACGTGTTTCTCGAATGGACGCCGCGATTGTGGATCGTCGACTTCACGCAGTTTCATCCCGTCGACTTCAACGCCGGCGTGCGGGTTTGGTTCTAACACACAGGATTTCACCGTGAACTGGCTCAATTACCATCATCTGCTGTATTTCTGGAAGGTCGCCAAGGAGGGCAGCATCGCCCGCGCCAGCGTCGAGCTGCGGCTGGCGCCACCGACGATTTCCGTGCAAATCCACAGTCTTGAGGAGATGCTCGGCCACAAGCTGTTCAAGCGGCAGGGCCGCGGGCTTGAACTGACCGACGTCGGGCGCGTGGCATTTCACTACGCCGACAGCATTTTCGCGACCGGCGATGCGCTGCTCGAGGCGATGAACGGTGGGACGCTGCAGCGCGCGCTGCGGATCGTCGTCGGCATTTCTGACACGCTGCCCAAGGACTTGGTGCAGCAATTTCTGGCGCCGGTGTTCGCGATCCAGCCCGGCGTGTTTGTGACGTGTCGCAAACATGCGAACGCAGGTGTGTTTTTGGATGACCTCGCGGCGCGGACGGTCGACGTCGTGCTGGCGGACGCGCCGGCGCCCGCGAGCTCGCCGGTGCGCGTGCTGAGCCATCCGCTGGGGGAGTGCGGCACTTCGCTGTGGGCGGCGCCGGAATTGGCAGCGCGGCTGCTGGAGAATTGGCCGGCATCGCTGGCGGGCGCGCCATTTTTGTATCCTGGACCCCACGACGCGCTGCGCCGCGGGCTGGATGCGTGGTTCGACTCGCAGGGCGTGCGACCCAGTATTATCGCTGAGTTGGAAGACGCCGCGCTGGCGTTGGCGCTGGCCGAGAGCGGACTCGGCATTGTCGCCACCGTCGATTTTCTGGAGCCGAATTTCATCGCTCAACACCGCCTGCAGCGCGTGGCGCATTTGCCGGAAATTCGCCAGTCGTTCTTCGCCTGGTCCATCGAGCAAAAAGTCCGCCATCCCGCGGTGTTACAGCTCTGCGCCAACGCCCGTGGCCGCGCCTTCGCCGCTACCTGCCGCTGACCCTTCGCCACGCACTAACGGTGCGGACGGCTTTTCTCATGGTCGGCTGGGGGATCGGCGCTACCTTGTGTGGGAAGGCAAATGCCTCACGAGGAAAATCCAATGAAGCGATTGATACCGGTATTTTTGCTGCTGGCCACGGCTTGTGGCGCGCAGGCGCTGAAGACCGATGACTCGGCGTCGGCGATTCGCGCCGCGGAAGAGAGTGGTGCCGCCAAGGTGCCGCGCGCGTCGCTGCATTTGCAGCTGGCCAAAGAAGAGATGGAACAGGCGCAAAAGCTGGCCAAAGCCGGCGACAAGGACAAGGCGACGTCGTACCTGACCCGCGCCGAAGTGGATGCGGAATTGGCGGTCGTGCTCTCGCACGAGCAGAGCGAGAAAAACGAAGCGTCGCAGGCGGTTGAACGCGTGCGTGTGTTGCAATCGGAAAACCGCTAAGCCAGCGGCCAAGGAGTTTCTGTGAAACAGTACAAGTGGTTTCTGATGGCCGCCCTCGGCGGTCTGGCAGCGTGCGCCGCGATCGTCCCCGCGGAGCTGCGCGATGCGCGCGAGGCGTATGAGCGTTCGAGCCGAGGTCCGGCGGCGCAGCTGAAGCCCGCGGAATTGCACACGGCGCATGAGGCGCTGCTGGCTGCGGAGAAGTCGTGGCGCGACGATGCGACAAGCTACCGCACGCTGGATTTGGCGTATGTCGCCCAGCGCAAAGCGGAGATGGCCGAGGGTCAGGCGCGGATCGCCCAGGAAGAGAAGTCCAAGCTGCAGGCTCAGGGCGACTTGGCGACTGCGCAAACCCAGATTGCCGAAAGCACCAAGGCGGAGCTGGCGCGCACCAAGGGCGACCTGTCGCGGACGCGCACGGACCTGCAGACGACGCAGGTGACGGCAGCGGTCGTGGCGGGGCAGCTGACGGCGGAGCAGCTGGCGCGGCGCGATGCCGACACGCGCGCGGCAGCGGCGACAACGCAGCTGACCGTGGAGCAGCAGAAGCGCCAGGACGCCGAGCGGCGCGCGGTGGATGCCCAGGGCGCGCTGTCACGGCTGGCGGCAGTCAAGCAAGAGGAGCGCGGGCTGGTGATTACGCTTTCGGGCAGCGGGCTGTTCCGCTCGGATGAGGCGATGCTG
>CAIPXZ010000520.1 GCA_903869075.1 uncultured Myxococcales bacterium | reverse complement strand
GAGCTGGCGCCGCACCATCCGCAGCTGCTGGAGCTCTCGGAAGTCGCTCTGCAGCAAGCGGAATCCCGCGCCGACGCGCTGCAGACGATGCGCGTGGAGCTGGGCAATGCCTCGGACGATGAGCGGGCGCGGCTGCTGGTGGGCTACGCCGACATGCTGCTGCACGGCGATGAGCCGCTGGGCGACGCCGCGGCGGTGCTGGCGGACGCGGTGGACGCGGGCGTGGCCCCGGCGGAAGTGGCGCCGATGTGGGTGGAAGTGGCGCGCGCCATGGGCGATGGTGCCGAGCTGGCCCGCGCGCTGGCGCTGGCGCTCCAGGACGAGGCGAGCCCGCTGCGGCTGCAATACGCCGATGAGCTGACCAATTTGCCAGAAATCGAGCGCCATGAACCGCAGGCTGCGGCCGTGGCGCTGCGGGTGCTTGTGGCGGCGGTGCCGGACGATCTGGCGCTGCAGGCGCGGCTGGCGGTGGCGGAAGCGCGCGCGCAGGGCGTGGGCGCGGAGGCGGCGCTGGAGGCGCTGCGGCTGCGGGCGCTGCAGACGCGCGATCGCACGCTGGAGTCGGCGACGAGTCTGGCGATCGCCCAGCTGGCGCAGACCGCCGGGGATACGGAGAAGGCCGAGCGCCACTTCCGCCGCGTGCGCAGCTTGTCGCCGCAAAATCCGGAAGCGCTTGATTTCTTTGAACAATGGTATCGTCACGCCGGCGATCATCGGCGGCTGTTTGCGGCGCTGACGCAGCGCGCGGCGCAGAGCGACGGCCGCACGCTTGTGCGCATCGCCCTGGAGATGGCGCAGTTGGCTGAAGGACCGCTGGCGGCGCTGGACCCGGCGACGGCGACGGAGCGGGCGATCGAGGCGTACCAGCGCGTGCTGGCGGTGCAGCCGGACCACATGGACGCGATCGCGGCGCTGGAGCGGCTGCTGACCGCCGGCGATCGCTGGCCGGAGCTGGCGGCGTTGCTGTCGCGCAGCGCCCATGTGTTTGCGCCGCGGGCGGTCATCGACAGCTCGGCGCGCGATTTTGCCATCGCGATCTGGAATCGGCTGGCGGCGCTCAATAGCGACGCGACGCGGCTGCCCGACTCGGGCGCGGCGCTGGAAGCGCGGCTGCGCGTGCTGGATTTGGACCCGCGCAACCCGGACGCGCTGGAAGCGGTCATCGCGACGATGGCGCAAGGCGGCGACTGGGCGGGCGTGCGCGACATGCTGCTGACGGCCGTGGAAGCGGCGGAGGACCCGCATGAGCTGGCGTCCCTGTCGCAGCGGCTGGGCGAGCTGTACCGCGATCGCCTGAACAATTCGGACCAGGCGGCGGTGTGGCTGGATCGCGCGGCGATGAGCGAGCCCGATCGCGCGGACGCGCGGCTGCAAGCGCAAGCGCTGTGGCGGGCGCGCGGCGATCGCGATCGGCTGCTGGACGCGCTGATGACCGATTTGCGGTCGCGCTGGGGCCGCCACCCGACCGAGATGACCGGCGACGAGGTCCGCGCGCTGACGCCGCCGGCCGATCACGAGGCGGTCGCGGCGATCCTGCAGGAAGCGGCACAGCTGGCGGCGAACGTGCCCGGCGCGCGCGAAAATCCGCAACAGCAGCGCTTCATTGCGACGCTGTGGTGCCTGCTGCTGGAGCTGGAGCCGGGCAACCTGCAGGCGCTGGATACGTTGCACACGCTGTGGGCGCAGCAAGAGCCGGGGCGGCTGGCCGAAGTGCTGCATGGCCAGCTGGCGCTGGAGACGCTGTTGGGCGCGCGGCGCGTGGCGGTGCTGGACCGGCTGTGCCCGTTGCTGCTGGCGCACATGGCGAGCGAGCCGGCGGCGGCGCACGAGGCCTTGGAAATTGCCAAGCAACTCGCGGCGTTGGCGCCGGAGTCAGCGCTGGCGCGGACGACCCAGTTGCACGCACTTGTGGTGCTGGGCGACCTGGCCGGGCTGCGCGCCACTTTTGCCGAGGACGACGCGGGCGCTGCCGAATTTGCCGGTGCAGTGGCGGCGATCGCCGATGGCAAACCCGCTGAAAAACGCGTGGATTTGCTGCAATCGGCCGCCGATGCGCTGGCGCGGAGCGGCCATGGCGTGCGCGCCGCCGAGCTCCTCGCGGACGCGCTGCAGGCGGCGGAACAGCTTGAAAATGCCGATGATCGCCAAGTGCATCTGGTTGTAACGGCGGAGGCGCTGCTGACGGCGGCGCGGACGGCGGGGCTCGTCGGGCTGGAACGGCTGGCGGTGGAGACGCTGGCGGCGTACGCGCCGGCGGCGGACCTGCCCCGCTACAAGAAGCTGCGGACGGCGCTTCTGGTGGCGGCGGGGCTGTGGTCGGACGCAACGGCGGCGGCGGCGGACTGGATCGAGGAACTGCTGGCGGGCGGCGGCACGGCGCACCTGCTGGAAGCGATCGCCGAGCTGAAGGAAGCGGCGCGGCGCGCGGGCGAGCTGGACACGGTGCCGCATCGCCTGCTGATGTGGGCCGACGTTGTGCCGGACGACGCGACGGCGATCGCGCTGCGCGTGCAGCTGTGGCTGGACGCGGCGCAGCTGCTGCTGACCGGCGGCAACGACCTGGCGACGGCGCGGCACGCGGTGGATCTGGCGACCGAAGCGAGCCCGAACGACGCGGAAGTGCTGGCGTTGCGCGAGCGGATCTGCACCGAACAGGCGGATTGGCCGGCGGTCGTCGCGACGCTGGAGCGGCTGGCGGAACAGCAGACCGGCAACGAGCGCGTGGACACGCTGCTGCGTGCCGCCAATTTGTGCGATCACGCGCTGTCGGAGCCGGCGACGGCGGCGCAGCTGTATCGCCAAGTGCTGGAAGAGACGCCGGAAGCGCTGGAGGCGTGGTATGGCCTCGCGGCGGCGCTGCGGCAAGCGGGCTCGCTGGACGAGCGCGCGGACGTGCTGGACGCGCTGCTGGCGCGCGATGATCTGAGCCGCGATTCGCGGGCGCGGCTGGCGGTGGAGCGCATCGACCTGGGTGGCCAGCGCGGTGAGCCGGAACACATCTCGCCGGCGCTGGCGGTGCTGGCG
>CAIPXZ010000519.1 GCA_903869075.1 uncultured Myxococcales bacterium | reverse complement strand
GCAGCTTGGGCACTTCCAGCACGTACGCCGCCCGCACTTCGCGTTTGCCCAGACCCGGCGTCGCGTAGAAGCCGTCGGCGGGCGCAAACATCACCGTCTCGCCGTCCAGCTGGAAGGACTCGAGCAGCCAGATGCAAAACCGCTCGGCGTCCGGCACCGGCAGCTCGACCATGAGGTAGAACGCGCCGGCTGGCGTCTCCGCGCGCACGCCCGGGATGGCGCACAGGCCCGCGACGAGCGCATCGCGCCGCCGCTTGTAATCGGCGATGTGGGCGTCGGTCTCCGCCTGCGGCGTATCGAGCGCCGCCAGCGCCGCAAATTGGTCGATGACCGGCGGCGACAGCCGCGTCTGCGCGAATTTCAGCGCCGCGGCATACACCGCCGCGTTGCGCGTCACGAGGCAGCCGACCCGCGCGCCGCACGCCGAATAGCGCTTGGACACCGAGTCGATCTGGATCGCACAGCCTTCCAGCCCGGGCTGCCAGAGCACCGATGGCGCGCGCCCGCTGCCGTCGTACACGAAGTCGCGGTAGACCTCGTCGCAGATGAAGAAGATGCCGGCGTCGCGGCAGACCTCGCCAATCGCCTGTAAATGCGCGGCGTTGATGACCGCGCCCGTCGGGTTGCCGGGGCTGGAGACAATCAGCGCGCGGGTGCGCGGGCCAATCGCGGCGCGGACCTGCTCGGCCGTCAGCGCATAGCCGTCGCTGGCGGAGGTGGTGATGGCGCGGGTGACGACGCCGAGGATCTGGGCAAAACCCTTGTAGTTCGGGTAGTACGGCTCGGCGACGAGGATCTCCTCACCGATGTCGCACGTCGCGGCGATCGCGAACTGCAGCGCTTCCGAGCCGCCAACGGTCACCAAAACCTGCGACGGCAGCACCGGCGCAATCGCCGAAGGCTGTGTCAGGCTGTTGTAATACTTGGCCAATCCGGTGCGATACGCCAGGCTGCCTTCCGACGCGCCGTACGCCAGCACCGGATCTTCAAAGTGGCGGTACGCCTCGAGCATCCGCGGTGGCGTCGGGATGTCCGGCTGGCCGATGTTCAGGTGGTAGACGCGGACGCCGCGGGCTTTGGCGGCATCGGCATACGGCGACAGGCGGCGAATCGGCGATGCTTGGGCGTTTTTGCCGCGGAGGGAAGGTTCGAGGGCCATGGCGCGATCCAGCTTGCCGGACGGGGGGCCGGTGGCGCGATCGTGCCTCACGGCGCGCAATCCGGCAACCCCGGGGTCTGGCTATTCGCCGCGCTGCCGGTCCAAACTCTGCAAAAACGCTACCAAATCACGGCGCAGGTCAAAATGCAGGCTGACCATCGCGATCGCCCTTTCGCCCTCGTGCACGGTGCCCCACAGCGTCGTCGCGGTGTACAGCGGCCTCAGCAGGCTCGGGTGCTTGGCGCCGCGAAACAGCAGCGTGCGGCCGTCCTGGGCGGTAAACACGAACTCATAGTCGACGCGCCGCGGCCGAATCCAGCGCATCCGCAGCAGCCCCTGGATGGGCGCGTGATCGGAAAGCCGGTCAAAGCTGGCGCTGCCTGTCATCTCGGCGTCGACCTCGTGGACGATGCCCTTGGGTCGCGGCAGGCGCACGCTGACCGAGATCTCGCACGTCCGGACGTCGTCCGGCGTCTCGACCAAAAAATAGCTGCCACGCAGCGTTTCAGTGTAGTGGAGGCTCATGGATGGGGGTGTCTCATGGCGGGCTGGCCGCGGGCGCGGACGGTGGGGGAAGCTCGGAAGTGACAAAGCGCACGGCGCGCTCAAGACGCGACTCGTCCAGCGGTCCCTGGTACAGCTGGTTGCCGATGTAAATCACCGGTTCTTCACGCAAATCAAGCACTTGCCGCGTGAGCCAGACCTGCTGTAGCTTGCGCTGCACCGTCGGCGAAGTCACGGCTTTCTGCAGCGCCGCGGGGTCGAGTTTGCACTTCTTAGCGGCTGCGGCGATGGCGGCTGGCGTTTCCGGCTTGTCGGCGTTGAAAAGCGCCTCGGCAAACTCCAGGCCTTTGCCGAGTTCCGCCGCCGCCAGCAGCGCCGCGCCCGCCGCCGTCTTGGCCTGCGAGGCGTCGCGCGGCAGCACGGCAATGCCGAGCGCAATCGGCTGGTCCGCCGCCTTGGCCAGACGGCGCAGCATGTAAAACGCCGCGCGCGAGTGCGGGCT
>CAIPXZ010000518.1 GCA_903869075.1 uncultured Myxococcales bacterium | reverse complement strand
TGGTCAAAAGCTGCAGAGACATCCGCGGGTAGTTCAGCGACTGCGGCGACGGCGGGCGCTGATTCGGTCGGCCTGGGCAAGGTCACGGGCGCCGCTGGGGTGCGCTCACAGGCGGCGGCAAGGGACAGGACGGCGAAGAACGCGAGTTTCATTGGCATGTGGAGGTCTCTGCGCGTGATGCGGCGCTGGCGTGAGAGCCGGTCGGAGGCGGAACGATTCGGATTGCGGTTTGGCGCACGCCGCGTGTCCAACGACAGGATGTGCCGCAATCGCTGCGGGCTACGACGTCGCGCCACCACCGGAGGGCCTCATGAAATTGAAAGCGCAGAACACGATTGGTGCCTATCTCCTCGTCCTCCTCATCGCCGCTTGTGCCCAAGACGCGACCGTGCCCGTCACCGGTGCGGAGGCTGACGCAGCCGATGACACCACTGTCGCGGTCGATGCAGATGCAGCGGATGACACCGCGGCGCTGGATGCAGCCGATGTGGCTGGCGAGGACGGCGTGGATGCCCAGGATGCCGCTGACGCGCTCGACGTTACGGACACGGCGGACGTCCCGGATGTCGCGCTTGACGATTCGGTGACGACGGATGCGGAAGGCGATGTGAGCGCGCCTGGCGACACGACCGCCGCTCAGGACGATGTGCCTGCCCCTGACGACTCGACTACTACAGATGTTTCGGTCGACTCGGCAGACGCCGTCGACCTCGGCCCAGCGCACTTGTGCGACCCTTGCACGGACTCCGCCGCGTGCGGTCCCGGAGGTTTGTGTGTTCCGCACGGGACTGACGGCAGCTTTTGTGCGACGCCCGGTCCGAACTGCCCAACCGGCTACCTGCTGCTGAATTTGACGGATGCGCAGGGTACTCAGGCTGAGGTTTGCGTGCCACCGCCGCCTGCGAGCGCACCAGACGGGACCTTGGGCGCGTGCAGCTGTTCGGAATCGGCCATCGCGGCTGCGTTGTCCACGACCTGCAGCAACGTGAATTCGGCCGGCAGTTGCAAGGGCACACGGCTCTGCGGCATCACCGGGTTGACGCTGTGCGATGCCGTCACCCCGACATCCGAGACATGCGACGGCGTCGACGAGAACTGCAACGGCCTGACGGACGAGGGGACATCGCCCGGCGTGCCGCTGGAATGCTCGGATGGTAGCGCGTGCACCGAGGGCGACCAGTGCGTCGCGGGCAAATGCGTCGGCACGGCGGCTAACTGCGACGACGGCAACCCATGCACGACGGATGCCTGTGAGCCCACCACCGGATGCACCCACGGTCCCGCGAGCGACGGCACCGTGTGCGACGATGGCAACAAGTGTACGACGCCCGATACGTGCCAGAGCGGTGTGTGCCAAACGGGACCAGAAATCGTCTGCGCGAGCGCGAATCCCTGTCAGCCGCAGACGTGCGACGCAAACACAGGGTTGTGCGCGACTTTCCTGGCCATGGACGGCACACCGTGCGACGACGGAAACGCGTGCACGATCGGCGAAACCTGTGCGGTGGGGCTCTGCAGCGGCCCAACGGTCGGCTGCAACGACGGCAACCCGTGTACGGACGACAGTTGTGCTCCGGCGACAGGCTGCGTCAACGCCGCAAACGCCAACGAATGCAGCGACGACGACGCGTGTACGGGGCCTGATCTCTGCGGTGGCGGTGTCTGCGTGCCAGGTTCGGCCAAGTCCTGCGATGACAGCAACCCGTGCACGTCGGACAGTTGCGACAGTTCGACGGGCTTGTGCGGTCACTCGGCGACGGACGGCACGTGCGACGACGGGCTGCAATGCACCAGTGCCGACGCGTGTGTCTCCGGCGTTTGCGTAGGCACGCCGCTCACCTGCGACGACGCCAACTCGTGCACCGACGACACGTGCGATGCCACGAGCGGTTGCGGCCACGTCGCGACGGCGTCGATCGGCGTCGCGTGCGACGACGGGACGGCATGCACAACGGGCGACACCTGCATCGGGGCCACGTGTAAAGGCGCGGTCAGCCTGAACTGTGACGACGGCAACCCGTGCACGACGGACACATGCGACGCGAAAACCGGCTGCGTCGCGACGAACAACACGCTCGCTTGCGACGACGGCAACGCGTGTACGGCCAATGATGTCTGCGCGAATGGCAGCTGCGTCAGCGGCGCGTCGACCTGTCAGTGCCAAAAAGACGCGGACTGCGCGGCGTTCGCCGACTCCAACCTCTGCAACGGCACGCTGATTTGTTTGGCCAACACGTGCGCGGTGAAGCCCGGCAGCGTCGTCACGTGCCCGGACAGCGCGACCGCTTGTCAGGACAATGTCTGCAACCCGAGCACGGGCATGTGCGCTCTGCAGTCGAGCCTCGACGGCAGCGCGTGCGACGACGGCAGCGTGTGCACCCAAAGTGAGGCATGCAAGGCCGGCAAGTGCGTGGGCGTGGCGGTCAGCTGCGACGATAACAACCCGTGCACGACGGACAGCTGCGACGCGACGACGGGCTGCACGTTCACACCGACAACAAGCGCCTGCGACGACGGCAGCAGTTGCACCACTGGCGACACGTGTGCTGCGGGCCTCTGCGTTGGCGTTGGCGTCAACTGCGACGATGGCAACGCGTGCACGAGCGACTCCTGCGACACGGCCAGCGGCTGTGCGCACAGCAACAACACGGCGGTTTGCGAGGACGGCAACCTGTGCACGGTCGGCGACGCGTGTTCCGGCGGCGCTTGCCAAGCAGGCGCGGCCAAGAGCTGCGACGATGCCAACGCGTGCACGATCGACAGTTGCGATGCGGTCGCCGGCTGCGTCCACGTGAACACGGTCCAGGCCTGTGACGACGGCAACGCCTGCACCAGCGGCGACGTCTGCCTGAACGGCAAGTGCACCGGCGGCGTGCTCAGCGTGGTCTGCAACGACAAGAACCCGTGCACCGCCGACAGCTGCGACCCCAAGACCGCGGCATGCGTTTTCACGCCCATTGCCGGCTGCGGCGGCAACTGCGTCAAGGACGCCGACTGTCCGTCCGCGGCGGGAGGCTGTCAGGCAGGCGTGTGCGATCTGACTAAGCTGACGTGCACGACGAAGCCTTCCGCAGACGGCACGCTGTGCAACGATTCCAACGCGTGCACGACCGGCGAAGTCTGCGCAAACGGCGCGTGTTCTGGAGGCGCGGCCGTCAGCTGCAACGACGGCAATCCGTGCACCGCGGACGTGTGCGACAAGGTGACCGGACAGTGCACGAGCGGCGCACTCAACAAGGTCGCGTGCGACGATGGCAATGCCTGTACAAGCGGCGACACCTGCGTTCTGGGCGCCTGCACCGGCGGCGTCGCGCTCAACTGCAACGACTACGACCCGTGCACGAACGACGCGTGTGCCAGCGGCACGTGCACCCACACGGCGATTGCCGGTTGCAGCAGCGCGTGCACGACGAACGCGGATTGCGCGGCCTCAAGCGACGCGTGTCTGACCAACTACTGCGACGGCGTGACCAAAAAGTGCGCCAGCAAGGCGGTTGCCAACGCGACCGCGTGCAACGATGGCAACCCGTGCACGACAGTTGACACCTGCCTGAACGGGGCGTGCCAAGGCGGCCAACCCATCGTCTGCAAGGACAGCAACGGCTGCACCGACGACAGCTGCGACACCAAGACCGGGCTCTGCGTCCATGTCGCCAACAACTTGCCCTGCAGCGACGCCAACCCGTGCACCAGCGGCGACCAGTGCAGCGGCGGCGCGTGCATCGGTGGGGCAGTCAAGGTCTGCAACGACAACAACACGTGCACGGCGGACAGCTGTAACGTCAAGACCGGCAATTGCGAGTTCAAGGGCATCGTCGGCTGCGGCGGCTTCTGTCTGGTCGATACCGACTGTGCGGCGAGCAAGAGCACGTGCACGCAGACCTACTGCGACACAACGACGGAGCAGTGCATGTCCAAGCCCGCGGCCACCGGCACGGTGTGCGACGACGCCAACGCTTGCACGGCGAACAGCAGCTGCACGGCGGGCACGTGCACGGGCGCGGTGACCGTGAACTGCAACGACCTGAACAACTGCACAAGCGACGCCTGCGTGCCTGCATCCGGCGCGTGTTTGCACGTGAACCAGAACGGCACGGCGTGCGCCGACGGCAACCCGTGCACAACCGGCGATCTCTGCCTGGGCGGCAAGTGCCAAAGCGGCACCCCCAAGGTCTGCAACGACGGCATTGCTTGCACCGCTGACGCATGCGACGCCTTGACCGGCGCTTGCCTGTACACCGCGATTCCAGGGTGCGGCGGCAATTGCGCAGTCGACACAGACTGCCCAGCCACCGGCAGCACCTGCAGCAGCGCCGTTTGCAACAAGGCAACCAAGCAGTGCAGCGTGAACGCGGTACCAAATGGGACGAGCTGCTCGGACAATCTGGCCTGTACGGTCGGCGACGTCTGCAAGAACGGCCTCTGCAACGCGGGCGTGACCGTGTCGTGCGACGACTTCAACCCGTGCACGATTGATGCGTGCAACGCCGCCGACGGCACCTGTAAACACACGCCTGCGAGCAACGTGGCGTGCACCGACGGCGACGCGTGCACCTCGCTCGACACCTGCACGAACGGTGTTTGCGCGGGCACGCCCGTCGCGTGCGGGGACGGCAATCCTTGCACGGAAGACAGCTGCAGCACGGCGACCGGCAAGTGTGTCCACGTCGCGCTCTCGGGCTGCGGCGGCGCGTGCAAGGTGGACGCGGACTGTCCGGCCAGCGGCTCGACGTGCCACGTGTCATCGTGCGTGCTGAAATCGTGCGTCGTGAAGCCTGTCGCGGACGGCAAGGCTTGCAACGACGGCAGCGCCTGCACCGCAAACGACGCCTGCCAAAACGGCAGCTGCTTGGGCGTCACCTCGGTCTCGTGCGCGGACGCCAACGCGTGCACTTTGGACGCGTGCGACGCCGCGACGGGCGCCTGCGTGCACACTCCGTTGACCGGCAGCATCTGCGCCGACGGCAATCCGTGCACCGCGACCGACACCTGCAACGCGGGCGTGTGCGCCGGAACACCCAAGACGTGCGATGACAACAATCCCTGCACCAGCGACGCGTGCAACGTCACCAACGGCTACTGCGTGTTCACGCCCATTGCAAAGTGCAAGTGACCTGTCTTGGCGTCCTGGTCCATTGCGCAAAGCGGACGACTGCGTGTCCAATGACAAGCGTTGCAGGGGACGCAGCGGGCGGGAACGCGGAATGCGGCTGACAACCAGCACGGTCGTTCGAGTGAGTGCGGCGCTGGCACTCGTCATTGCGGCGGGCGTGGGGATTTGCCTCTGGCCGCGGCCGACTGCGCACGGCGATTGGCGCGATCCCGCGACCTGCCGCACGTGTCATGCCGCGCAGTACGCACAATGGGCTGAGACCAACCACGCGCTGGCCAACCGTCCGGTCGATGCCGCGCAGGACGAAGCGACGTTCCTGGCTGCGGCGCCCACGCTCACCATCGCCAAAGGCTTGGACGGCTTTGCGTTCCCCGATCACGACGCTCGTCGCTTGCTGCAGATGGCGATCGGTCGCGAGCCGCTTGTGCAGTACGTGAGCGCGAACGCCGACGGCCGCTTTCTGGTCACGGCGCAAGCCTTTCACGTGCAGACCGGCACGTGGTTCAACGTCTTTGGCGATGCCAGCCCGAGCGACGGTGCCTTGGTGTGGAACAATCAGTGCGCGTACTGCCACATGACCGGCTTGCACAAACGCTACGACGCGCAACAGGACAGGTACCGGACGACGTGGGACCGCCACGGCGTGGGCTGCAATGCGTGCCACGCGGGTATGGAAGCGCATGTCGGGCACGCGCGGCCGCAAAGTACGCCCGTGCAACCGGCCAAGTGTACACCTGACCAGCCGCCCAAAGCGATGCTCGCGGACACGTGCGAGCGCTGCCACGCGCGTCGTGAGGAACTGACCGCGGAGGCGTTTCAGCCCGGCGACAGCCTGCACGATCACTTTCAGCTGGAACTGCCCGACCAGCCGGGCTTGTACTACCCCGATGGGCAAGTGCGCGACGAGGCGTTTGAGGGCGGATCACTCCTGCTCTCGCGCATGGGCGGCCACGGCGGCGTGCAGTGCGTGGACTGTCACGACCCGCATACCGCGCAGCTGCGCGCGCCACTTGCCGAAAACGCGCTGTGTCTGAGCTGTCACGCGACGGGCAAACGCGGCGCTGTGGTCATCGCCGATCCGCAGGCGCATTCGCACCACAGCCCGGAAAGTACCGGCAATCGCTGCGAGAACTGCCACATGCCCGTGACGGTGTTCATGCAGCGCGACCCGCGGCGGGATCACGGCTTTACGACGCCCGATCCGCTGTTGACGTTGGAGCTGGGGATTCCGAACGCGTGCAACCGCTGCCACGCGGACCGCGATGCAAGTTGGGCGCAGGACGCCGCGCAGAAGTGGTACGGCGCCAGGCTGGAGACGCGGCAACGCCGGCGCGCGCTTGCGGTCGCAGCGGCGATGGCGGGGACCGCGGACGTGCACGACGCGCTGCTGACGCTCTCGCGCGACGAGGACATTCCAGCATGGCAAGCGACGCTCGCGGGGCTGCTGACGCCGTGGGCGCGTGAGCCGTCGGTCACGGCAAGGCTCGGCGAACTTCTAGACGCCGCGCATCCGCTTGTGCGCGCGGCAGCCGTGCGCGCGCTGGCTGAACATCCCGATCGACTGCGGCTGCTGCGTCGGCGCTTGAACGATCCCGTGCGCCTTGTGCGCCTCGACGCCGCTTTTGCCCTGCGCGATGAGCTGCACCAGCAACCGGGGCTCTTGACGCAGACCTTGGCGGCGGAGGTCGTGGCGTGGCTGGACCCAAGCGCGGACACGGCGATGGGCGCGCTGCGGCGGGCGGAGTGGGCGCTGCTCGAAAAAGATGCGTCTGGCGTTCGGATTCACGCGCAACACGCGGTGCAATTTGCCCCTGACAACGCGGAGATTCGGCGCGAGGCAACGACGCTCTTGCGACTCGCAGCGCCGAAATAGTCGGCCGCGTGTGGATTCGCCGCTCTGGGGTGTCCAACTTCACGGGCTGCTGGCGGCGGAGGCACAATGGCGCAGAAGAGACGATGCTGGACGACCGCCGTGTTCTTGTGGACAGCGCTGCAGCTAGCGGGCTGTCGGCCGGCGGACTCTGCCGCGCAGGCTGCGGATGATGTGGCGCTTCAGGACGCCGAAGCAGACGCGCTCGATGTCGCGGTCGATACGTCGGTTGACGCTGCAGTTGACGTGCAGGTGGCAGCCACAATGACGTGGCTCGCGACGGAGTTGCTTGGGCGACCCTCCGCGGAGGGCGTGACGCTGAGCCTGATCGCCGCGCAAGATGTCGAAGCCTACGTCGAATTCGGCACGGTGCCGGACACTTACGCCGGTCAAACGCCGCCACAAACGAACCCGGCAGGCGAGCCGCTGGTGTTTGATATCACCGGTCTGACCGGCAATACGCGCTATTTCTATCGCGTTCGCTACCGCGCGCCGGGCCAGTCGGCGTTTCTTGCCCGCGATCCGCACACCTTTCACACAGCGCGGCCGCCGGGCGAGACGTTTACGTTCACCATGCAGGCAGATAGCCACATGGACGAGAATTCCAGCGTGGAGATGTACCACCAGACGCTGCAGAACATCGCGACGACTCAGCCGGATTTCCACATCGATCTGGGCGACACGTTCATGTGCGAGAAACACTCGGCGCCGCTGCAAGCGGAGGTTAAGCCCGCTGCTGATCTACAGACCGTGGTGACGCGCTACCTGTACGAACGGCAGAATTTCGGCCTGATGGCGCACTCGACGCCGCTGTTTCTGGTCAACGGCAACCATGAAGGCGAGATTGGCTATCTGAACGATGGCACGCCCAACAACCTGGCCGTGTGGACGACGCTGGCGCGCAAGCGCTTCTTTCCCAACCCGGAGGCGAATAGCGGGTACACGACGCCCGAAGGTGCGGAGCCGATCGTCGGACTGCGGCAGCATCCGTACGCGTGGACCTGGGGCGATGCACTGTTTGTCGTGCTGGATCCGTTCTGGTTCACCAAGAGTCAGGTCAAACAGGGCAATCGCTGGACGTGGACGCTGGGCAAGACGCAATACGACTGGCTGCGTGCGACGCTGGAGGGGAGCAACGCCAAGTACAAGTTCGTGTTTGCGCACCACATCGTGGGTGGCAAGGATCCGTCGAGCCGCGGCGGGATCGAGATGGCGCCGTATTTTGAGTGGGGCGGGCTGGAAGTCGACGGCACGAACACGTTTGACAAGAACCGCCCGGGTTGGGGCAAGCCGATTCACAAGCTGTTTGTGGACACGCACGTGAGCGCCTTTTTCCACGGCCACGACCACGTTTTTGTGCGGCAGGAGCTGGACGGCGTTGTCTACCAGGAAGTGCCGCAGCCAAGCGCGGTGAACACGGGCAACGGCGCGCAGCTGGCCACGGAAGGCGGTTATGTTGCGGGGACGATTCTGAGCAGCTCGGGGCACATGCGCGTGACCGTTGCGCCGGACAAGGCGACCGTGGAATACGTGCGCACGTGGCTGCCCAAAGATGAGACGGCGACCAAGAAGAACGGGAGCATCGACAACACGTACACGATTTTGCCGCACTAAGGGCGGCTGGAGCAGCGGTGGCAGAGAACGGGAAAGCGACGCGACTTGTCGATGAGCTGTACGGGCGCCATTACGCGCTTGTGCTGCGTCGCGCGCGCTGGTTTTTTGACGGGGATGACGCGCAGGACTTGGCGCACGAAGTTTTTGTCCGTGTGATCGAGCACATCGACGGCTTTCGCGGTGCGTCATCGCCGACGACTTGGCTCTATGCAATTACGACGCGCGTTTGCCTGAACCGCCTGCGCGACGACAAGCGCCGCAAGCGCCTGTTGGCGGACAATTTTGACGCGGTGCCAGGGACGAACAGCTCGATGATCGATCCAGCGGGACTGGCGCTGCTGAATCAGCTCTGGAAGACGCTGGATGAGGATTTGGCGCAGGTTGGCGTCTATTTTCACCTCGATGGAATGACACACGAGGACATCGCGACGCTGATGGGCTGTTCGCCCTCGACGGTGCGCAACCGCTTGAAGGCGATTGAAGGCCACGCGCAGCTGGCGACGGAGGGGACGCGATGACGATGCACGTCTCCGGTCTTGGCCGTGATGGTCACGTGAGCGCGCTTGGCATCGATCGCCTGGTGGGCGATCCGCCTGATGCCGCAGGGATCGCGGAACTCCAAGCGCATGTTGCCGACTGTGCTGCGTGTCAGGCCCGCGTTGCGGAGGTTCAGGCGTGGAGCCAGAGCGTTGTCGTGCCGCTGCCGCCGGGTCACCAACGCGATGGACACGCAAGCGCGCTGGGCTTGGAACGGCTGGTGGCCGAGCCCGATGCGACTGAGCTCCAGTGGCTGCAGGTACACGTCGCTGACTGCGAACCGTGTCACACGCGGCTCGCGGCGCTGGGCGGGGCAAAGACGACCAACGTGCGCGCGCTGCGACACGCGAAACCGCGGCCGCGATGGCGTGCCCTGAGCTACGCCGCGGCGCTGGCGGCGACGATTGCGTTGGCGGTTTGGGCTCCATCCCGAACACGTGATGGCGTTGGCGCTGACTTCCGCGCCAAAGGCGCCAACATGGAACTCGAAGTCTTCGCCCACGACGGTCACTCTGCCCGGCGCGTCGCGTCTGGCGATCAGGTTTTCGTCGGCGAGCGCATTGGTTTTCGCCTTTGGGTGCGTGAAACCGGCTTCGTGCTTGTTGTCGGTGCCGATCAACAAGGCCACGCTTACCTGTGCTACCCGTTTTCCGACGCAGGTCATGCGCGCGCGCAGCCACCCACGGACGAAGCTGTCACGCTCGAAGATGCAGTGGAAATGGACGAGGTGGAAGGTGACGAGCGCATCCTGGCGGTGCGTTGCCCAACCGACTTCTCTTTCGCCATACTGGAAGCTAAGCTCTTGCAACTGGCGCGCACAACGCCCGCGGCGGATGTCTTGCCCGAACTCCTTCCCGGCTGCCTGCAGCACGAAATGATTCTGCACAAGACGCGCCGACCGGCGTCGACAACTGGCGAGGTGCCATGATTCGGCTCGTCGCCAAGCTCGGACTGCTGTTGACTCTGGCCATCGCGTGGCCTGCTGCCGCCGATCCGGCGCGGTTCGCTGTCGTCATCGGCGCGGATCGCGGTCTGCCGGATGAAGTGCAACTGCGCTACGCCGAGCAGGACGCCGCGCGGATGGGCAAGGTTCTGGTGCAGCTCGCGTCGGTGCCGGAAGAGAACCTGCTGGTCCTGCAAGGTGCGCCGGCCAAACACGTGCGGAGTGTGCTGACCGACGTCGCCGCACGCGTCGCGCGGCTGCGGGTGGAACAGCCAACGGCGCGGCCGATGTTGATTGTCTACTACAGCGGCCATTCGTCGGCGACGGGACTGCACCTGGGCAACACCCAGCTCGCCTTTGCAGAGCTGCGCGCGTCGGTTCAAGCCGTGGGCGCGGACCTGGCGGTGTACGTGATCGACGGCTGTCGTTCCGGCGGGCTCGCTCGGTCCAAAGGCGGGATGCACGCGGCGGCGTTCACCATTACCGATGAGCCCGCGCTGCAGAACAAAGGCACCGCGGTCCTTGCGAGCGCCGCGGACAACGAAGACGCGCAAGAAAGCGACCGCTTGGGCGGCGGCGTGTTCACCACGCACGTCATCGCCGGCTTGCGCGGCGCGGCAGACGCCGATGCGGACAAGCGCGTCACACTGAGCGAAGCCTACGCTTACGCCTATCGCGAGACGCTCCTGACGACGAGCCGACTGCGCGTGCAGCAGCACCCAACGTACCAGCTGCAGCTGGAGGGCGGTCAGGACGTCACGCTGAGCCGCATGGACAACGCCAACGGTCTGGCGACATTGCGGTTCGCGGACGCCGGGCGGTACGTGCTGGTGGAACGCGGGAATGCGGAGCGCGTGGTCACGGAGTTCCAGCTGGAGCGACCGCTGGACGTGCTCGTGCCGCCGGGCCGTTACCTGCTGCGGCACTTGGGCAGTCGCGTCGTGCACGAGGGACGCGTCGAGGTGGACGAAAACCAGGTGGCGCCCGTCGCGCTCGCGTCGATGTCGGAGGTGCCGTACGGCACGGCGGTCCGGCGCGGGCTGAGCCAGGAGAGCGTGGTCAGCCTGAACGCCGACGTGGGCGCGAGCACGCCGCTGCTCACCGGCTTTTCGGCTGGAAAGGCGGTCGCGCTGGGCGCCGCGATGGACCTGAGTAGCGCAAGGCTTCAGGCACGCCTGCGTTATGGCTGGGCGGACGCACAAAATGCTGAAGTGGCGGTGACGCAACAGACCGCAGGTGCGGACGTCGCGGCATTTCACGTTTTTGACGTGCCCGCGATCCGCGCGGGCGTTGGCGTCGGCGTGCGCGTGGGCGTCGACCGCTTCAGCCAAACTTTCGCGACAACCGGCGTGGCGCCTGACCGTGCAACCTGGGTCTGGCGCGCTGCCCCGGTCCTGCGCTTGGAGTTTGCGCCGCACCCGCGCTGGCTTGCTGGTGTCGAATGCGGCCTCGATGTGTACGTCATGCGCGTCGCCCACGGCCCGACGAGCGCATGGGAGGCACCGGTCGCGCCGTCCTGTTCGCTGACGGGAGGTTGGTACCTGCCATGACGCCGATGCACCGACTTCTCCGACGCGGCTGCGCGTTTTTCGTCGTGACCGTGGCGGGCTGTGACACCGCGCTCGTTGACGGCAGCTACCGCGGCGAACCGTTGCTGACGGTCACGGGCGATGTGCGCTTGGTCGACAAGACGCCGGATGCGCCCGTCTCCTTTCCGCCCGGCACGCTGCGCTTCGCCGTCCTGTGGCTGGGGCCCAAAGGTGCGCCGCCCGAGTCGCTCCTGATGGCGAGCGTCGAGCAGACTGTGTCGCTCGTTGCTGTCTTTCCGGCGCAGTATGAAGTCGCGATTCACACGCCGCCGCCAGATGTTGCGCTTGTCCACGACGCGGCGGGCGTCTACGCGCTGGCCGTCATGGCGGCGTACGTCGATACGAACGAAAACGGCGTCTTTGATCGCGATACGGACAAGCTTGTCGGCGGCGCAACTGGCCAGCGCGCCATTGCCTACGCGCCCGACGGCCTCAGCGCGGCCTGGTTGGCGCAGCCGCTCCCTCCTGGCTACAGCCGCGTCGTCGTACAAGGCGCGGTTGGCCAAACGTGCAAGAAGCTGGGCCACGTTCCTTTGGCGCTGGACACGGGCACGAACACGGAACTGAAAGTGTTCGCGCAAGTGCCGTCCAACTTGTTTCCCATCACCGACTGCGACAGCACGCAGTCCAGCTTCACGGCCGCCTGTCCATCGCCCAACAAAGTCGCCGACGACTGCGCCAAGGGCAAGGCCGACCCGTTCATCTGCGCCAATTGCCCTCACTCCTGAACTCACTTCAAGACGACGCGGAAGCCGACGTGGTACCACGGATGATTCGGATCCAGCGGCCCGCGGAAATACGTCGGGTTGCGGTTGGCGACCCGCCCGTGGCCAAAGAACTCCTTGCCGTTGTACCAGTTGCCGCCGCGCATTCCGCGGTACGGCTTGCCGTCGGGCATCGGCTGACCGGTTGACGGGCCAGGTGGATCGCTCGGCGGACTCTTGCTGTAATAGTCGGCCGCGTACCAGTCGTACGTGAGCTCCCACACGTTGCCGGATACGTCGTGCAGGCCGAAGCCGTTCACGGCGTCGCGGGTCTGATAGGTCGTGGCGCTGCCCGGCCACGCGAAGTCGCCCTTGGTGTGTAACGTGCCGTCGTAAAAGCCAACGGGCGTCGTCCACGGCAAGGGGCCGGCTTCAAACGGATCCTGCGAATCCTGCCAATTCGCCAGCGTGCCATCGGCATTGACGTCATCGCCCCACGGAAAGATGCGGTACGGCGCCGTCTGGCCTCCGCGCGCGGCGTATTCCCACTCGGCTTCGGTTGGCAGGCGAAATCCGTGAGCGGTGAGGTCGCACGTGCCGTTTGCGATGTCGCAGAGCGGTGCAAAGCCGTACTTGCCGCTCAACCAGTTGCAGTACGCCAGCGCGCCTTCCCAGCGGATGTCCACGACCGGATGGTCGCCACGGTTGGGCGCGACAACGAACGCTGTGCCGTTCCAAGTAATGCGGCTGTAGAGGCCGTCGCCGCCGAGGCCCGCGTAGAGTTGCCCGTCGCCGTGGCCGTAGACCAGGTTGCCCGCGATGTCGATCGCTCCCGCGTTGCCGGCGTCGTTCAAGAACGCGGCGAATCGGTCGTTGGTCACCTCAAATCTGCCCATAGCAAAGGCGCTGAGCGTCACGTCGTGCAGCGGCAACTCATCGCTGGGATGATTGGGGTCCTGACCGCCTTGGCCGTTGTGATCGCCCATCGAAAACGACCCAGCGGGGATCGGCTGAAGCTTCTCAACCGTCGCCGGGTCGGTGGTCTGCGCAACGTCAGCGGCCACGTCCAAGGCGCTCATCGCTGTGTCGTTCGTCGCATCGACGGCCACGTTCGGATCGCCAGACGCCGCCGGCGAACAGGCGCACAGCGCCGCGCTGAGAAGCCCTAGCAGCGTGGCGCGCATCACTTCACCGTCGGCATCTGGGCGTTCACCGCCAGCAGATACGCCTGCATCGCCGCGTCCAGCGCCGCCATTTTGTCGGGCATCGTCGTCGAGAGGTCATTCTTCTCGCTCATGTCCTTGCTCAAATCGAACAGCTTGAGCAAATTGCCCTGATAGAACCGCACAAACTTGTAGTCACCCAGCAAAATGGCCGACGCCGGTCCCAGCGGATCGTGGTCGTAGTGCGGAAAGTGGATGACGAGCGGCTCGTACGGCCGCTGAATCAACGCGTTGCCGTCGCCTTCCAGCAGCTGCGTCAAGTCGCCGCCTTCCAGCGCGTCGGGTAGCGGCGTCGTCAAACCGGACAGCGTGGCGAACGTGCGGAAGATATCGACGGTCGTCGCGCGCTTGGCCGTCTCCATGCCCGCGGGAATCGTCGGTCCATCCCAAATCAGCGGCACGCGGATGCCGCCTTCCCAGACGGTGCCCTTGTTCTCGGCCAGCGGCGCGTTGGACCAGTTGTCCTGCCCGCCGTGGTCCGATGTGTAGACCGTGTACGTGTTGCCATCCACGCCCAGTTCCTTGAGCTTGGCGCGGATCCGCCCGATGTTGATGTCAAAGTCCAGTCCGCCCGCAATCAGGCCAATCTGCTTGGCGTCCGTGATGGTCGGATTCAGCTGCTGCACCTTCGCCAGCGAATCGGCCGTGACCTCCGTTGTGTCGCGGGCGTTGTAGTTGGAGATGTGCACGTAGAACGGCTTGCCGTCCTTGACCGCCTGCTCGATGAACGCGATCGCGCGGTCGGTCATGCCATAGACCTCCACCGGATTGGGCGTTTTCACCTTGCCAGGTCCGGTGTTGGACGTCGGACCGTCGCTCACGTCGTAGCCGTATTGCTCCGGCGGCGTATTGCCGGCGTGCCACTTGCCGTAATGCGCCGTCGCGTAGCCGCCGGTCTTGAGGTAGGAAGCGATTGTCGGCGTCGACGTCGGCAAATCCGTGACGGTCGTGGGCGGCGTGACGGTGCCGTTGCCCGCGGCGCCCGACGCATCCGCAGGGATGAACGTCATGTGCAAACGCGCCGGGCTTTGACCCGAAAACAGTGCGGCGCGGGTCGGCATGCACCGCGGCGACGCGGCATAAAAATGCGAGAAGCGCGCGCCATTTTGCGCCATCTCATCCAAATTCGGGGTCTGAAATTCCGTGTTGTTGACCGACGGCACGCCGGGATCGAGCTGCACAGACGTTCCCGTCCAGCCGATCGCCTCGCCGACAAAGATGACGAAATTTGGGTGTTTGCCCGATGGGATCGTCGTGTCAGCCGCAGCATCCCCCACAACAACGTCAATGGCGGGGCCTGTGTCGACTTGATCGGTCACGGCAGAATCAGCGGCAACGTCCGAAGGGTCCGTCACCGGGGCTGCGCCGCCAGCGGACGAATCCGAACACGCCCCGAGGGATGCGAGGAGGAACACTACAGCGATGGTGCGTGAGTACTTCATTTTGCCTCCGATTCTTGCGCGCGACGCGTGCGTCGACCGATGAGCGCGCACGCGACGCAAGCCAGCGTCAACGCGAGGGAACCCGCGGGTACGCGCGCGTGGCTGGCTTCGCAGCCGGACTTTGGGCAGTCGCATGTGGTGGGTACGATCGCTGCTGCGTCGCTCTCGCTTGCATCCGCCGCGACGGCGTCCAAAGCGGTTTCGCCGCCTGCATCGACATCGCCGGTCGGCTGACCGGTTGCGGCTGTCTTGGCGATCGGTCCTTCCGGGACCAGCACGCGCCCGGCAAACGCGGGATCATCGGCGGCAAATCGATAGGCACGAAATACGGAGAGCGTCATCGGCAGCGCGTCCTGCATCACCGCCACCGGGTCCGCGCCCTTGACCACCGGGCTGATGTACTCCCACGCCAACTTGCCGTCGGCGGTGATCTCCAGAAAGTGACCTTCGGTATCCGCGCACAGCAGCGTATTGCCGTTGGGCAGCCGCTGCGCATTGCCGCCGATGTGGCTCGCCATCCCGGACGGGCTCTGCGTTCCCCACCGCCACACAATCTGGTTCGACTGAAATTTCTGCGGCTTGTGCGTGTCTTTGTCCGGCACCACGGTCGTATAGCCCGCTTCCGGCGGGTTCACGTAGTGCCCCGTGCTTGTCTTGTTCGCCGCCGCGTAACCGTCGATCTCCACGCCGTAGCTCTGCCACGTGCGCTCGAACATGTACTGGCCGTTGTCAAAGATGAGAAAATGGCCCGCGCCAGGCAATCCGGGGCCGATCCAGCTCACGCCATGCGCCGCGCCAATCTGCTTGTGTCCGGCTGAGACGTTGTTCCAGTTCTCAGAAATCGACGGCGGATCGCCCTGTTTGTAGATCGCCGGATCGCCAAAGCGGTACAGGAAGTCGCCTTTGCTGCTGGCAGCGGCGGCAATGCTCGCAGCGGGATCCCCGGCGACAAAAGTGCCGCCGTGGTCGATGACGTAGAATTCGCCACCCACTGCGTTGATGACGACCTGATCCAGATCCGCGTTGTAGTCCATCGAGTTGCAGTGCAGCCAGTCCTTGCGGAGCGGCCGCCCTGCCAGATTCACGTCGAGCCGTCCAGGCGCCGCAGCCACCGTCTTGCCCGCACCCACGTAATTGCCCCAACTTGCGTTGTCGTCCTGCACCATGTGGTCAAAAAACCACCATTCCCAGACGATTTTTCCGCTCATATCGACTTCCACGATGGCGTCCACCTGCGCGCCGTCGTACGGACCATTCTTGGGATCGGCACCCGCCGCCAACGCTTGGCTCTGGGTAATCGTGCGATTGGCGATGTACATCGTCGTGTTGGCGCCCAACTTCTTGTTGAAAATGCGCAGGAAATCGTGGTGCGGCGCGTAGTCGGCGCGCGTCTCGTTGTACTGCCAGACCGTGTTGCCATCCCAGTCCAGCTCGACAAAGCCGCCAAAACCGCTCGGATCGTCCTTGGCCGCGTCGACGATGTGCCCGTCCGGCTGCAGCTTGGGATTCGTGCCGAAATTCCACGTGTGCACGAGGTTGCCTTGCATGTCGACCAGGTACGTGCGGCCATGCGCAGCAAACAGCGTGTAGCCGTTGAACGCCGCGGTTTTGTCCCAAAACAGCAGCTGGGTCGGCCCTTGCATCGCTTGATAGGCTGAAACCGGCGCGGCGACGAGCAGCACGGCCGCGAGAACAAGTTGGGTGAGCAGACGATGCATGGCGGTCTCCCCTCACAGCCCTGGAATGGGCGTATCAATGCGGTACACGGCTTCACGCGCCGTCACAAAGAGCGTCTTGCCATCTACTCCGCCAAAGCCGCAGTTTGTCGGCTGGTGCGCGAGCAGAATCGAGCCAATGCGCTTGCCGATGGGATTCAGCACGACGACAGCGCCTTTGCCGCCTTCCAAACCAGCGACGTAGACGTTGCCCGCCTGATCCATCGCCATGCCATCTGGCGCTTCCATGGTGAAAAACGAGTGCTGCTTGCCGAGCTGCCCCGACTTGCCGACGTCGAACGCCACGATCTTGTTGGCTGTCGTCAGCGCGACGAGCAGCGACTTGCCATCCGGCGTCAAGCCCAGACCGTTTGGCTGACCATCCAGCTGCGCGTCCAACGCAAGCGTTCCTGAAGGTGTCAGGCGGTACACGCCCGTGAAGCCGAGGTCCGACGGCGTGTTGCCCAAGCCGTAGGTCGGATCGCTGAAGTAGAGCGTGCCGTCACCCGCGACGACGACGTCGTTGGGCGAGTTCAGCGGCTTGCCTTGCCACTTGTCGGCCAGAACTGTCACGGAAGCGTCGTCGGCCACGCGCGTCACGCGTCGCGCGCCTTGCTCGCAGACAAGCAGACTCCCGTCTTTGGCCAGCGCCAGGCCATTGGCGTGACCCGACGGCGTTCGATACACGCTCGTTGTACTTGGCAATTCAAGGCGGAAGATCGTGTCCGCGTCCACGTCCGAGAACAGCAGCGCGCCAACCTTGGGCAGCCACAGCGGACCTTCGGCAAACTTCTGCGCCGACAGCAGCAGGACCGGCGCGCCGATCTGCGTCATCTGCAGCGCCGGCCACGGAGAACCGGCGGTCACGCACGCGTCGCGGCAGTGCGCCTTGTCGCCGCACGCATAGTGGCCGTCGCAGTCGCAGCAGGCTTTGCAGGCTTCTGGCGACGCGGCGCTCGTGCACGTCCCGTAGTCGCCATTGGCACCGAGAATTGTCGTCGCCTGAACGCTGACGCTGCCGTCGTTGCCGCTGAAGTCGTGGCCGGGGCAGGCGTCGCGGCACGCGATGACGTCAGCGCAGGCGGCGCCGAGGCAGTCGCAGCAGTCCTTGCACTGCGCTTCGCTCGCGGTGTGCAGCAGACAGGCTTGCGGATCGAGCGCCGCTGCGGTCGTATCAAGCAACGCGTCGACGGGTGCGTCGCCCGTCGCGTCTGCGTTCGTTTCGAGAACGGCCACATCTGAACCGGCATCGACTGGGCTATCCGCTGCAGGCGGCGGAGGTGAGCTGCAACCCAGGAGCAGCAGAACGGCAAGGATGGTACGCATCACGGACCTCCGCCGACCGGCGTTTCCAGGTGGAAACAGCAGACACCACCGCCGCCGCACGCGAATACCGACGCAGGTTGGCCGCCGCGCGTACCGCAATCAGCCGTCGTGCCGCAGGTGTAGTTGACGTTGCCGGTGGGGCAGGATGTGCTGTGGGTCTCGATGGTCGGCGCGGTGGGTGAGAGATCGCGACCAGAAAATCCGCTGAAATCAGACGGGTACCAATGCCCCTTGAAGACGGCCGTCTCCGGATGCCCCTTCGGATCGAGCGGCGCGATCTCGCCTTGCGCCATCGGCCCCGCCGCGCTGACTGCGTTGATGTAGCTCCAGACGACTTGCCCCGCAGGCGTCACCTCGAAGAAATGGCCCTTCGTGCCTTCGCAGATGATCGTGTTGCCGTTGGGCAAGCGCTGCGCGCCGGCGATCTCGGACGAGTAGAAATCGCCGGGCGGATCCGCGAGGTATTGCCAAACCAGGCCGGATGGACCGAACGCTTTGCCAAGCGGGGGGGAGGTGTAGCTGCCGTCCGCGCTCATCGCCGGCGTCAGCTCGTCGATGGTGGAATAGAAACCCGCAGGACCCGGACGGTCGAGGCCGTTGTCAAAGACGAGAATGTTGCCTGCACCTGGCAGCCCGGGCGCGATCCACTGCACGTCGTGCTGGTTGAAAAGCGTCCGCGCGCTCGCGTCGCCGCCGCCGTAGTTGCTCGGATTGCCCCAGCGGTAGAGAAAATCGCCGCCGCGCCCGCGCTTGCCGCCGGTGTGCGAAGCCGCTTCCGCCGTCGTCGTGCTGTGGTCAATGACCCAGAATTCGTTGTGCGACCGCGCGCTCAGCAGCACCTGGTCCGTCGCCGGATTGTAGTCAATCGCGTTGACGTGGTTCCAAAAAGCAGGCGCGCCGCCTTTGACCTGCAACAGCTCGGGGTGCGCATTCGGGTCACTGTAGTCGATCAGGCTCTTGTCCTGACCGGAAATGAGATGGTCCCACACGTGCCACTGCCACACGATCTCGTAGCTCGCCGGGCCGGTCTTCTTGAACTCGATGACGCCATCCGGCGCGACGTAGCCGTCGTTCAGCTGGTTGACGTCGAAACCGACTTTCGCTGCCTCTTCCTTGGTTTTGCGCTCGACGGCGAGCATCAACAGGTTGCCATTGGGCAAAATCTTGAAGTCGTGGTGCGTCACGGCGTCATTGGACGCGTAGTTGAAGCTCCACACGAGGTTATCGTCCCAGTCGTATTCCTCGATGCGTCCGCCTTCGCCGCCGCCGATGTTGCTTGCGCCCTTGAGCATCGCCGCGCGGACCAGGTTGCCGTTCTCGCGCAAGTAGCAGGACTGCCCCGGCTCCAGCGTGCTTTTGTTCCAAGTGTGGACAGGGCGCCCGAGCTTGTCGATCAGGAAGACGTCGCCGCGGTGCTTGGCCGGGTAGAGGTAGTAGCCGCCGGCGTGACCGGGCTGGCAGCGCAGGAGACCGGACGTGCGCTCCGGATGTTCTTCGTTGCAGTCGGTCAACGCGGAACTCGCGTCGGCGGTCGCATCTCCGGCAACGGTCACGTCGGCTGCCACGTCCTCGACGACAGCGTCAGCCGTGCTGGTTTGTGTGCTCGTTGTTCCCGCGCACGCGGCCGCACCCCAGCAGGCAGCGACGCTCGCCACCCGCGCGTGCCATGCAGCCCTGCGCCCAAGAATCAGCGTTTCTGGCGAACTCATGGCACCTCCTACAAGTCGATGCTCAATCCGTGACCGACGCGTCTCCGCCGCCGCCCGCGTTGCCGCAGCCGTTGGTCTTGCTGCAGTCGCCCAGCGTCTTTTCCAATGTTGCCGAAGCTGCTGGGGCGGCCGAGACGCACGACGCCGCGCAGGTCTTGTCGCCCTTGCACGCCTTTTTGCAGTCCAGAAGCGTGACGCAGCCGGAATCGGCCTGGCACGCGCCCCATTCCGTCGGGCAGTTCAATTGTTCGCACGCTTCTTTGCCGCCGCCGCCACCGCCATCGCCACCACCGCCGCCGTCTTTTGGGCCGCCGCCGCCGCCGTCCTTGTTGCCACCGCCGCCGTCCTTGCCACCGCCACCGCCATCTTTGCCGCCACCTGTGCTGTCGGGAGGACTCACGCTATCGGTCAGACCGCCGCCATCGACCGCCGCGCTGCACGCGCACAATCCCCAGCCGGACTGGTCGGGCTTGCAAACCGAGACCCCCATCGCGCCCGTGACGCAGATGCAGGCCTTGGATTCGGTTGGGACGCAGACCTTTGCACCGCCATCGCCGGTCGAGGTTGTGTCATGGATGTCGGAGGTCATGGCGTCGCCGACCGTGTCAGCGTTGGTGTCGAAGGCCAAAGCGACGTCGCCCGACTGTGCGTCAAGTACGCCGACGCCGCCGTAGCCGCCTGAGGTGCCAGAGTCGCAGGCTGGCAAAGCAGCGGCGAGCGCGGCCGCGACGACGACTTTCACGAGCAGTAACCGCATGAAGTACTCCTGTTGCTGGTGCAGAACGGCCGGGAACATCGGCGCCTTCCGCGCCTGACTGGGAGTTGGACACGCCGGCAATGCAGATCCGCAAAGCGCGGTGTCGATTTTTTGGCGCGGTGTTGTACCCGGTAACCCGGCGCTACTTGCGTCGTTGAGAACGACGGGGCTGTTGGGGGCATTTGGAAGCGGTTTCGCACGGCACCCGTCACTTGAGCATCGCGGTGAACCTCCCGCAGCGCGTTGTCTTCGCCTGAACGTCGGATCTGTGCCGAATCGCGCCGCAGGGTTGGCTAACGAGCCGCTTGGACTTGGCGTCTTTTCGGTGTGTCCGACCACGTTTTCGAGCGTCGATGGTAAGAAGTAGCGGCCGCTCTCGCGACCGCCACC